>NZ_JBQCWU010000010.1:0-76422 GCF_051957095.1 Neisseria sp. P0020.S003 | reverse complement strand
TTATTGCGGAGTGGACGCCTGAGAGTGTTATGAAAGTAGAAGGAAGTTACACAGGTAAGTATTTGAAAGAAATACTATCTAAAAAATGATATAATCCTGTTCCAGTAAATAAATTATTTTTCATTGAAATAAGTAAAGGATATAGCATGGATAATCAATTATTAACTTTATCTAAAATTTTTACTGAACGTTTATTTCGAATTCCTGACTATCAACGTGGGTATGCTTGGACTGATAAGCAATTACAAGATTTTTGGAATGATTTAGAACAATTAGGAATTGGTCATAATCACTATATAGGAGTTCTAACATTAGAAGATGTTCACCCTGAAATTTATAACAAATGGGAGGATGATTTGTGGATAATTAATTCCAAAAATTATCAACCATACTTTGTCGTAGATGGTCAGCAACGCCTCACTACTTCTATAATTTTAATCCAATCAATTTTAGAAAGAATCAATAATAATGAGAGTTTAAACTATACAGATCGAAAAGATATTCAGAAAAAATTTATTTTTGACTCGAAAGATACAGGAATATCTCGATCGTATATTTTTGGATATGAGAAAGATAATCCAAGTTATGAATTTTTAAAAACAAAAATATTTCTTGAGAAATCCACTTCTAATATTGGTGAAGAAACTATTTATACTCAAAACCTAGAAAATGCAAAACAATTTTTTATTTCTAGGTTGAAGAAGATGAACATTAATCAGCTAGAAAAGTTATATAAGAAAATTACACAGCAACTGCTTTTTAATATTTTTACGATTACTGAAGATGTTGATGTATGCGTTGCTTTTGAAACCATGAATAATAGAGGAAAGCCATTATCTTATTTGGAATTATTAAAAAACAGATTAATTTATCTATCGTTAAAAATTCAAGCTGAAGAAACAGAAAGAATCCACCTAAGAAAATCGATAAACGATTGTTGGAAAACTATCTATCACAGCTTAGGCAGAAATAAATCTCATCCATTAGATGATGATTTATTCTTAAGGAACCATTATATTATGTATTTTGGTGATGAAATTTTGTCTGAAATTAAAGATGGTGATAATGATATATTTTACTCTCGTAGATGGTATTATAGCCGAATTGATTATGCAACAAATTTGCTAGAAAAAAGATTTGTCTCTAAAAGAATATATGATGAACCAGGCAACAATAAAAAGATAACTATTAATTTTATTTATGATTATGTGCGCTCCTTACAGGAAGCTGTGGATATTTGGTACAAAATGTTTAACCCCATAAATAGTGGGTTAGGAAAACCAATTGAAGATTTGCTCCAAAAAATAAATAGATTAGAAGAGTCTCGAGCTGCATATCCATTAATTCTATCATTTCTTCATAATGAACATTCTGAAGAAAAAAGGATATATTTTCTAAAAGCTATAGAAAGATTAATTTTTATTTCAGGATTGATTACTTGGGGAGGTGCATACTTACTAGGGGAGAGTAATTTATGGGAAATGGCAATAAAATTGCATCATAATGGAACTCAATCAGATAAAATTATTAAAGAAATAAATGATAGAACCATATCATTAATTAAAGCACCTAATATATTAACAACAATTATTCAGCAATTTAAAGATAGGGGATTTTATAAATGGCCAAACTTGCCTTATTTTTTGTATGAATATGAACAGTATTTACAAAGTAAATCAAAATCAGAAAGAGAAAAAATCATATGGGATGGGTTTGTCGAGAGTCCCAAAGATTATATAACTATTGAGCATATATATCCGCAAAGCCCTAAATCACCCTATTGGAGAGATAAATTTTCAGCTTACTCTAGCTACCCTAAAAAGAAAAAAGCATTAAGAGACTCTCTTGGAAATTTGTTAGCTCTCTCCAAAGCTAAAAATTCGAGTTTATCTAATTTACCATTTCCTAATAAGAAAGGCGGTAGAAATGGTGAATCTGGATATTATAATGGTGGATTTTCTGAGAATGAAGTCTCAAAAATTGCTGATTGGACACCTGAGGAAATCCTAAATAGAGGATTAAAAATGTTAAAATTTATGGAGAGTCAATGGGGCATAGATTTTCAAAATGATACATATCGGAAAGAGATGCTGGGTTTGGCATTTTTAGGTTCGGAAAAACAAAAATAAAATAGTAGCAAATGTGGGTTGGGTTAAGATCCAACAAAACCATAAAATTCATCTGTTTTTTGGGGTTTACAACCCAACCTACAATCCTTTCAGACAGCCTCAAACGCCGTCTGAAACCCCAATCTCTCCACCGAGCAAGCAAGCGTAGGTTGGGGTGCGACCCAACAAAACCGTAAAATCCACCTGTTTTGTTGGGCTTGGTAACCCAACCTATAACCCTTTTAAACAACCCCAAAAAACAGCCTGAAACCCCACCTTCAGCAAGCCGTAGCCTGCATACCCAACCGACCGCGTGCGTGGCTACGCCACACACCCTACCTGTGAATTACGCGGAACTTCAAAATCAACGCGTAGGGTGTGTGCGGTACGCACGCACGCGGTTGTTTGATTGACGGTTTGCCGTTTCAACTTTTAACTTCGTTGAAGCTGATGTTTTCAGACGGCCTCCAATGCCGTCTGAAAACATCAGCTTCAACGAAGTTAAAACCTTAAAAAACAAGCCATTCCTTCTCCAACACCCAAACCACAAACAAAAATCCTATGGCGCGTTATCGCAGAAACTTCATTGCCGGCGGCACATTCTTTTTCACCGTCAAACTCGCCGATCCAAAATCGCGCCTGCTTGTCGAACATATTGACTTATTGCGCGCGGCTTATATGGATGTGCAAAAACAATATCCCTTTGAAACCGTCGCCGTATGCGTGCTGCCGAACCATATTCACGCCATTTGGACGCTGCCGCCCGACAATGCGGATTACTCCCTGCGCTGGCGGCTGATTAAAACCAAATTCTCCGCCCATTTCCCTCATGCCGAAAACCTGTCTGCCAGCAAACAACGGAGGAACGAACGCGGTATTTGGCAACGGCGTTTTTATGAACACACCGTGCGTGACGAAACGGATTTGCAACGTTGCGCAGACTATATCCATTTCAATCCCGTCAAACATGGATTGTGCGGCAATGTCCGCGATTGGGCGTTTTCGTCGTTTCACCGTTATGTGCGGGATGGATGGCTGCCGTTGGATTGGGGCGGCACAAAAGAAACAGCGGTAATGAGTTTTGGGGAGTAAATGCTATAAAAAACTACCGACCGCGTGCGTGGCTGCGCCACATACCCTACCCATGAATCATGAGGAACTTCAAGACCAACGCGTAGGGTGTGTGCGGTACGCACGCACTCGGTTGCTTGATTGACGGCTTGCTGTTGTAAATTTCAACTTAGTTAAAACTAACGCTTTCAGATGGCATGAGAAATGGCCGTCTGAAAACTGAAAAAGCTTTATCTAAAATAACTACCCTAACTCACACAACAAAAAACGGATTCCAAATTATTGGAATCCGTTTTTCAATAAAGCTATTTATATTATTTAGCTTCTTCTTTAGCATCTTCAGCAGCTTCTTTGGCATCTTCCGCTGCGTCTTTTGCGTCTTCTTTAGCCTCTTCAGCAGCATCTTTGGCTTCTTCGGCTTTGTCTTCAGGAGTTTCGGCAGCAGGAACGCCTTTCAAAGCGTCCAAAGAAGTTTTACAAGTTGCATCGCGTTGGTCTGCAGGCAGGTTTTTCAGGGCTTCTTTGGTTTGTTCGAAAGATTTTTGCATCATGTCTTTGGTTGCGGCATCTACGTCTTTAGTTGCTTCGGCAAATGCTTTTTCGTACTCGTCACAAACGGCAGAAGAAGATGAGCCTGAACCGCCGCCGCATGCTGACAGGGACAGGGCTGCCAATAAAGCTGCTAATAAAGCTGATGTTTTCATATGTCTCTCGCTTTTTTTCGAGTTTGAGTTAAAGGAGATTATATGTTAATTCATTATATTAAAGTGTCAAGTATTGTTGTTTAATTTAATTAAAATCATATCATTGAAAGAATCAGTCTATCCAAACATCCTAAAGGCCGTCTGAAATTTCAGACGGCCTTCGCTTTTGTAAGTAATCCTTTTTTAACGATTACGCCGCTTTACGGTGATAATGTCTGAGCGCGTGTTCTTTGCGCCGTCCGCTACTGAATGCAGATACGCGTTTCAGATAGCCGATGACGCGGGTGCCGTAGTCGATGTCGTGCGAACCGCAGGCGGAACAGGCGTGCAGGGTGCGTTTGTCGATATGGCCGCATTCGTTGCAAATGGTGATGCGCACGTTCACGCAGAAGTAGTTGCAGCCTGTTTGTGCGGCGATGTCCAAGAGCGAGCGGTAGCCGGATTCGGGCAGTGCTTCGTCGAGGTTCAGGTGCAGCGCGGAGCCGCCGTCGAGCCAGTCCACCAGTTCTTTGCCGTGCAGCAGGAATTTGTCGAGCGCGTTGATTTCTTCGTCTTCGACGACGTAGAAATAGGAGTTGTAGCATTCGCGGCTGACTTTGTAGCCGTCGGCTTTGTCCCATTTGGCGTTTTTCACGCCGAGGTTTTCGGCGGGGACGAACTCGGTGTTGAACTTCACGCCGTAGTGCTTGCTGGCGGCTTGGTTGGCTTCGAATATGGTTTTCAGACGGCCTTGGACGAAGTTGATATAGTCGTCGTTGTAGCCGACTTTGATGCCTTGCGATTCGGCGGCTTCCGTCATGCCGTTGATGCCGATGGTGAGGAACTGTTTGTCCAGCGTGATGAAACCTGCATCGTAAACGGGCAGCATTCCGGCGGCTTGGTATTCTTCCATCAGTTTGCGGTAGGCATATTGGTATTTATGGATTTTGGCGACTTCGGCGGCAAGGTCGCGCCCGTCTTGTTCCAGCCGGTTCATATTGATGGTGATGACGTTGATGGAACCGGTCGCTACGCCGCCCGCGCCGAGGGTGTAGCTGAAGGTGCGGTCTTCAATGGCGTTGCGCAGACGGCAGCAGGAAGCCAACGAGTCGGGGTTGTCGGAAAGATAAACGAAGAAGGAATTTCCTTCCGCCAACTCTTTCGCCATTTCGTCGGCGAACACGGTGTCTTTGCATTTGCCGCCATCGGTCAGCATCGCAGCGGTAACGACGGGGAAGGTCAAAACGGCTTTGGTGCGTTCCTGATTGAACCATTTGAGGAAGAAGTTTTGCAGCTTCGCCACGCTCGTCCAGACCGGTTTGCTGAAATCGGGGAAGACGAAATCGCCGAACATCGCGTCGAAATAGTATTGATCGTAAACGGAAATATTCCAAAACACGCTCTGATAGCCCCGCGCAGCGGCAGGCTGGTTGATGCTGTACACCACCTGCTGCATGTGGTTGGCGATTTCTTTGCCGTGTGTTTCCAAATAATCGTCGCCGTAGTCTTTGCGGGCAAAGTAGTCGAAATAGGTCAGAAATTCCACCGTCGCCACCGCGCCGGCGAACTGCGCGCTGATAGCAAACACCAGGTTGATAAACGAACCGCAAAACGAAGCTAGATGCTGCGGCGCCTTGGATTCACCGCCGAGTTTGCTTAACCCGTCGAGCAGGAAGGGATACAGCGTAACCGACACACAATAAGGCTTGAGGCTGGTTTCGTCGTGCACATAAATCTCATGCGCCTCAATCTGGCGGATGTATTCGTCGGCAACGGATTGGTCGAAAATTTCGGCGATTTTGCGCGACACTTGGGCGCGGTTAATCTGCACGAAAAAGTCTTTCATGATTTCCGCTTCCATCGTGGCGATGTTTTTCTGGGTAACGTTGGCGTTGGCGTCCATTTTCGAACCGTCCGCCGCGTTTTGCGCGCTGATGTAGTCGTGCATGAATTGCAGTTTGCCGTTTAACTGCTCGGGATGCAGCCGAATCATGTTAATTCTCCTGTAAGGTTTGGATGATTTATCAAGCAATGACGGTCAGGCCGTCTGAAACATCGCTGTCAGCGAATACAATAAATTCAATTTAAATCAGTGCAATACAGCACCAGGCTAAATTGAAGCCACTGGAAAAACTTTGGGCATAGGTTTGTCTTTGATGAACAAGCGGTTCAATACCTCGCCCGTGCGCAAATCGATAAACTTCTGATTGGTTGTCGGGCTGTCCAAGCCGCCCAGCTCCATCTGCCAGCGGCCGGTTTTCAGATACGTCAGATAAGGCAGGATGCCGTCTGAAACCGCCTCCAACTCTTCACGTTCCAGGCCAGTGTACAAGCAGGCTTTTAAACCCGCCTGCTTCACAATGACCAGCATTTTCTGCAAGGCTTTCGGTTGCCACTCCCCGCCCATAAACAACACACAGCTGATTAATCCGCGATAGCGTTTCAGACGGCCTTTTAAATACTCCTCGGTCAATTCTGTGCCGATACCCTCTTTCCATGTATCGGCACTGTGGCAACCTTTGCAACGCAGCGGACAGCCTGAAAACAGAAATGCCAGCGACACTTCGCCTGGCACTTCCTGCCAAACAATTTGCTCAACTGTAAATTTCAAGCTGCTCATTGCAATACCATAAACACAAGATATGGTGCGAATTAAAACACAATACTACTAGATATGGTATTTTTATTTAACAATGAATTTTATCCATATAATAGATTTTTGTTATTTAACCAATTGTAAATTACTATATTAAGTTCAACTTTATACCAATAAAAAGGCCGTCTAAACACGATTCAGACGGCCTGAAATTAAAATACGAGAAGCAAACTCCGTTATGGCAAAGTCTATATAAATAAAACAAAAAAGGCCGTCTGAAATCATCTTTCAGACGGCCTCTATTTCAGGTTTTAGCCCCGATTTGAGCCTTTAACCATATCCATCAAAAACAATCGGCAATCCAAGTTGCCATTGAACAGTGGAATCTTACGCTTCGGAGAAAGGCGCATAAATTTCGGCATATCGCGATCGCCGGTCAACATTCCGGCAAGCCAGCCTGCGTAATGCTGTTTCAACCATGTGCCCAGTTGAGGATAAAGCGCCTGTAAAGCCTGAATTTCGGCAAGACGCACGCCATAAGGCGGATTGGAAATCATAATGCCGTGTTCGCCGTTTGGTCGCGCAGCCTGCGCATCTTGCACGTCAAAGCGGATGAAATTATCCACTTCGGCGGCTTGGGCATTGGCCAATGCGGCACGGATCATATAACGGTCGTTGTCGCTGCCGGAAATTGGCGCGGCGGCCGGTTTGATTTGTTTTTCAGCCTCACGGCGCAGGGCTTGCCATTTTTCTTTGTCGAAGTTTTGCAGTTTTTCAAAACCGAAACGGCGCATCAAGCCCGGCGCACGGTGTGTCGCAATCCATGCAGCCTCAATGGCAATCGTGCCACTGCCGCAAAACGGGTCTTGGAAAGGCTGCGTACCGTCATAGCCTGCCAAAAGCAGCAAACCTGCCGCCAAATTTTCCCTCAATGGCGCTTCGCCTGTATCCTGACGATAGCCGCGTTTGAAGAGTGCTTCGCCGGAAGTATCGATAAAGATTTCCACATTGCGCTCATCGATAAAGGCATGAATGCGGATATCGGGGTTGATTTTGCCCACGCTCGGACGCGCATCATAAATATCCCGGAAGGCATCACAGACGGCATCTTTGATCTTTAAACCGACAAAATCCAGGCTTTTCACATTGGCGCGCTTGCCTTCAACTTTGACTTTAAAGGTCTGCTCCAGCTTAAACCAACCTGTCCAATGCAGATTTCGTGCCAGTTTGTAGATATCGTGTTCGTTGCGATAACCGCCTTTGGTCAAGCGCAGCAAAACACGGCTGGCAACGCGCGAATGCAGGTTGATGCGATACACCTGCTCCATCGTGCCTTTACATGCCACACCGCCGTCAACAGCGCGGATATCCTGACATGCCATGTTTTCAAGTTCCTGCGTCAAAGGTGCTTCCAAACCGCGAGGACAAGTGATAAAAAGTGAATAAACCGTCATATAAAACCTTTCCGGGTAGAGCTATCCGAACCACTCGGATAACAAATAAAAACAATATTATAGCTGAAAAACCAAAGGCCGTCTGAAACTTCAGACGGCCTTTGAATAAAGCTTGCTTAGTGATCCAAACTGTCGGTTTCCACCTTAACCGCTTTATCGGTTTTGTCTTCCGGCAACACCAAGTTCAACAATACCGCCATAATACCGCCGGCAGAAATTGAATTTTGGAACAATACCGGCAGGTTTTTGAACACTTCCGGTTCAAACGCCACGCCCAAACCCAAACCGACAGAAGTAGCCGCGATGACCGCTTCACGACGGCGAATACCGTGGCTGACCAAAATCCGCACACCGGCAATCGCAATCAGGCCGAACATCAACACCATCGCACCACCCAAAACCGGACTCGGAATCGTGGTAAACGCGCGGCCGATAACAGGGAACAAGCCCAACAATACCAAAATCGCCGCAATATATTTGCCCACATGGCGCGAAGCCACGCCGGTCATTTGAATCACGCCGTTGTTTTGCGCAAAAGTAGTCAAAGGCAAAGAGCCCAACGCAGTCGCAATCACAGACACCAAACCATCTGCCAATACGCCGCCGCGCAGACGTTTGGTGTATTCCTCACCCTCAATCGGCTGCTCGGAGACCATCGCAGTCGCCGTCAAATCGCCAACTGCCTCAAATACACTCAACAAGAAAATCGCACCGGCAACGATAAACGCGTGCCAATCAAATGCAAAACCATATTTAAACGGAACAGGCAGGGTAATCAGCGGCAGATTATGCAGGGCAGAAAAATCCACTTTGCCCAAAAACAGCGCAACAATATAACCGACAATCAAACCTACCGCGATACCACTCATACGCAGCAATGGATTTTTCAAGCAGTTGAAAACCAATACAATCAGCAACACCAGCGATGCCAAACCCAAATTTTCCATCGAGCCAAACGTACCGTCTGCTTTCGCGCCGAAGCCGCCGCCGAAATCGGTAATGCCGACATGTACCAAGCTCAAGCCGATCAGCATAACGACCACGCCGCTTACAGTCGGCGTAATCACTTTTTTCAAATAAGGCAAAAGCCAAGCGGAGAAGCACACCAAAAACGCGCCGACAAAGGACACGCCCAAAAGCGTTGAAATCATCGCATCTTCAGTCAAACCGCCCTCTTTCATACCGGTACCGAGTGCAATCATCACGGTAACAAAAGAGAAGTTGACCGACTGAATCGACAACATACCCGAACCGACCGGCCCGAAACGGTTGACCTGCAAATAAGTGCCGACACCGGAAGCCACCATCGCCATCGACACCAAATAAGCCGTCATTTCAACCGGCAGCTCCAACGCCCCGCCGACAATCAGTGCCGGAGTAATCATCGGGACAAAAATCGCCAGAAGGTGCGTAACCGCACTCAACAACGCATTCCCAAACGGCGGCTTATCCTCCAAACCATAAACCAAATCAAGCGATTCCGCCTGTTTTTCAGTCATTCCTGACATGTTGAACCTTCTCTCAAGAATCGTTAAAAAATATTAAGATGCGTATTTTAACCAATTTGAAATGTATCAGCAAATTCAAAACCGTCAGGCCGTCTGAAAGTTCCGCCCAGCCGTTTTCAGACGGCCTCAAACCGCCTTAACACATTTTAATTCTTGACATCATTTTTCCATCTCAAAACAAACAAACCAATGATTTAAAAATGTATTATTCATTAAGATAATGACAAGTCACCATTAAACGGCAAAGCCGCTTAGCGGATATGTTTCACACAAACAACAAAGTAAGCTACAATCCACTGCATAATCCACCCACACCATAAAATTAAAGGTTTCCGTATGTTAAAAGGCAGTCTGGTTGCCCTGATTACTCCGATGAATCAAGACGGCAGCATCAACTACGAACAACTTCACGACTTAATCGACTGGCACATTGAAAACGGCACCGACGGCATCGTCGCAGTCGGCACTACCGGCGAGTCAGCCACCCTGCCTGTCGAAGAACATTTGGCCGTTATTGAAGCCACTGTCAAACACGTCAACAAGCGCGTTCCCGTTATCGCCGGCACAGGCGCCAACAACACTGTCGAAGCCATCGCCCTTTCCAAAGCCGCCGAGCAAGCCGGTGCGGACTATACCTTATCTGTTGTTCCCTACTACAACAAACCTTCGCAAGAAGGCATTTACCAACATTTCAAAGCCATCGCCGAAGCCACTTCGATTCCGATGGTTATCTATAATGTTCCCGGCCGTACCGTCGTCAGCATGAGCAACGACACTATTTTACGTGTGGCCGAGATTCCGAATATCGTCGGTGTGAAAGAAGCCAGCGGTAATATCGGCAACAACATCGAATTGATCAACAGCGTTCCTGAAGGTTTTGTCGTTTTATCCGGCGATGACCCTACAGGCCTGCCTTTCATGCTGTGTGGCGGTCATGGCGTGGTAACCGTCGCAGCCAACGTCGCACCGAAACTCTTTGCTGACATGTGCCGAGCCGCCCTTGAGGGCGATATTGCGACCGCCCGTCGTCTAAACGAGCAACTTACCCCAATTTATAACACCATGTTCTGCGAGCCCAGCCCAGCCGCGCCCAAATGGGGTCTGAGCCTATTGGGCAAATGCGAACCCCATGTTCGTCTGCCTTTGGTAGCACTGACCGAAGCCGGTCAAGCCAAAGTCCGAGCCGCTCTGGAAAAATCAGGACAAATCTGATCCGGAAATAAGGCCGTCTGAATCCCAAACACCCTTTTCAGACGGCCTCCCTGTTAAGAACTTCATCCACAGGAAAACAAGATGACCTATATCAAACCCATCGTAGTAGCCCTCGCCCTGATTAGCATGACTGCCTGTTCCGGCAGCAAAAAAGAACAACCCAAACTCGACTATCAAAGTCAATCACACCGCTTGGTCAAACTGGAAGTACCACCTGATTTGAACAACCCAGACCAAGGCAACCTCTATCAATTACCGGCAGGCAGCGGCGCCGTCCGCGCCAGCGACTTCAACAAACGCCGCACTCAAGCTGTACAACAACCTGCCAATGCAGAAGTCTTGAAATCCGTTAAAGGCGTACGCCTTGAGCGTGACGGCAACCAACGCTGGTTGGTTGTCGATGGCAAATCGCCTCGCGAAATTTGGCCTTTACTGAAAGTATTCTGGCAAGAAAACGGTTTCGACATCAAATCTGAGGAACCTGCCATCGGTCAAATGGAAACCGAGTGGGCAGAAAACCGAGCCAAAATCCCTCAAGACAGCCTGCGCCGCCTGTTGGATAAAGTCGGCTTGGGTGGTATCTACTCTACCAGCGAACGCGACAAGTTCATCATCCGCATCGAACAAGGCAAAAACAGTTCAACCGACATCTTCTTCGCCCATAAAGGCATGAAAGAAGTTTATGCCGACCGTAAAAAAGACACTACGATGTGGCAGCCGGGTGAAAACGACCCTAACCTCGAAGCCGCATTCCTCGCCCGCTTTATGCAATATTTGGGCGTTGACGGTCAGCAAGCCGAACAGGCTCTGACCCAAAGCGTTGCCGCCCGCAGCAATGCTTCTGAGTTGGCACGTGTGGACAACGGTACCCTGTTGCTGGCTGGCGATTACGGCCGCAACTGGCGCCGTACCGCCCTTGCGCTTGACCGCATCGGCCTGACTGTTATCGGTCAAAATGCCGAACGCCGCGCTTTCTTGGTTCAACAAGCGCCAACCGAAGGCGAAGCAATTGCCAATAAAAAACCGGGCCTGTTCAAACGCGTATTTGGCAAAGGCAAAGCGGAAGCGCCAAAAACTTATCCTGAAATCATCGTGTATATTGAGCCTATCAAAAATGGCGCACGCCTCCATCTGTTGAACAAAGACGGCAGCCCATACAAAGGCAGCGATGCCTCTACATTGTTGGGCCGCCTGCACACAGAATTGCGTTAATCCGTTATTCGACTTAAGGCCGTCTGAAATATTCAGACGGCCTTTTTAACGAATCCGGCATGGTTTCAAATTCCCAATCTGACGTTATAATCAGAACATTTTTCCCACTTATCCAAGCTGCCATGACCCGACAAAAAGCCTATCTGCTCCTGACCGCCCTGTTTACCCTGATGTTTATCGTACTGATTCTGTTGGGCGCTTATCTTCTGAGCATTCACAGCAAACAATTCGCCGTTGCCGCCTTTCTGTTTGCCTTTGCCGCCGTTTTTGCCCAAATCGGCAGCCTTGCCCTTTACATCCGCCACAAAGCACGCGCACAAATGGCTCGTATGCAGCAAACCGAAAACCATTAAGGAAAAACCATGTTTGAAAAAATCGTCCTTGCCAGTGGCAACGCAGGCAAACTCAAAGAATTTTCCCGCCTCTTTGCCGACTTAAACATCGAAGTCCTGCCGCAATCACAATTCAATACGCCCGAATGCCCCGAGCCGTACCATACCTTCGTTGAAAATGCCCTGGCCAAAGCACGTCATGCCGCTAAATACAGCAGTTTACCGGCACTTGCCGACGACTCCGGCATCTGCACCAACGCCTTAAACGGCGCACCCGGCATTTTCTCCGCACGTTATGCAGGCGAAAACCCCAAATCCGATGCCGCAAACAACGCCAAACTCTCTGCCGATCTTGCCGATAAAGACGACAAAAGCTGCTACTACGTCTGCGTCCTTGTCCTCGTCCGCCACGAAAATGACCCGCAGCCCATCATCGCAGAAGGCATCTGGCGCGGGCAATGGCAGGCAGAAGCCGCAGGCACCAACGGCTTCGGCTACGACCCACATTTCTATCTGGCCGAACACGGTTGCACCGCCGCCGAGCTTCATCCTGAAATCAAAAATGCCGAAAGCCACCGCGCCCAAGCATTGCGTGAATTGTTAAGAAAAATTGAATCCTTATAAATCGATAATAGGCCGTCTGAAAACCTGAAACGTTTTTTTAGATGTTCTAAATCCAACAAATAATGGAAGAAATCCATGTCCCCTAAGCAAATCTTGATTGTCGCCATCCGCTTGGTCGTTTTAATCGGTATCGTACAAACACTTGGCGGCATCGCGACCATATTCGTACAGACAGAAAGCATGTATGACAGTAAACAAATCTCATCCGTACTGATGCTCTACGGCTTGTATTTAATTGCATGGCTGCTGCTATGGTGTTTCCCTGCCACCATTGCCAACCGCCTATTGCCCGAACATCTGCAAACCGTACAGGAAGCCCCAAAACACCCTGCACCATGGCTGACGACTGGTATTGTATTAATAGGCATATATACTGTTTTCCAAGCTATCCCCGACCTAATTTACCAGTTCTCTCTCTATCTTTTTGTACAGTCTATTGCTATCGACACACACACATCTGTTTGGGCGAATCTCGGCGCACAAAACCAAGCCGGAATACTTGCCAACATCGCGCAGCTTTTCATCGGCATTTTCCTGCTATTCGGCGCACCAAAACTCTCGTCTTGGATACGCAAAAGACTTTAACCACATAAAAATAACAGGCCGTCTGAAGCCTTCAGACGGCCTACCTCACATTCATTCCCATGCCCAAACCCTCGCCTGAAGAATTGGCAGTCTTTGCAAAACACGTCGCTGCCTTCATCCCAACCACACCTGACAAACTTCTTCAACTCATTGACAGTCAAGAAACTGCTATCGTCTTTTTAGGCAAACCAAGTTGTTCATACTGTCGCCGTTTTGTTGCAAAACTGTCTACCGTTTCCATAAACAGGCAGCTTACCATCCACTTTACTGACAGCAGCAACAAAGCAGCTTTAAAAACTTTTCGTGAACAATACGGCATCAGAACTGTTCCTGCACTACTCAAAATTTCACAAGGTAAAATAAAATCCGTCTGCAATTCCAAATTATCAGAAGAAGAAATTGAAGCTTTTTTGAGCGCTTAGCCTTCGCATATTTCCTACTGATTACTTTCCCAGCTGACATTTCAGTTAAAATAACGGCCTAAAAATTTCAGACGGCCTTGAGCCCCAATACATACCATGACCCAAATCACCTTCCAACGCCCCGGCCAGCTAACTGCCCTACCTCCCTTATCACTCTATATCCACATCCCGTGGTGCATCAAAAAATGTCCATATTGCGACTTTAATTCCCACAGTCTGAAAAACGGCCTGCCGGAAGAAGCCTATATCGATGCCCTATTAACCGACCTACAACTTGAATTACCCAATATTTGGGGCAGACCGGTGGAAACCATATTTTTCGGCGGCGGTACACCCAGCCTGTTTCAAGCGAAATCGATTGACCGCTTGTTAAGCGGCGTGCGTTCGCTGTTGCGCTTGCAACCCGAAGCAGAAATTACTTTGGAAGCCAATCCAGGCACATTTGAAATTGAGAAGTTTCAAGGATTTAAAGACGCAGGCATTACGCGTCTGTCTATCGGCGTGCAGAGTTTTAACGACGATATGCTTGCTCGATTGGGACGCGTTCACAATGGCAAAGAAGCCTTAACCGCCATAGCTACCGCCTTGAAATTATTTGATAAAGTCAATATCGACTTGATGTATGCCCTGCCGAACCAGACCGTTCAGACGGCCTTAAACGACGTACAAACCGCCATCGCCACAGGCGCGACACACATCAGCGCGTATCATCTGACGATGGAGCCGAACACGCCGTTCGGCCACACGCCGCCGAAAGGTTTGCCGCAAGACGAAGCCGCCCTCGACATCGAAGACGCGGTACACGGCGCGCTGGAAAGCGCAGGCTTTATTCACTACGAAACATCAGCTTTTGCAAAACCTGGTATGCAGTGCCGCCATAATTTGAACTACTGGCAGTTCGGCGATTATTTGGGCATAGGTGCCGGTGCGCACGGCAAAATTTCCTACCACGACCGCATCGAGCGCACCGTCCGCCGTCGTCATCCCAACGACTATCTTGCCGCTATGCAAAGCAATCCGCATGAAGCCGTTGAACGCAAAACCGTTGCTGCCGAAGATCTTCCATTCGAGTTCATGATGAATGCCCTGCGCCTAACCGACGGTGTACCTGCTTCAATGCTGCAGGAACGTACCGGCGTACCCACTGCAAAAATCATGGCACAAATCGAAACCGCCAGACAAAAAGGCCTGCTTGAATCAGACCCGACCGTGTTCCGCCCGACCGAGCAAGGCCGTTTGTTCTTAAACGACTTGTTACAGTGTTTTTTATAAGTGCTTTTTTACAACAATTGAAACATTTTTAGATTTGCTTAATTTACGACAATAAAATACAAAACGTTGCCTTGGATGCAGGCTATCGCTATAACCACTGGAGCAAGATCAATAACGTTAAGCTCCATTCCCACGAAGTATCTGCCGGCGTACGCGTAACATTCTAATTCTTATCATGAAGCAACAATTGCTTCAAATATCAAGTAACAAAAGGCCGTCTGAAACCTGTTTCTCAGGATTTCAGACGGCCTTTTAACTTCTTTAAATATATCTAACTTTTTGCTGTTTTTACTTTTTCTGCAAACCACAAAGCCACAGCCGTACCTGCCATATCGGCAATGCCGTCCGCAATCGAACCTTGGCGCGTAGCAGTCAGAAATGCCTGGGCCAACTCACTTCCTACTGCAAACAATAAAGCGGCAAACAGAATGCCTTTATAGGGAATATTCCTATTGTCTTGAATAAATATTTTTGCGCACAGCCATGCCTGACCGAAAAACAGTCCGAAATGGCCGACTTTATCAAAATGGGGAAATGGTGGAGCGCTATTGCCACCCTCTTTGAAAAGTAAGGCATAAATGGCGGCGGCAAACCAGATCAAGGCAGCGGCAGTAAATTTATTTAATGGTAAGGCTTTCATTTGTCGGCCTCTTCATCCAGCCATGTTTGGCAGATATCTGCCAAGCGGACAAATTTTCCACCCCGCGCCTTCAAAATATCACGCCATTGTGCCACTTCTTCTGCATCCGGGGCATCTTCAATACTGCATTCGTAAAGGCAGAAGTCTAATGTTTCGCCAACAATGCCTGGTGCTTCGGTCTGCATAAGGCTAGTCAGTTCGCTCATATTTACTGTTTCTTTGATTGGTTTATCACTAGTCAGACTGCGCCGTCTGTTTTCAGGCCGTCTGAACATGATGCGCAAGGTTGCCCGTTTGATTCGGGTACGCTTACTTACTGTGTAAAAAACGTGTTGCCTCTTCCCATTCGCCATTTAACACGGCCGGCAATCCTTGCAGGGATTTGGCGATGGAGTCATCAATTTGCTGTCTGTGTTCCGCCGACGGTTTATTCAACACATAACCGACAACCAGATTACGGTCGCCCGGATGATCAATACCTAAGCGCAGGCGGTAGAAATTAGGCGTACCCAAGCGAGCCTGAATGTCTTTGAGGCCGTTGTGTCCGCCGTTGCCGCCGCCAAGTTTGAATTTGATACGGCCGCATGGAATATCCAGCTCGTCATGAACCACCAAGATCTCCTCCGGCTTGATTTTGTAAAATTGAGCCAAAGCGGCTACTGCCTGACCGGAGCGGTTCATAAAGGTCATGGGTTTGAGCAGCCAAACATCGCCATCCGGCGTAGTGGCGCGCGCTACTTCGCCGTAAAATTTCTTTTCGTCTTTAAAATTGACTTTCCATTTCCACGCCAGTTCGTCCAACAGCCAAAAGCCGACATTGTGGCGCGTTTGTTCGTATTCTTGGCCTGGATTGCCCAAACCGACGATTAATTTAATTTTCAAGCTCATTACTGTTCTTTCAGTTTGACAGGCCGTCTGAAAAAGTTTCAGACGGCCTTTGATTTATTCTTGCCCTGCGCGTTTACGTCGCGCTTCTTTAGGATCAATCAACAATGGACGATAAACCTCAATCCTATCGCCATCGCGTAACACAGTCTCGTCTTTCACAGCCTTGCCGAAAATACCCAAAGGTGATTGCTGTAAATCCAACTCTGGGAACTCCACCTCCAATCCGCTTTTCAAGGTAGCTTCGCGTACGGTTGTACCTTCTGCAACGGTCATGCTCTTCAACACTTGCCTGTCGGCCAGTCCGTAAACAATTTCAATCTCAAGCATAGCGGCAGTCGGCCTCTTTAATAAAAGCATCCACTAGCGTGCCGGCGAGATGGCCAAACACCGGGGAAATCATGGCAGAGAGTACGGCATTGGAAAAATCGTATTCTAATCTGAATTCAACTTTACACATATCATCACCCAAATCGATAAATTTCCAAGTGCCGCGCAAGGTTTTAAACGGCCCTTCGAGCAAATCCATGCGGATTTCCTGCCCCGGGATATTGTGGTTGTGCGTCGCAAATGACTGTTTGACGCGCATATAGTCCATAAACAGGCGCGCTTTTAGCTCATTTCCTTTGCGTTCGATGACTTCGGTCTTGCTGTACCACGGCAAAAATTTTGGATAGTCCTCAACTTTGTCCACCAGCTCAAACATTTCCTTAGCGCTATGCAGCACCAATACGTTTTTCTCGACTTTTTTCATGTGGTTGTAGACCTTGTTTTTGAATATTTGGGGTTCAGACGGCATGATTTAGAAAAATATCTGCCCTACTTTGGGACAAAATTCCCAATTTAAACCGCTTCGCCATTTTGTTTCGCTTCCAGCCATTCCCAGCGTTCCAGTTTTTCCAAAAGCGACATCTCAATTTCTTCAGCCCTGCTTTGTAACGCACCTGCTTTTTCGTAATCTTTGAAAATTTCAGGATCGGAAAGCTGCGCGTTGATTTCTGCCTGTTCGGTTTCCAAGGCGGCGATTTCGTCGGGCAGGGCGTCGAGTTCGCGCTGTTCTTTGTAGGAAAGTTTGACCGTGCGGTTGGCTTTGGGTTTGACTTTTTCAGGCTCGGCAACCGCTTTAGGCGCAGAGGCCGTTTGAATTTTATCTTCCCGCGATTTTGCGTCAATATAGTCTTGATAGCCGCCGATGTATTCTTTCAGACGGCCTTGTCCTTCAAAAACAATGCTTTGGGTAATCACATTATCCAAGAACATACGGTCATGCGAGACAAGGAATACCGTGCCTTGATAATCACGCAGTAAGTCTTCGAGCAGCTCTTGGGTGTCGATGTCTAAGTCGTTGGTCGGTTCGTCCAAGACCAAAATATTGGCGGGACGGGTAAAGAGTTTTGCCAGCAAAAGGCGGTTGCGTTCGCCGCCTGAGAGCGATGAAACAGGACTTTGTGCGCGAGCCGGATGAAACAGGAAATCTTCCAAATAGCTCATCACATGCTTTTTCTTACCGCCGACTTCAACGTAATCATTGCCCTGTCCGAGCGTGTAAAACACAGTATCATTTTCATTCAACGCGCTGCGGAACTGGTCGAAATAGGCAACTTCCTGCTTGCTGCCGATGCGGATTTTGCCGTAGGTCGGCTGCAATTCACCCAAAATCAGCTTGAGGAAGGTGGTTTTACCGATACCGTTTGGACCGATTAAGCCGATTTTGTCGCCGCGCTGCAGGATGGCGGAGAATTTGTCCATGATGACTTTGTCGCCGTAGGCAAACGAGGCGTGTTCCAGTTCGGCGATGATTTTGCCGCTTTTCTCGCCGCTGTCGAGTTTGAAATTGACCTGTCCCTGCACGTTGCGGCGTTCGGCGCGCTGGCGGCGCAGTTCTTCCAAACGGCGCACGCGGCCTTCATTACGGGTACGGCGCGCTTCAATGCCTTTGCGTATCCACGCTTCTTCCTGCGCGTGGAATTTGTCAAACAGGCGGTTATGTTCCGCTTCAACCGCTAATTCCTGCGCTTTTTTCTCGCTATATTTAGAGAACGATCCGGGATAGGAGCGCAGAATGCCGCGGTCTAGTTCGACGATGCGCGTAGCGATATTATCCAAAAAACGGCGGTCGTGGGTAATCACAACCAAGCTGCCTTCAAACGCTTTAAGCAGATTTTCCAGCCAAATAATCGCGTCAATGTCCAAATGGTTGGTCGGCTCGTCCAGCAGCAATACGTCGGGCTTTTGCACCCAAGCCTGCGCCAAGGCGACGCGCTTTTTCTGACCGCCGGAAAGATTGCCGATTTTTTCGTTTTCCGGCAAACCGAGTTCCCCCAAAGTCTGCTTGACTGCCGCATCCAGTTTCCAGCCGTCCTTCGCTTCGATTTCAAGTTGCAATTCGTTGAGCTCTTTCAACAAAATCTCACTCGAACCATTTTCCAACTCATGGCCGACATGATGATAACGGCGCAATAAATCGCGAATTTCGCCCAAACCTTCGGCAACGGTATCAAATACGGTTGCGTCCTTATCAAAAAAGGATTCCTGCGGTACATAAACGATTTTGAGGTTGTTTTGAACAATAATCTGCCCGTCATCGAGCTTTTGTACACCGGCGAGGATTTTTAAAAACGAAGACTTACCCGCACCATTACGACCGATCAAACCGATTTTCTCGCCGCTGTCGAGTTGGAAAGAAGTTTTATCGAGCAAGGCGACATGGCCAACGGCAAAAGAAGCATTTTCTACGGATAAGATATTCATGGGGAAACTTCAAAAAAGAAAAGGGGGACATTTTAACCGATTATCGGCAGATATTTGCCGACAATCATATGAAATTGAAAGTATCAGGCCGTCTGAAAGCGGTTTTCAGACGGCCTTCATTATTATTCTTGAACCTTCAAGCCGAAATGCAGATAGGCTCGTTCGGTTGCTACACGTCCGCGCGGTGTACGCTGCAAAAAGCCCTGCTGAATCAGATAAGGTTCAATCACATCTTCGATGGTATCGGTCGATTCACCAATCGCAGCAGCCACGTTTTCCAAACCGACAGGACCGCCACTGAACTTGTACAGAATCGCCTCAAGGAATTTCCTGTCCATCACATCCAAACCTTGCCCGTCCACATCCAGCATACTCAAAGCCGCATCGGCAATTTCCGCATCAATGACGCCGTTGTTTTTCACATCGGCATAATCGCGCACACGTCGCAAAAGGCGGTTGGCAATACGCGGCGTACCTCGGCTGCGCTTGGCCACTTCCATCGCACCCTCGTCGCCCATATCCAACTGCAACAACTGTGCAGAACGGGCAACAATAGTTGCCAAATCTTTATTCTGATAAAACTCCAATCGGGATACGATACCGAAACGGTCGCGCAAAGGATTGGTCAGCATACCGGCACGGGTCGTCGCACCTACCAATGTAAACGGCGGCAAATCGATTTTGACCGAACGCGCGGCCGGCCCCTCGCCTATCATGATGTCCAACTGATAATCTTCAAGCGCAGGATAAAGGATTTCTTCAACCACTGGGCTTAAGCGGTGGATTTCATCAATAAACAGCACATCATGCGGCTCGAGATTGGTCAACAAGGCTGCAAGGTCGCCGGCACGTTCCAAAACCGGGCCGCTGGTTTGGCGCAAATTAACGCCTAACTCTTTGGCGATAATATGCGCCAAAGTAGTTTTGCCCAAACCCGGAGGGCCAAACAACAAAGTGTGGTCAAGCGCTTCGCCACGTTTTTTCGCCGCCTGAATAAAAATGGCCAACTGCTCTTTTGCCTTATCCTGCCCGATATAGTCGTCTAAAGTTTTCGGACGTAAAGCGCGTTCAAGCAATTCTTCCTGAGCTGAAATATTTTGAGCAGTGATAATACGCTGAGGTTGTGCAGAAGTAAGATTATCGGTTTGTAACATAATGTTTCTAAATTCTAAGACCGTTCCCGACCCGTTGTTTCAGACGGCCCGAACAATCAGACAAAGCGGTTAAATTATGATTTTGGCCATTATACCCGATAAGGCCGAGCCACTTTTCCCTCAAATCTAAATCACACAAAAATTTTCGCTTTCAGACGGCCAAAGCAACGTATAATAAACGGTTAATTCAAATACCTATCGCATTCAGGAGAACACATGAGCCTCAAGCAAAAAGTCATCGCCATCGACGGCCCCAGCGCATCCGGCAAAGGGACGGTTGCCTCACGCGTAGCCGAAGCCTTGGGTTTTCTTTACCTAGACTCCGGTGCGCTTTACCGCCTGACCGCACTTTACGCACAAAAACACAATGTTGCCTGGTCAGATGAAGACACCGTCAGCACACTGGCAGAAACTTTGCCCGCACAATTTGAAGGCAGCGTCGTATTATTAAACGGCGAAGATGTGTCCGAGCAAATCCGTACCGAAGCGATCGGCATGGGCGCATCTGCCGTTGCGCAGTTGCCTAAAGTGCGTGCCGCCCTTTTACAACGCCAACGCGACTTCCTAACCGAAAAAGGTTTGGTCGCCGACGGCCGCGATATCGGTTCGGTTATTTTCCCTGATGCCGCATTAAAAATTTTCCTGACCGCAAGTGCCAATGTCCGCGCCCAACGTCGTGCCAAACAACTCGGTATCCCATGCGAAGGCGTTGCATTCGAGCGTATTTTGTCGGACATTGAAGCGCGCGACGAAGCAGACCGCCGCCGCCCTGTTGCTCCGTTGAAACAGCTGCCCGACGCCCTGCTTTTAGATACTGATAACCTTTCTATCGAAGAAGCTGTAAAAAAAGTGCTTGATTGGTATCATAAAGTTTAAAATTTGGAGTATAATCGCAAAGTTTTCATTTCAGACGGCCTGTTAACCCTATAACAAGGCCGTCTGAAAACATTTCCCAACCTGCCGCGCCAAGGACGGCAGGTCATTTCAAACCTAACCCGCACCCCTTGGCGGTGTACCGAAAAGAGTATATATGACTATGGAAAATTTTGCCCAGCTGCTGGAAGAAAGCTTTACCCTGCAAGAGATGAACCCAGGTGAAGTGATTACTGCCGAAGTAGTCGGCATCGATCAAAACTTCGTTACCGTTAACGCAGGTCTGAAATCAGAATCTCTGATTGATGTTGCTGAATTCAAAAACGCTCAGGGCGAGATTGAAGTTAAAGTTGGCGATTTCGTTACCGTTACCATCGAATCTGTTGAAAACGGCTTCGGCGAAACCAAACTGTCCCGCGAAAAAGCCAAACGTGCTGCCGACTGGATCGCTTTGGAAGAAGCTATGGAAAACGGCGACATCCTGTCCGGCGTTATCAATGGCAAAGTCAAAGGCGGTCTGACCGTTATGATCAACAGCATCCGCGCATTCCTGCCGGGTTCTTTGGTTGACGTACGTCCTGTAAAAGACACTTCTCACTTCGAAGGCAAAGAAATTGAATTCAAAGTGATCAAACTGGACAAAAAACGCAACAACGTTGTTGTGTCCCGCCGCGCTGTTCTGGAAGCTACTTTGGGCGAAGAACGCAAAGCCTTGCTGGAAAACCTGCAAGAAGGTTCAGTTATCAAAGGTATCGTTAAAAACATCACCGATTACGGTGCATTCGTTGACTTGGGCGGCATCGACGGTCTGTTGCACATCACCGACTTGGCATGGCGCCGTGTGAAACACCCAAGCGAAGTTTTGGAAGTCGGTCAAGAAGTTGAAGCTAAAGTCCTGAAATTCGACCAAGACAAACAACGCGTTTCTCTAGGTATGAAACAATTGGGCGAAGATCCTTGGAGCGGCCTGACCCGTCGTTACCCACAAGGTACCCGCCTGTTCGGTAAAGTATCCAACCTGACTGATTACGGTGCGTTCGTTGAAATCGAACAAGGCATCGAAGGTTTGGTACACGTTTCCGAAATGGATTGGACCAACAAAAACGTACATCCAAGCAAAGTTGTTCAACTGGGTGACGAAGTTGAAGTAATGATCCTGGAAATCGACGAAGACCGCCGCCGTATCTCTTTGGGTATGAAACAATGCCAAGCCAATCCTTGGGAAGAATTTGCCGCCAACCACAATAAAGGCGACAAAATCTCCGGTGCGGTTAAATCCATCACTGACTTCGGCGTATTCGTAGGTCTGCCTGGCGGCATTGACGGTCTGGTTCACCTGTCTGACCTGTCTTGGACTGAAGCCGGCGAAGAAGCTGTACGCAAATACAAAAAAGGCGAGGAAGTTGAAGCCGTTGTATTGGCAATCGACGTTGACAAAGAGCGCATCTCTTTGGGTATCAAACAACTGGAAGGTGATCCATTCGGCAACTTCATCAGCGTAAATGACAAAGGTTCTTTGGTTAAAGGTTCTGTGAAATCTGTTGACGCCAAAGGTGCTGTAGTTGCTCTGTCTGAAGAAGTTGAAGGCTACCTGCCTGCTTCTGAATTCGCTGCCGACCGCGTTGAAGACCTGACCACCAAACTGAAAGAAGGCGACGAAGTTGAAGCCGTTATCGTTACCGTTGACCGCAAAAACCGCAGCATCCGTCTGTCTGTTAAAGCGAAAGACGCTAAAGAAAACCGCGAAGCGCTGAATTCAGTTAACGCCGCTGCAACTGCCAATGCCGGTACTACCAGCCTGGGCGACTTGCTGAAAGCCAAACTGTCCGGCGACCAAGAATAAGGTTGCAGACATGACGAAGTCTGAATTGATGGTTCGCCTCGCAGAAGTGTTTGCCGAGAAAAATGGCAACCAACTGCTGGCTAAAGATGTCGAATACAGTGTAAAAGTCTTGGTTGATACCATGACCCGCTCACTGGCTCGTGGACAACGTATCGAAATCCGCGGCTTCGGCAGCTTCGATTTGAACCACCGCCCTGCCCGTATCGGGCGCAACCCAAAAACCGGCGAACGCGTGGAAGTGCCAGAAAAGCATGTTCCTCACTTCAAACCGGGTAAAGAGTTGCGTGAGCGTGTAGACTTGGCATTGCAAGAAAGTGCTCATTAATACTTAGTAGCAAAACGCCGCAGAAATGCGGCGTTTTTTTGTTTTCTCAAGAAATACCAAAGCCGGCTCTTTTCACGCATACCTTAATCGCACACTCTTTCAACTATATTTACTACAATGCTTTTGCAAAAAACGCAGGCCGTCTGAAATCATTTATAATAGACCGACTATTCTGTAATGAAAACATCATTCCAACTGCTGTCCAAACTATTGCGGATGATGTTTCAACTATCGCCAGCAAAACATAATAAAGGTTACACATGAGCAATAGAGACCAACTATTCACACCACCTCCATTTGAAAACCACAGCCCATTGACTTGGTATCAAGCTGCAGCCGAACAGCCTAACTTTATTCGCGACGAAGCCCAAGCGCGAGCCATTGAATATTTGGATCGTTTGTGGACCGAGCTGATGATGTTCAAACGCAAACGCAACCGTTTTCTTGGCCGTAGCTTGCGTTCCCCCCAAGTACCTAAAGGACTCTATTTTTATGGTGGCGTAGGGCGCGGTAAAAGTTTTTTGATGGATGCTTTTTTCGGCTGCCTCCCTTATCGCCGCAAGCGTCGCGTGCATTTCCATGCCTTCATGGCCGAAATCCATCAACGCCTTAAAGTTTTGAAAAGCGAAGCCAACCCCTTAAAAGCTGTTGCAACAGAAATTGCCAAAGAAACACGCGTATTATGCTTTGACGAGTTCCACGTCAGTGATATTGCCGATGCCATGATTTTGGGCCGTTTGCTGGAAAACCTGTTGAGTGAAGGTGTCGTCTTGGTAGCTACTTCCAACTATGCTCCATCCGAACTCTATCCTCAAGGCCAAAACCGCAGCAGCTTTCTGCCAACCATCGCCCTTATCGAGTCCAACCTGACCGTTTTAAATGTAGATGGTGGCGAAGATTACCGCTTGCGTACGTTGCGTCCTGCTGAAATTTTCTTTGTTCCCAATAATGAAGAAAACGAGCAAAAACTCGCTGCTTTATTTAAGGAAATGAGCGGAATCTCTGAATTAAACCCAGGTATCAGCATTATTCATGGACGGGAAATTCCTCATAAAGCCCAGTCAGAACGCGCCATCTGGTTTGATTTCCGCGCATTATGTTTTGGCCCGCGCTCTCAAGCTGACTATTTGTATTTAGCCGAACATTACGAGATGGTTTTCCTTTCAGGGTTAGAACGCCTAACCCCGCAAGAAAAAGCAGAAGCACGCCGTCTGACATGGTTAATTGACGTTTTATACGATTTCCGTGTGAAGCTGTGCGCTACCAGCGCAGTTGGCGTAAACGATATTTACGTCGAAGGCGATTTTGCAGAAGAATTTACCCGTACGGCCAGCCGTATGATCGAAATGCAATCTGAAGTCTACTTGAAACAACTGCACCTGACTTTAAGCAAATAATGCCTTTCCCAAAAAGGGGCGAAATTTGGTAGAATACACTTCCCTCGCCTCTTGGCTACGACAACTTACCTTTCAATAAAAACAAGGACATAACATGGCCATAGAACGTACGATTTCCATCATCAAACCCGATGCAGTAGAAAAAAACGTCATCGGCAAGATTTACAGCCGCTTTGAAGAAAACGGCTTGCGCATTATTGCGGCAAAAATGAAACATCTCTCTGAGCGTGAAGCAAAAGAATTTTATGCCGTACACAAAGACCGCCCTTTTTATGAAGACTTGGTTAAATTCATGACTCGCAATCCTGTCATGATTCAAGTATTAGAAGGTGAAAACGCCGTTGCCAAAAATCGTGAACTGATGGGCGCAACCAATCCAGCCGATGCAGCTCCTGGCACAATCCGTGCCGACTTTGCAGAATCTGTCAGTGTTAATGCTGTACATGGTTCTGACAGCGTTGAAAATGCTGCAATTGAAATTGCTTACTTCTTCAGCCAAAGCGAAATCTGCCCACGCTAAGAATAAAAGCCTGTAGCCGCTTTACGGCCGTCCGATTCATATCGGACGGCAAAACTGCTTTGTATGTCCTACAAATTAAAGGCCGTCTGAAAATCCAAAGGCTATTAAAGCAAAGCTGCCCAATAAGCCCCTTTGCTTTAAAAGCTTTACTGAGAAACATAAAAATACATGAAAACCAATCTACTGAATTATGATTTAAACGGACTGACGCAACACTTTGCCGAAATGGGCGAAAAGCCTTTTCGTGCCAAGCAGGTAATGCGTTGGATACATCAAGCCGGTGCACAAAATTTTGAAGAAATGACTGATTTGGCCAAATCATTGCGCGCCAAGCTGAATGAACAAGCCACAATCGAAGTGCCTAAATTAATGATGGCACAAGAATCTACGGATGGTACTCGCAAATGGTTGCTGGATGTCGGCACTGGCAACGGTGTAGAAACCGTTTTCATTCCCGAGGCTGAACGCGGTACTTTGTGCATCTCTTCCCAAGTTGGTTGTGCATTGGAATGCACCTTCTGCTCTACCGGACGACAAGGTTTCAATCGTAACCTGACTACCGCTGAAATCATCGGTCAGCTTTGGTGGGCCAATAAAGCCATGGGTGTTACCCCAAAAAACGAACGCGTTATCTCCAACGTGGTGATGATGGGCATGGGCGAACCCATGGCAAACTTTGACAATGTTGTTACCGCTTTGAGCATTATGCTGGATGATCACGGCTACGGCTTAAGCCGCCGCCGCGTGACTGTTTCCACTTCAGGCATGGTTCCACAAATGGACAGACTGCGTGACGCAATGCCTGTTGCTTTGGCTGTGTCTTTACACGCATCCAACGATGAAGTGCGCGATCAGATTGTTCCCCTCAACAAAAAATACCCGCTTAAAGAATTGATGGCGGCCTGTCAACGTTATTTGGTCAAAGCACCCCGTGACTTTATTACCTTTGAATACGTTATGCTCGACGGCATCAACGATAAAGCGCAACATGCGCGCGAATTGATTGAGTTGGTTAAAGACGTACCATGCAAATTCAATCTGATTCCGTTCAATCCTTTCCCAAATTCCGGCTACGAACGTTCTACCAATGAAAATATCCGTGTCTTCCGCGATATTCTGCAACAAGCCGGCTTTGTCGTTACTGTCCGCAAAACCCGCGGCGACGATATCGATGCAGCTTGCGGACAATTGGCCGGACAAGTACAAGATAAAACACGTCGCCAACAAAAATGGCAACAGATTTTGGTCGAACAATAAGGTTAATTATGAAAATTAAGTTCGGATTCGCTTTACTTACCGCACTGACTCTTTCTGCCTGCGCTTCCTCTTCCGGCCCAAGCCCTAAAGAACGTGCCATTCAAGTTTCTAATATCAAAACCCAACTGGCTGTGGAATATATGCGCGGCCAAAACTACCGCCAAGCTACTGAAAGTATCGAAGAGGCGCTTAAGTCCAATTCAAAAAATGACCTTGCTTGGTTGGTACGCGCCGAGATTTATCAGTATTTGAAGGTCAAAGATAAAGCTCAGGAAAGCTTTCTTAAAGCATTGTCTTTAAAACCTGATAGCGCGGAAGTCAACAACAACTACGGTTGGTTCTTGTGCAATCAAATGAATGCACCGGCCGAATCTTTGGCTTACTTTGACAAAGCACTGGCCGACCCAACCTACCCAAGCCCCTTTATTGCCAATATGAATAAAGGCATTTGCAGTGCAAGGTTAGGCCAATACTCCTTAGCCCAAGCCTATTTGGAAAGGTCTTTAGCAGCGAATCCACAATTCTTCCCTGCTTTCAAAGAACTTGCCCGAACCAAAATGATGGCAGGCAATCTGAACGATGCCGACTATTATTTCCGCCAATACCAAAGCAAAGTTGATGTCCTTCAGGCTGACGATTTGCTTTTAGGCTGGCGTTTGGCTACCGCCTTGGGCAATAAACACGCCGCATACGAATACGAAGCCCAACTTAGGGCAAACTTCCCTTATTCAGACGAACTACAAACCGTCACAACAGGCCACTAAATGGAAAATAACGATAAAATCAACTACGACACACAAGCCGCCAAAACATTGGGGGATGAATTACGCAAACACAGAACTGATGCCAAAATCGATATTCAAGATGTCGCTTCACGTTTGAAACTGTCTGCCGAACAAATTGATGCTTTGGAAAAAGGGGAATATTCAGGCTTTCCCGGTTTAGTCTTTGTTTCAGGCTATCTGCGTTCATATGCACGATTTCTGAAAATCGACGAACAAACCATCGCCAAACATTTGCTCTCCATTACTCCGCAACTTGAAGACCATGTATACGCGGTAACACGCAGTGCCAACGCCGGCTTAAGCTACCAAGACACTGAAAAGCAAGGTTTCCCAAAATGGATATTGGGGATAGCCGCACTGGCTTTGGCTGTAGGCGGCGTTTACTTTTGGCAAAGCAAATCCAGTTTTGAAAATGAGCAGGCAAATATTCAAAACAGCAAAGATGTTGCTGATACGATGAAAACGCCTGCCTTAAAAACGAATAATGTTGCCGTTAGCGAAATGACGGAAGACGGCAAAAAAGAAATTACCAATAAGCCTGAAGTGACTAATGATCAAGTTGCCTCAGCAGCTTCCGCCGTCGTACAAGAAGAGAAGCCTGCCGTCAAGGTTGAGAAAGACGAACTTTGGATTAAAGTTCAATACCGAAGCAATCTGATCATTACGGACAAAGATGGAAAAGTAGTATTCAGCCGTATCGTTCCGGCCGGAAGCGAACAACGTCTGAGAGGCGGTGCGCCTTACAATGTTTGGATCGGTATTGCAGCCGGTTCGGAAGCCAATTACGGCGGCACACCTATCGAACCTTTGAAATACCGTGTTGCCGGTGAAAAATCCTCCTCTTTTGTTGCAGGAAAAAACTAAAATGACCACACCTAAACGCCGTCAGACACATCAAGTCAAAATTGACCACCTCATCATCGGCTCCGATGCGCCCGTTCTTGTGCAATCCATGACCAATACGGATACGGCAGATGCCGCAGCAACTGCCCGACAGGTTAAAGAATTGAGCGATGCCGGCTCGGAAATGGTTCGTATCACAGTCAATACTCCTGAAGCGGCTTCCAAAGTAGCCGAAATCCGCAGCCGCTTAGACGATATGGGCTACACCACCCCCCTGATTGGTGATTTCCATTTTAATGGCGAACGCTTATTGGCTGAATTTCCTGAGTGCGGCAAGGCCTTGGCCAAATATCGGATTAACCCGGGCAATGTCGGCAAAGGTGCAAAAGGCGATGAAAAATTTGCCTTTATGATCCGTACTGCCGCAGAAAACAATAAAGCCGTACGCATCGGTGTGAACTGGGGTTCGCTTGATCAAGGCCTTGCCAAGCGCATGATGGATGCCAACTTAGCTTCTGCCACACCGAAGCCGCCTGAAGAAATCATGAAAGAGGCTTTGATTGTTTCTGCGCTGGAATCGGCAGAAAAAGCCGTGGCTTTAGGTTTACCCGAAGACAAAATCATTTTGTCGTGCAAGGTCAGCGCCGTACAAGACTTGATTCAGGTTTACCGCGAATTGGGCAGCCGTTGCCGTTACCCGCTCCATCTCGGTCTGACTGAGGCAGGTATGGGTAGCAAGGGCATTGTGGCTTCCACCGCAGCTCTGTCCGTATTATTGCAAGAAGGTATCGGCGACACCATTCGAATTTCCCTTACGCCCGAACCCGGCTCCCCCCGCACACAAGAAGTCATTGTCGGTCAGGAAATCCTGCAAACCATGGGCTTGCGCTCCTTTACGCCAATGGTTACAGCCTGCCCGGGTTGCGGCCGTACCACCAGTACCGTATTCCAAGAGTTGGCTCAAGATGTACAAAACTATTTACGCCAGAAAATGGCTGTTTGGCGCACTGAATATCCAGGCGTTGAATCATTAAACGTCGCTGTAATGGGTTGCGTGGTAAATGGTCCGGGCGAAAGCAAGCTTGCCGATATCGGTATCAGCCTGCCAGGTACAGGCGAAACTCCGGTTGCGCCGGTTTATGTAGACGGCGAACGGAAAGTTACCCTCAAAGGAGACAATATCGCTGCTGAGTTTTTACAAATCGTTGAAGATTATGTCAAAACCAACTACTGCGAGGGTGGCGCAAAACGTAAGCAAAACCGCATTATTCCGATTCAATCTGCCTAAAACATTTTCAAGATTAAGAGGCCGTCTGAAAATATGTTGGGCAAACTGGATACTTGGCTGACTGAGCATCCCAAACGCAAGGATTTGCATGGTTGGCGACGCTTTATCGTTGAATTTTGGTTTTTCGGTTTGAAAGAAGCGCGAGCCTGCTTATTTGCAGGCTTGTTTTTCATTGCCATGTTTCTTATTCCGAAAACAGGCTGGTTGGGAATTTCACGCTACGACCTGCTGCTGATTTTTGCCGTCTCCGTACAAGCAGCCATGCTGTATTTCAAGCTGGAAACTTGGGATGAAGTGAAATCGATTACGCTGTTTCACTTGGTGGGCTTTGCTTTAGAGTGGTTCAAGACATCAGGCGATATCCAATCTTGGAGCTATCCGGATGAGGCTTATACCAAAATTGGCGGCGTACCGCTGTTTGCGGGCTTTATGTATGCTGCGGTCGGCAGCTATATCATTCAAGCATGGCGGCTGTTTGACCTTAAAATCAAAAGCCATCCGCCATATTGGCTGGGCACTTTGTGCGCACTGGCGATTTATATCAATTTCTTCACCCATCACTATATCGGCGACTATCGCTGGTATCTCGCTGCTTTTGCTCTTGGCCTATACGCCCGGACAACGGTCTTGTACACGCCCTATGACACCACTCGCAAAATGCCGCTCCTGCTTGCTTTCGTCCTGATCGGATTTTTTATTTGGCTGGCGGAAAATTTGGGAACCCTATTCGGCGTTTGGCGCTATCCCAACCAAATCGGCGCGTGGGCATCGGTACACATCAGCAAATGGAGTTCATGGGCATTACTGGTGATGATGACTTTTACCATCGTTGCGAATTTAAAACACATCAAACATACTATCAGCGTATCAAAAGATTAGTTATTTAACATTTGAAAAGGCCGTCTGAAACTTTCAGACGGCCTTTAATTTTCAGTAATCAATTAAACAAACTTAAGGCTTTAACAAACACCATAATGACGCCATAGCCCAAAGGAATGCAAACCAAAGCCCAGCGCCACCATACGCCGATACCGCCCGCTGATACTTTCTTGCTGATTAGATAGGCATCGGATACAGCGGTTTCATCATCGGGGTTGCCGCTATGTGCCGCGACCTTAATGTCTTTTTCGTGATGCTTTTCATGAACCGAACGGACACTCAAATTACACAACAAACCGACAATCAACAAACCTGCCATAATGTACATGGTAATGCTATAAGCCTCGGCAGCCGGAACGCCGCTTTCAATTTGGCTTTGGCGGATATAGTTGACCAACACCGGGCCAATGACCGCAGCGGTTGACCATGCCAGCAAGATCCTACCGTGAATTGCACCGACTTGATAAGTGCCGAACAAATCCTTCAGATAAGCCGGAATCGCTGCAAAACCGCCGCCATACATGGAAATGATGACGCAAAACCCAATAACAAACAAAGCCTTGTTACCGCTCGCGCCAATCGACGGAATGGCGAAATACAACAGCGAACCGAGCACAAAGAAAATAGTATAAGTATTTTTACGCCCGATTTTGTCGGATACGCTAGACCACAAAAAGCGGCCGCCCATATTAAACAGGCTCAACAGACTCACAAAACCTGCCGCCGCACCCGCGCCAATGGCAGCCTGTTTACCGACAGAAGTTTCAGAAAATAGCTCCTGAATCATGACAGAAGCCTGACCCAAAACACCGATACCCGCCGTCACGTTCAAGCACAACACCCAAAACAAGAGCCAAAATTGCGGCGTTCTCATGGCCTCGGAAACATTGACGTGATTGCTGCTGACCAATTTGCTTTTGATTTTCGGCGCAACATAACCTTTAGGTTTCCAGCCATCGGCAGGTATGCGGATGGTAAACGCACCGAACATCATCAACACCAGATAAAATAGTCCTAAAACGACAAAAGCCTGCGCTACGCCAACTGAAGTTTCACTGGAGAAAAAATTCATCAGCGACACGGATAAAGGCGAAGCCAACATCGCGCCGCCACCAAAGCCCATAATCGCCAAACCTGTCGCCATACCCGGTTTATCGGGAAACCATTTCATCAGTGTCGATACTGGCCCGATATAGCCCAAGCCCAAACCAACCCCGCCAATCACACCGTTGCCCAAATAAAGCAAAAACAGATTGTGCGTATGGACGCCGATCGCCGACACAAAAAAGCCCAAACTAAAGCAGCAGGCAGCAACGAACATCGCCTTACGCGGCCCAACGCGTTCCATCCAAGTACCGAACATAGCGGCAGACGCGCCCAACATCGCCAAGGCAATGCTGAAAATCCAACCAACCGTGGTCAGCTTCCAATCTCCTGCAGCCGACTCAGTAATACCTATAAGCTTGGTCAGCGGCGCATTGAACACGGAATAAGCGTATATCTGCCCGATGGCAAGATGCACGGCCAAAGCGGCAGGCGGTACCAGCCAACGATTAAAGCCGGGTTTGGCAATGGTCGCCTCACGGTCTAGAAATTTCATAAAATCCTCTTGTCTATGTGTGTCAAACGCATGATTCCATATCATGCGGAATCAAAAAATTGTTGACAATATTTTAGCATAATCTCCCCTTTATCCTTTTTTTTGCTCCATGATAATTTTGCGCATCAGACAGAAAAAACATTCATCTAAACCATTTCTTAACGCCCATATCGACAAAAAGGCCGTCTGAAAATTTTTCAGACGGCCTTTTCATCCATATCGTTTTATGCGGCGAAACGTTTGGCAACTTCATCCCAGTTAACGATTTCCCAGAAACCTTTCAGGTAGTTAGGACGGCTGTTACGGTAGTCGATGTAGTAGGCGTGTTCCCATACGTCGCAAGTCAACAGCGGAGTGTTTTCAGTAGTCAGCGGAGTACCTGCATTGGAAGTAGAAACCAGATCCAATTCACCGGCAGGCGTTTTCACCAGCCATGCCCAACCTGAGCCGAAAGTACCGGCCGCGCAAGCATTGAACGCTTCTTGGAATTTCTCGAAGCTGCCCCATTTGGCGTCGATGGCTGCAGCCAATTCGCCGGCAGGTTTGCCTTGGCCTTTAGGGGTAAAGCCCAGCCAGTAGAAAGTGTGGTTCCAAGTTTGGGCAGCGTTGTTGAACATACCGCCGGAAGATTTTTTCACGATTTCTTCCAAAGGCATTTCTTCAAACTCAGTGCCTTTAATTTGATTGTTCAAATTGGTGATGTAGGTTTGATGGTGTTTGCCGTAGTGGAACTCCAAAGTTTCTTTGGTCAGATGAGGGGACAACGCATCCAGTTCATAAGGCAATTGTGGCAGCTTGTGTTCCATTTTTATGCTCCTAATTCTTGATATTTATATTTTGGTAGTGTGTGTTGTCAAATCGACAACATGGCCATTTTACCTGCTTTAGCCTAAACAAACCAATTGAACTTACACTGCGCTATAATAGCGGATTGCAATTTCCCAGCCAGAGATGCCCGTCATGAGCAATTATTCCGATATGCCGTCTGAAGACCGTGAAATCAGCGCATTGTCACTGCCGCCACATTCCACAGAAGCGGAGCAATCCGTATTGGGCGGCCTGATGCTGGAAAATTCTGCTTGGGACCGTATTGCCGATGTCGTTTCCGGCGAGGATTTCTACCGCCACGAACACCGCCTGATTTTTCGTGCGATTGCCAACCTGATTAATGAAAGCCGTCCTGCCGATGTCATTACCGTTCAAGAAAGTTTGGAACGCAATGAAGAATTGGAAGCGGCAGGCGGATTCAACTATCTGATTACGCTGGCGCAAAATACGCCGTCTGCTGCCAATATCCGCCGCTACGCCGAAATCGTGCGCGAACGTTCCATCATGCGCCAGCTTGCCGAAGTCGGCACAGAAATTGCGCGCAGCGCATACAATCCGCAAGGGCGCGATGCAGGCCAGCTTTTGGACGAGGCAGAAAACAAAGTATTCCAAATCGCCGAAAGCACCGCCAAATCCAAACAAGGCTTCCTTGAGATGCCCGACCTTCTGAAAGAAGTGGTCGAGCGCATCGATATGCTTTATTCGCGCGACAATCCTGATGAAGTAACCGGCATATCAACAGGTTTTATCGACCTCGACAAAAAAACATCAGGTCTTCAACCGGGCGATTTGATCATCGTCGCAGGCCGTCCGTCTATGGGTAAAACTGCCTTTTCGATCAACATCGCAGAACACGTTGCCGTAGAAAACAAATTGCCTGTCGCCGTATTCTCCATGGAGATGGGCGGTGCGCAGCTGGTCATGCGTATGCTGGGTTCAGTCGGACGTTTGGACCAAAGCGTCTTAAAAACCGGCAGATTACAAGACGAACATTGGGGCCGTCTGAACGAAGCGGTCGTTAAACTCTCCGATGCACCCATGTATATCGATGAAACTCCGGGTTTGACTGCGCTCGAACTCCGCGCCCGCGCCCGCCGTCTTGCGCGCCAGTTCAACGGCAAATTGGGCTTGATCGTCATCGACTATCTGCAATTGATGTCAGGCTCCGGCCGTTCTGACAACCGTGCTTCCGAGCTTGGCGAAATTTCGCGCTCCCTCAAAGCATTGGCTAAAGAATTGCAAGTTCCCGTCATTGCCCTGTCGCAGTTGAGCCGTACAGTTGAGCAGCGTACCGACAAACGCCCGATGATGTCCGACTTGCGTGAGTCCGGCGCAATCGAACAAGATGCCGACTTGATTATGTTCATGTATCGCGACGAATACTACAACTCAGATTCACCCGCAAAAGGCTTGGCGGAATGTATTATCGGCAAACACCGTAACGGTCCCGTCGGGAAAGTATTCCTCACTTGGATGGGTCAATTTACCAAATTTGATAATGCTGCCTATGTTCCAGAATCCATGTTGATGGAAGATTGAGACAGATTGTCCGAAAAACTAACCGAATTTCATATTTCATTAGTCACGCATTACAAAATCGTTTAGAATAAATCTAATAAAAGCAAAAGCATTGCCACAGGCAAGTGCAAAAGAGAAAACGTCAGTTACCCAACACATTACTACCAAAAAATCACTCATGTATCAGACACAAAAAGGCTTCACCCTAATTGAGTTGCTGATCGTCATTACTATTGCAGCAGTAATGGCAGTCATCGCACTTCCCAATATGAATCAATGGATTGCCTCCAGACGTGCGGCATCGCAAGCAGAGCAAATTGCCAATCTGCTGCGCTTCGCGCGTAATGAGGCCGTCCGTCTCAATCTTCCCGTTTACATCTGCCCGGTCAAAATCAAATCCGATGGCTCGCCCAATAATGGTTGCGATTCCAAATATGCCGGTAATGGTATGTTGACCTACGCCGATAAAAACGAAGATTTACGCTATCAAAACGACACAGTCGATTTATCCATCCGCTCCATTATCCTTAATGGTGATACCGACAAAGTGGAATACAGCTTCAACTATATCCCTATCGGCAATGACCGTTCTGCCCTCTCGGCCTCAGCTTCAAAAGAAGTCTGGTGGAGATTTCTTCCCAATGGTACATTTGGTCATTCAACTGATGGCAAAAATTATCAATTTTCAGACGGCCACATCAAAATCAGCCTAACGGATAAATCTGCTGCCGATGCTGAAACCAAGAAAGCCCGTGCTACCGTACTTTTAATTAATGGCAATGGGCATGTCGAAATCTGTGCTAAAAACGATGAGCGCAAAATGTGCGAATACACTTCTAAATAATAACAACGGTATCTTATGAACATTACTAATCCTACTCATCTCAGATCATTTAAAGGCCGTCTGAAAACAAGCCCAACAAGCTTTACCCCAAAACTTCAATCAGGTATGACCCTGATTGAAGTTTTGATTGCCATGTTTGTCCTTGCCATCGGTGTGCTCGCCCTTCTGGCTGTCCAACTACGTACTGTATCCACCGTGCGTGAGTCTGAAAATCAAACCGCCGTCGCCCAAATTACGCAAAATCTGATTGAAGGCATACTCATTAATCCGACGCTCTCTGAAGAAACCGATACTGCAGGGGAAAAAACCTCCCGTTATAAAAAATCCTACGATGCCTACCTAAAATCCGACTCTAAACAAACTGCAAAATTTGAAGCCAAAATGAGCAAAGCCCAACTTGCACAGGCTCAAATTGCACAGTTTAAAGCCGATTTAGCCAAAGCCCTTCCCGAAGCCCAAGTCTTCTCGACCATCTGCAAAGATTCTTCCGGCGCAGAGCCGACTTACGAAAATGGGTTTAACGCAAAATGCGATGGCAAAGGTGACACGACCATCGTTAAGGTTTTATGGTTGCAAGATATCGAAGAAGAAAATAGCACAAAAGATCTCAACACATCGGGGCACCACGTTGTCTATACCTACCAATCACGCGTAAGAGACTAACAATGAACAATAAACGCTTACTCAACCATATTCCCAATAAAACCGCCATTCGTGGTTTTAGTATCCTTGAATTTCTGGTTGCCAGCCTACTCAGCATGATCGTCTTAATGGCTGTCAGCTCTACCTACTTTACTGCACGCGGATTGAACAAATCTGCCAACGCCCGCATCGGTATCCAACAAGATTTGCGCAACGCCGCCAACATGATTGTCCGCGATGCGCGTATGGCAGGCAATTTCGGTTGCTTCAATATGTCGAATTCTCCTGCCTCTGCAGTGATAGAAGACAAAAGCTCAGATGAATATGCCTTGAAAACAGCCGGGGTTAATAAGCTGTTACCTGTTAAAGAAATCAATAAATTAAGCTATACCGGCTTTGCTCAAACTGGCAAAGCCCTGCTGTTCCAATACGGTATCGACAAAGCAGACTCTCCTGCAAAAACTGCCATTGCCAGCAGTTGCTCCGGTATTGCAAAACCTCACACAGAAATTAAAGATTTGGCTGCGGCAAAATTGGCTTTAAAAATTACCGACTCTGATCAAGACGGCAGTATCGCCATCATGAAACATGAAATGATTGCCTACGCTGTCGGTAAACTTGGAGAAGAGAGCGGTTTGTTCCGTTTCCAATTATCAAATGATGGCTCATGGAGTAATCCGCAGCTGTTGATTAAAGGCATTACGACCATGGATATCCACTATATCTATGCAGAATGTCCTGATTCTGAAAATGCATCTGCCAGCGGATTGAATACAGAATCATTTGATTACAAAAACGCATTGGATATCTCAGCTGAAGCTAAGTCTCCGGCTTCTATCCAAATCGTACTGAATAACGGCAGTATTGACCCATCAAAAGAACAAGACAATAAAGTCGATATCTATAAAATTAATGCCACCATCCGCGGAGGAAACGTATGCGCCGACCGATCACTCTAAACAAACCCGAACGGCAGCAGGGCTATGCTTTGTTTATCGTCTTAATGATGATGGTCGTCATCGCCCTGCTCGTGGTTACAGCCACCCAATCCTACAATACCGAGCAGCGTATCAGCACCAACGATGCCGACCGCAAACTGGCAACCACCCTAGCCGAAGCGGCACTGCGTGAAGGTGAAAATCAAATTTTTGATATTGAAAGTAAAAAGACTACTTTTACCGCAAAATGTGAAAAAGGTTTATGTTCCACACCAAACGTAAAATCCAATGCCGATTTTACTGAAGAAGGCAACCCAACCGTAGATGCTTGGAAGCGAAAATGCGACAAAAGCCTGTGTATTGACGCCAATGGTACGGAATATCCTTTAGATAAAAAAAGCGGCATCGTAAATAATCCACGCTACATCATCGAATATTTAGGCAAAACGACAGAGGGTCGAATTACCTACCGAGTTACCGCCAAGGCATGGGGTAAGAATGCCAATACCCAAGTCGTCCTTCAATCTTACGTTGCCAGCGAATAATATAATGAATACCACCTCTACCAAACAACTAGGCTTTACGCTGGTTGAGATGATGATTGCCGTCGCCATCTTAGCCATCCTGAGCGTCATTGCCATTCCCTCTTACAACCGCTACATTGAACGAGGCTACCAATCACAAGCGCATGCCGAGTTAGTCGCCATCAATTCTGCTTTTAAAAACCAGATGGTTAAAAATCCAAAGTGGAAAACTGATGAGATTAAAACTCAGTTGGATGACTTTATTTCCTCATACAAAGGCCATAAAGATTTGGCAGACAAATATAAATACTCTGCCGAAATGATTGATACCAGTACAAGCCGAGCCTATCGTTTGAAAGCCATTCCCATCAAAACAGGCTATACCCTTTCCGTTTGGATGGATAGTTTAGGCAATGCTTACAAATGCACTGATATTGATTCTGCCAAAGATTCCAAAACTACAATGACCAATGGCAAAGGTTGCGAATCGGTTTCCAAAAAGAAATCTTCTTAGTCTGACAAACATAAAAAAAGCAGTGTCATTTTATCGACACTGCTTTTTTTATTTTACTGTTTCCAATCATCGTCTCGGCGTTGGCGTTTCAACAAGATCCTGACTGCACCATCATTACCTTGTCGAGGCTCGACATAAGCCAACACATCAGGATGCTGCATCAACCAGCGGCGCGTCATATTTTTCAAAACCGGTTTATAGCCTGCAGAACCCAAGCCGCTGCCATGGACAATCTCGCCGCAAACGCCGCGTTTTTTCGTAAACTCAATAAATTCGTTCAATACCTGCTGCGCTTCTTCCTGCGTATAGCCATGCAAATCCACATCAGCCACAACAGGATAATGGCCATTTCGCAAACGCATCAAATCATTTTTACCCTGCCCGTTTTTACTGAACGAAGCCGGCGGTTCTTCCCAGCCGCCGCTGCCCACATAAAAATAATCTTCCTGCTCCAAAGTCGCCATTTCTTTAGGTCGCAGCTTGATAGGTGATTTATCACGGGGCTGTTCATAATAGTTGCCGGCATTTTTCAACGGCGTAACCTTACCAACCGCCTTGCTGAAATCTACATCCTCTACCTGCTTTTTAGCCTTCGCTTCGGCTTCCCGCTCCGCGGCTTCCTTTTTCGCCTGTTTACCCAAAGCCTTCAGCGTTTCTTGAAAGTTTGCCGTCATGGTTTGTCCTTTACAAAAAATTGATTGCGCCCATTATAGCAAACCCGGCCACAAGGCCGTCTGAAAGACTCTTATCATCGCTTCTTGTTTAGGGTATAGTATTAACGCATTGTCAGTCTTACAAAAGAGAGAAATCATGTTTAAACGCCCGGAAGAAATCATTGTCTTGATACTTGCCCTATTATGGGTCGGACTCAGCTACTACTTTGCCGCCATCCTGATTTCAGATGCCTACACCATTCTCCTGATTACCGTACTGACTTTCGTTTGGGTGGTCATCTGTTTCCTTTTATGGCAACGCAACTTAAGCCGTCATATTTGGCCGCTGTTCCTCGGCAGCCTGGTTGCCTGCTGGTGGCCGTACTTCACTTGGCTTGCAAGCGACGTTCCCGAAGGCACATGGTATTCAGGCTGGACATTCAAATCCATTATCGCCCTGATTCCCGTTGTTGCTGCTTATCTCTTCAAGTGGAAACGGAGCCGAAAAAACAAAATCGCCAACACCCTTGCCTGATACCTCGCGCCGTCTTTTTCAGACGGCGTTTTCCATATCTGACATAACGCTCAGACTGTCAACAATCCCAATAAAATGCTATACTCTTCACACGATTTAACACCCTAAAACAGGCCGTCTGAAAGACTTATCAAGATGATCAGCAAACAAGAATACCAAGCCCAAGCCGCACAAGGTTACAACCGCATTCCACTCGTTCAAGAGCTGCTTGCCGACTTGGACACACCGCTCTCAATCTACCTCAAACTCGCCAACAAGCCTTTCACCTACCTGCTCGAATCCGTTGTCGGCGGCGAACGTTTCGGCCGTTATTCCTTTATCGGCCTGCCTTGCAGCCACTATCTCAAAGTCAGTGGCAAACACGTCGATGTTTACCAAAACGGCGAAATCGTTGAACAACACGACGGCAATCCGCTGCCCTTTATCGAGGCCTTCCACAACCGCTTCAAAACGCCCGAAATCCCAAGCCTGCCGCGCTTTACCGGCGGATTAGTCGGCTACTTCGGTTACGAAACTATCTACAATTTCGAACACTTTGCCCACCGCCTGAAAAACAACGCCAAAGCCGACCCGCTCGGCACGCCCGATATTTTGCTGATGTTGTCGCAAGAATTGGCGGTTATCGACAATTTGAGCGGCAAAATCCACCTCATCGTTTACGCCGATCCCTCGCAGCCCGACGGCTACGAACGCGCCCGCGAACGCCTCGAAGACATCCGCACCCAGTTGCGCCAAAGCTGCGCCATCCCGCTTTCCCTCGGCAGCAAACACACCGAAGCCGTCAGCGAGTTCGGTGAAGAGCCGTTCAAAGCCTGCGTCGATAAAATCAAAGACTACATCTTCGCAGGCGACTGTATGCAGGTCGTCCCCAGCCAGCGCATGAGCATGGAATTCACCGACAGCCCGCTCGCTCTCTACCGCGCCTTGCGCACGCTCAACCCTTCGCCTTACCTCTTTTACTACGATTTCGGCGATTTCCACATCGTCGGTTCCTCGCCCGAAATCCTCGTCCGCCGCGAACGCGACGACGTCATCGTCCGCCCCATCGCCGGTACGCGCCTGCGCGGCAAAACCCCCGCCGAAGACCTTGCCAACGAGCAGGATTTATTAAGCGACGCCAAAGAAATCGCCGAACACGTCATGCTTATCGATTTAGGGCGCAACGACGTCGGCCGCATCAGCAAAACGGGCGAAGTCAAAGTAACCGACAAAATGGTGATTGAAAAATACTCCCATGTAATGCACATCGTTTCCAACGTTGAAGGTCGTCTGAAAGAGGGCATTACCAACATGGACATCCTCGCCGCCACATTCCCCGCCGGCACACTCTCTGGCGCACCCAAAGTCCGCGCCATGGAAATCATCGAAGAAGTCGAACCGAGCAAACGCGGCATCTACGGCGGCGCAGTCGGCGTATGGAGTTTCAACAACGACATGGACTTGGCCATTGCCATCCGCACTGCCGTGATTAAAAACAATACCCTCTTCGTCCAAAGCGGCGCAGGCGTAGTTGCCGACTCCGACCCAACATCCGAATGGCAGGAAACGCAGAACAAAGCCCGCGCAGTAATCCGCGCAGCGCAAATGGTGCAAGAAGGGTTGGATAAATAATTTTCAGACGGCCTTTTTGACTGAAGTTCATCCAAAAGAAAAGCTTATCTCTAAAGAAAAAAACCATGAAATACGGAACCGCAACTATATTAATTGTCGGGCTGCTTTCAGCCTGTTCTTCCGTCAACACAATGCCTACAAAAGAGAGTAAAACCATAAATCAGAATATACAAACCACACCTGGAAGACCAAACCTGACTGCCCCCGAAGTACTATCCAAGGTTTTGGATTTCCTGCGCCATGCCCAATCGCCAGAAGATTTTAGAATTGAAACGGCGGAAAAGGTGATGAAAATAAAGTTTATCGAAAACAAAGACAAACAGAATGACATCATAAGTGATTTTTATCTCAGCAATAACTTTGGCAATACAGATTGGAGCTGGGCGTTCAATTTTAAAAAAACGCAATCCGGCAAAATGAATTTATTTTTTGGCAATAATGGCGGGTATCCCCCTGCCACACCGATTTGCCAGATGGATTTGGATCAGTTCCATCCTCTGCTGGTACAGGCAGGGTTTACCTATACAGGGAAGGGACGTTTGGGTAAGCCTTTCAACGGCTATGAAAAAAAATATCCAAACGGCTATAAATCACATCTGAAAGTCTTTTATCAGGGGGAAAGTGCAGAAAAAGTACTGCATAAATGCATCAATGAAATTACTTTCAATATTTTTAAACCAGGGTCATAAAACATGAGTCAGATCAATCCTCAACTGCAAAAGATATTGGACGACTTTGCCCAAAATTCGCTCCCCAACGGCAAAAACTCAAACGAATACCGCAATCTGATTGCCACCGTAACGGCATCACCCGTATTGACCGAACGCCTCAATACTGCGGTAGAAAAAGGCTATTTGGATAAACTGGCGGTCAATAAAAATCCGAATGCTGGCGCCAGCTACAATGCGAGTAAAACCCGGATCTCCATTAATCTGTCGCAGCTGAAAACGAGGCTGCTGTTTCAGACGACGTTTCTTGACAAAAGGCCGTCTGAAAGATCGGCTTCCCTGTCTTGAAAGAAACCTATGAAATACACAATCGCAACCGCATTGACTATCGGGCTGCTGCTTTCAGCCTGTTCAACCGAAAACCCCATACCCGCAAAGGAGGGCAACATGATGAATCAAGATACGCAACAGATTGCCGGAAGACCGGATCTGACCGCTCCCGAAGTATTGGCCAAAGTTTTGGATTTCTTACGCTACGCCAAATCGCCAGAAGATTTTAGAATTGAAACGGCGGAAAAGGTGATGAAGATAAAATTCGCCCCATACAGCAAAGAAGAAAAATCGGCATGGGATTTTTATGCAGGTAATAATTTTGGAAATACCGGCTGGAGCTGGTGGATTAATTTCAATTCAAAAGAGAAAAGCGGGAAAGTGCACTTATTTTTCGGTCGCGGAGGGGGGTATCCTCCCGCAACGTCAATCTGCCAAATGGATTTGGACCGGTTCCATCCGCTGCTGGAGCAGGCAGGGTTTACCTATACAGGCAAAGGGCATTGGGGCAGACCCTTCAACGGTTATGAAAAAAAATATCCTAACGGCTACGAAGCAGATCTCCAAGTCTTTTATCGGGGAGAAAGTGCAGAAAAGGTACTGCACGACTGCATCAATGAAATTACCTTCGATATTTTCAAGCCGGAGTCATAAAACATGAGTCAGATCAATCCTCAACTGCAAAAGATATTGGACGACTTTGCCCAAAATTCGCTCCCCAACGGCAAAAACTCGAACGAATACCGCAACCTGATTGCCACCATAACGGCATCACCCGTGCTGAATGAAAGATTGAATACGGCAGCGGAAAAGGGCTATTTGGACAAACTGGCGGTCAATAAAAATCCGAATGCCGGCGCCAGCTATAATGCGGAGGAAACTCGGATTTCTATTAATTTGTCGCAACTGAAAAAGCTGACAAAGCAAAAGTCCCTTATCTTCCAACTCGGTCATGAAATCCAGCACGGTTTCTTTTACTACGAACAGGGGCATAAAGAAACGGAAAACCGGGTACTTGCCGAAATTAACACAATTGCAGAAAGCGATGCCAAGCGCAAAGACTATACCAAACCAATGAAAATGTTGCAGGATGCTGAACGCAACGATGAGGCGTTGGCAATGATTGCGGGCTGGAATGCCGTCGTCAGCTATGAAAAGAAACAGCAAGGGAAAACCAATCTCAGCCTGCAAGAAGTTATCGGGGACGGATTCGGATACGAGCAGTATTTTTTAGATGAAACTGCACTTGGAAATAAAAAGATTATCCCTACCAAAGGTCTGAAATTCAATCCCGATATGACTGTCTCCGACAGCCAAAAAGAAATCCTTGCCCATACCTATTACGATCAGTCGCCCGAAGAAGCTCGGTTGGGGCCGCACGGCGAATCGGACTACCGCAACAGCTACGCGACGCGCGTCATCGGCTATATCGTGCGCAAGCATTACGCACACGACCCAAAAGCCAATCTGGTCATCGATATGAAGGGACTGGGACTGGATGAGCGCCTGATCGAAAGAAACGGCCTGAACCTAGGGGCAGAAAACCGCCGCGAAGCATATTACGATAAATCCCATCCGAAAACACCGCAATACTTTGACCATACCATCAACGGTGACAATCAATTTGAGCATGTTCCAATTACTAACCCTAAATCTGAAACCGAAGAGCAGAACTATCCTTATTCTCTCAAAAATATGCCAGAGCAGGCGCAAAAACTTCACGCGCAAATTACAGACAAATTTACTGAATTTATAAAAAAACATCATCTGCCTTATTCAGAAGACAGTATTCAGAACGGTATTGCGGCCTTAACTGCTGAAGCCTATGCTAAAAAACTTCCTGAAATTATGGCATTCAACATCACAAAAGATAACTGTCTGGGCGTCATGCATAAGGATAATGCTTTTCTCCGAATCGCTAAAGTCGATGTCAATGAAGCAATGAACATTGATTCTAGAGAAAGCTTTAAAGATATACTGAAAACTGAACAAAACTTTCAGTTAGAAGCTGAACAACGTGAAATGGAAAAACAGATGAATCATTCACAAAGTATGGGAATAGTCCGTTAATACTGTCAATAGTAAAGCCTATAATCTCCAGAAATTTTTAGGCTACTATAAAAATTAAATACTGATCTTCTAAACTCTATCAGTCTAAAATGGGCATAATGATACTAAACGAAAAACAACTAAAATCCATCAGTAAATTCCTCAGCTTCATCTTGCGCCATCATCCCGAACAAATCGGCATTACTTTGGATAAAGACGGCTGGGTGGATATTGATACCCTGCTGATGCAGGTAAATCATCCCGAGCGTGGCTTTACGGGCAATCCGCTGACCTACGAAGTATTGTTGGAAGTGGTCAAGAACAACGATAAAAAACGGTTTACCCTTTCTGAAGACGGCAAACGCATCCGCGCTGCGCAAGGTCATTCGACGGCACAAGTTCAAGTTGAACACAAAGTAGCGACGCCTCCACAGATTTTGTATCACGGTACGGCTGAGCGGTCTGTTCCATCTATATTGGAACAAGGCCTGCATTCTGCCTCGCGCCATTTTGTCCATCTGTCTGCCGACGCCGCAACAGCCGTCAACGTCGGCTCCCGACACGGCAAGCCGCTTGTATTGACCATTGACACTGTCGCCATGCTTGCTGCAGGACATCAATTTTATCTGGCGGACAACGGCGTATGGTTAACTGAAAACGTTCCGCCGCAATTTATCGGCAAACTTTAAAACATCAGGCCGTCTGAAACCCATAAACCATTTTCAGACGACCTCCAAACACCCTACCTAATTTCTTCATAAAGCGATTATCCATGAACACATCCCCCATCCTCCCTCCTGCTATGCTCGGCATTCTTGGCGGCGGACAATTAGGCAGAATGTTTACTGTTGCTGCCAAAACCATGGGCTACAAAGTAACCGTACTCGATCCTGATCCGAATGCGCCGGCGGCGGAATTTGCCGACCGCCATTTGTGCGCGCCGTTTGATGATGAAGCAGCTTTGGAAGAATTGGCAAAATGCGCGGCGGTTACGACCGAGTTTGAAAACGTCAATGCCGACGCGATGCGCTTTATCGCCAAACATACCAATGTTTCCCCCAGCGGCAACTGCGTTGCTATCGCGCAAAACCGTATTCAGGAAAAGGCATGGATACGCAAAGCAGGCCTGCAAACCGCGCCGTATCAAGCGGTTTGCAAAGCCAAAGACATCACTGAAGAAAGCGTACAATTCCTGCCCGGCATCCTGAAAACTGCCACTTTGGGCTATGATGGTAAAGGCCAAATCCGTGTAAAAACATTGGATGAACTCAAAGCCGCGTTTGCCGAACACGGCGGCGTGGATTGTGTTTTGGAAAAAATGGTGGATTTGCGCGGCGAAATTTCCGTGATCGTATGCCGTCTGAACGATGAAAACGTACAAACCTTCGACCCTGCCGAAAACATTCACGAAAACGGTATCCTCGCCTACTCCATCGTCCCGGCCCGACTGAGTGCCGACATTCAGCAACAGGCGCGACAAATGGCGCAGCGATTGGCCGATGAGTTGAACTACATTGGCGTATTGGCGGTAGAAATGTTTGTTGTCGGCGACACGCATGAATTGGTCGTTAACGAAATCGCGCCGCGTCCGCACAATTCTGGCCACCATACCATCGATGCCTGCGCGGCAGACCAATTCCAGCAACAGGTCCGCCTGATGTGCAACCTGCCTCCGGCTGACACTAAATTGCTGACTTCTTGCTGTATGGCGAATATTTTGGGCGACGTTTGGAAGGAAGACGGCAACGAACCCGAATGGTTGCCGCTGCAAAGCAACCCGAATGCGCATCTGCATCTTTACGGCAAAAAAGCCGCGCGCAAAGGCCGAAAAATGGGCCACTTTACCGTCTTGGCCAACGATGCGGACAACGCGTTCCAAACCGCACAAACCTTACATCAAAGCCTGTAACCTTACCCACTTTTTCAGACGGCCTTTGATTGCTAAAGGCCGTCTGAAATCAATTTTTCCGACCATCCGCCATGAGCCTTCTGACCATCCTCCGTCCGGCAACCGAAAAAGACTGCCAAGCTATACACAACGCCCATCTGCATGCCGTTCAATACGCCTGCATTCGCTGTTATGATGAAACTATTATGCACACATGGGAAAGTCTGCTCGACATCAACAGCTATTTGGAAACCATCTCCGATAAAAACAAAGCCTTGTGGGTGGTCGAATACAAAGGGCTGATTCAAGGCTTTTTCCAAGTCGATTTCAAAGAAGCGCAACTGGACGCCTTATACGTCCATCCGCTCTTCCACAATCTCGGCTTGGGCACGGCTCTGCTCAGCCGCGCCGAAGAAATGGCACGAAATGCAGGCCTCAGCTTTCTCAAACTGTATGCCTCGCTCAATTCCGTGCCTTTCTATCGCCTCAATCGTTATGAATCGCTCGGTACTGCCGTGTTGCAGCTGAACAAAACCGTCCGCGTCGAATGCGAATTGATGCGCAAATACCTGTAATTTTCCCTTCCGCCGTTGCTTTTTTGAAAGAAACCGATGTCCCGAATTGCCGCACTGCCCGACCATCTTGTCAACCAAATCGCCGCCGGCGAAGTGGTTGAACGCCCTGCCAACGCTCTGAAAGAAATCGTTGAAAACAGTATCGACGCAGGCGCGACAGCGATTGATGTCGAGCTGGCCGGCGGCGGTATCCGCCTGATTCGCGTCAGCGACAACGGCAGCGGCATCCACTCAGACGACATCGAGCTTGCGCTCCACCGCCACGCCACCAGCAAAATCAAAACCTTAAACGATTTGGAACACGTTGCCAGCATGGGCTTTCGTGGCGAAGGTTTGGCCAGTATCGCCTCAGTCAGCCGCCTGACCCTGACCAGCCGTCAAGAAGACAGTTCACACGCGACCCAAGTCAAAGCAGAAGACGGCAAACTCAGCAGCCCCACCGCCGCCGCCCACCCCGTCGGCACCACCATCGAAGCCGCCGAACTCTTCTTCAATACACCGGCGCGACGCAAGTTCCTCAAATCCGAAAACACTGAATACGCCCACTGCGCCACCATGCTCGAACGCCTCGCGCTGGCGCATCCGCACATTGCCTTCTCACTCAAACGCGACGGCAAACAAGTGTTCAAACTTCCTGCACAAAGCCTGCATGAACGTATTGCCGCCATTGTCGGCGATGATTTTCAGACGGCCTCATTGGAAATTGACAGCGGCAATGGCGCATTGCGGCTCTATGGCGCGATTGCTAAGCCGACCTTTGCCAAAGGTAAAACCGACAAACAATACTGCTTCGTCAACCATCGCTTCGTGCGCGACAAAGTCATGCTTCATGCCGTCAAGCAGGCATACCGAGACGTATTGCACAACGCGCTGACGCCTGCTTTCGTCCTCTTCCTCGACCTGCCGCCCGAAGCCGTGGATGTCAACGTCCACCCGACCAAAACCGAAATCCGCTTCCGCGACAGCCAGCAGGTGCACCAACTCGTGTTCCACACGCTCAACAAAGCCCTTGCCGACACACGCGCCGACCTGACCGAAAGCGTCAGCAACGCAGGCGAAGTGTTGCATGACATTACTGGCGTTACTACTACACCAATGCCGTCTGAAAACGACGGTGAAAATCTGTTTGATAGCGCATCCAACTACCCGACGGGCAACAAACCCGATACACGCAATGCCTTTGGTTCATCAGGCAAAACCGCGCCTATGCCTTACCAAGCCGCGCGTGCGCCGCAACAACGCAGCCTGTCTCTGCGCGAAAGCCGCGCAGCCATGAATACTTATGCCGAGCTCTACAAAAAAACCGACGACATCGACCTTGAGTTGAGCCAATTCGAGCAGGCATGTTTCGGTAATATGCCGTCTGAAACGCCTACTCCCAAAACAGATAAGCAATGTTCAGACGGCCTTCCCTCCCAATCCGAACTGCCGCCGCTCGGCTTTGCCATCGCCCAACTATTAGGCATCTACATCCTCGCCCAAGCCGAAGACAGCCTGCTGCTCATCGACATGCACGCCGCCGCCGAACGCGTCAACTACGAAAAAATGAAACGCCAACGTCAGGAAAACGGCAATCTACAAAGCCAGCGCCTGCTTATTCCCGTAACCTTTGCCGCGTCCCACGAAGAATGCGCCGCCCTTGCCGATCATGCCGAAATGCTGACAGGCTTTGGCTTGGAATTGTCCGACATGGGCGGCAATACCCTTGCCGTCCGCGCAGTTCCTGCCATGCTCGGTAAAGCCGACGTCGTTTCGCTGGCCAAAGATGTATTGGGCGAACTCGCCCAAGTCGGCAGCAGCCAAACCATCGAAGAACACGAAAACCACATCCTCGCCACCATGTCCTGCCACGGCTCCGTCCGCGCCGGCCGCCAGCTTACCCTGCCGGAAATGAACGCCCTCCTGCGCGATATGGAAAATACGCCGCGCAGCAACCAGTGTAACCACGGCCGTCCGACATGGGTCAAACTGACTTTAAAAGAATTGGATGCGTTGTTTTTACGCGGACAGTAACGCCGATAAAAAGGCCGTCTGAAAATGCTTTCAGACGGCCTTTCAACTATTCGCCCTTAACGAATATCCATAGGTGCAAACGATTTCACGGTTTCATCAATCGCTTTAACACGGGTCAGGAAGTCTTCCAATTGGGCAAGCGGCAATGCGCTTGGTCCATCGCATTTGGCTTGGTCGGGATTGGCATGAGATTCAAGGAACAAACCGGCCAATCGGGTTGCCATACCGGCAAGTGCCAAGTCCAATACTTGGGCGCGACGGCCGCCTGATGCCGCGGCACCGGATTCGCGCGTTTGCAGGGAATGGGTTACGTCAAAAATAACGGGCAAGTTGTGACACGTTTTTTTCATCACGCCAAAGCCGAGCATATCGACCACCAAGTTGTCGTAGCCGAAGTTTGCGCCGCGTTCGCACAAAATGATTTGCTCGTTGCCTGCTTCTTGGAATTTCTCGACAATGTTTTTCATTTGAGACGGGCTGAGGAATTGCGGCTTTTTGATGTTGATGACATTGCCGGTTTTCGCCATTGCCACCACCAAATCGGTTTGGCGTGCCAAGAAGGCTGGCAGCTGGATGACATCGCAGACTTCGGCGACCGGCTGGCATTGGTAAGGCTCATGAACGTCGGTAATCACGGGAACGTTAAACTCGCGTTTCACCGCTTGAAAAATCTTCATGCCTTCGTCCAAACCCACACCGCGGAAAGAGTGAATAGAAGAGCGGTTTGCCTTGTCGAAAGAGGCTTTGAACACATAAGGAATGCCGAGTTTATCGGTGACTTTAACGTATTGCTCACAGGCTTTCAGCGTAGAGTCGAGGTCTTCAAGGACATTGATGCCGCCGAAAAGGGTAAAGGGCGCATCGTTGCTGACGGTGATATTGTTGATTTGGATATTCACGGCAAAGCCTTTCAGATAAGTTGAATTTGGGAAACAGGCCGTCTGAAACATTTCAGACGGCCTTTGTTTGAATATTACAACACGGTGTGCGGCGGCTCATAAGAAATCACGTCGCGGATTTTATTGTTCTCATCGACGAGGACGACTTTCGGCTCATGCGCTGCAATTTCAGGTTCGGACAACATAACGTAAGACATGATGATTACGATGTCGCCTTTTTGAACCAAACGCGCGGCTGCGCCATTGAGGCAAACGACACCGCTGCCGCGTTCGCCGGGGATGGTGTAGGTTTCAAGACGTTCGCCGTTGTTATTGTTGACGATGGCGACTTTTTCGTTCACGCAAATACCTGCCGCATCCAGCAGGTCTTGGTCAACGGTAATGCTGCCGACGTAGTTGAGGTCGGCTTCGGTAACGGTGGCACGGTGGATTTTGCCGCCGAGCATGGTACGGAACATGGGTTTCCTTTTTGATTGTGGGTTGATTTGCGGTTTTAACTTCAGTGAAGCTAAAACCGCTGTTTGTGTGATTGAGGATTAGTTATTGGGGAAGTCTGATTCGTCAAACTCGGGTTCCGGGTCGCTTTGAAGGACTTTTCCGTTTAATTTCAACTCGCTGTTTTGCAGAGTCAGATGGGTTTTGACATTATCGTCTTCTAAGGTCAAATATTTTTCTCTTGCCATACTTTTGATGGTACTGTCCACCATCAGGCGCAAGGTTTCGTTGATATCGTCGATGCTGGCGCGGCCTGCGGCTTCATCTTCGGCATTGACACTAAACAGGCTGCTGGCTTGGTTGACGGCGAGCTGCTCCAACAATTTTTGCGGTACGCTCATGTTGAAGTCGGCTTCGGTTTTTTTCAGCATATCGCCCAGACTGTTGAGGTCTTTGGCTGTCAAACCTTTAAAGGCAAGCTTGCCGCTGACATCGACATCACCATTAGGCATGGTAAATTTGAAAGTTTTGACGTTTAAAACCGGATTGTTGGTAAACAGGCCCGAAGCCTCGTTTTTGGCCGTCTGAAGCAAAGAAGCCTGAATTTCTTCTTCGCTCATTTTCTTCACGGACACTTCGGCAATTTTGTTTTTCAATGCCAAAAGCGACGCGGCGTCTAAATGCTCGGCAGCGACATTGATGTCCAGAGGGCCGTATTTGTCTTCGCCATAGGTCAGGCTTTCAAATTGGAAGCGGCCTTCGCTGTTGATGAATTTATCGACTTCGCCGGTCTGGGTATCGAAACGCAGTTTGTTGACTTCGATTTTAGACGGAGCAATCGTGCCGGTCGGATTGATGAATGCACCGATTTGCAGGTTGGTCACAAGGTTGACCAATTCGTTCAACTTCACGTTGTAATCGATGTTTTCTTTCCATTGCAGCAGGAATTTATCCAGCGTAATGCTGCTCTTGCCCAAAGAAAGCTTGGTCAGGCCGTCTTCTGTTTCGGATTGGAAGCGCAGGTTTTCCAAAGATACATCGCCTTTGTCGGCCAATTTGACTTGTAAAGACGGCGCAAGGTAATCGTGGCGATAGCTTTTGAAGCCTTGGCTGTAATCGGTATTGCCGCTAAAGCCTTTCCAGTTGAGCTTGATGCCGGAAAGCTCTTCGTAGTCGAAGGCGGGGATATTGAGGCTGAGTTTGCCGTCGCCGGAAAGGTAAACCGTATTGGTCATGGTCAACGGCGTTTGCTGGCCGAAGAAGCGGTCCAAAACTTTTTTGGTTTCCGGATGGTATTGGAACTCGGTTTCTACGTGGGCACGCGTACCGAAGCCGCCGGCAAACGGGCCGTGTGTCACGTGGTTGATGACCGTAATCGGCTCTTGCAGGACGGTTTTCAAATTGTCCGGCAGGTATTTTTGCGTATTTTGAAACAGGGTCGGCTTGAGGCGGATGACGGTCGTCTCGGTTGAACTGAACCAGCCGCGATCGTATTGGTGGGATTCAACGGTCAGGAAACCGGATTCCTGCAACAGCTTTTGTTGCTCGGTCAGGCTTTCTTCCGCTTTGACACCGAGATAGTAAGGCGTGCCGAGCGCAGCGGCGATAACGACGGCGGCAGTCGGGATAAGATACTTTTTCATCACTTCAAACAGATTAGGTTCAAAGCGTAAAGCATAGCATTTTTTAGCTGTTTTGTCTTATCCGCCGTTTCAGACGGCCTTTAGGTAAAGATTGTGATATTATGCAAATATAAACGATTTTTACACTTTTGGCAGGCCTTACTCTGTCTGCTAAAATGTCATTAAAGGTTTGCAAATGCTTTTATTCATTGATAATTACGACAGCTTCACCTACAACATCGTCCAATACTTTGCCGAATTGGGGCAGGAAGTTTTGGTTCGCTGCAACGATGAAATCACCATCGAAGAAATCGAAGCCCTGAAACCGCAATATCTGGTCATCGGCCCCGGCCCTTGTTCCCCTAAAGAAGCAGGCATTTCTGTTGCAGCCATGCAGCACTTTGCCGGCAGGCTGCCCGTCATGGGCGTGTGCCTCGGCCATCAAACCATGGGCGAAGCGTTCGGTGGCAATGTCGTGCGCGCGCAAACAATGATGCACGGCAAAGTCTCCCCCGTTTTCCATCACGGCACAGGCATGTTTAAAGACCTGCCCAATCCGGTCAACTGCACGCGCTACCACAGCCTGGCCATCGACCGCGCCACCCTGCCCGACTGCCTCGAAATTACCGCGCGGACGGAAGACGACGAAATCATGGGCGTACGCCACAAAGAATATGCCGTCGAAGGCGTACAGTTCCACCCCGAAGCCCTGCTGACCGAACACGGCCACGATATGCTGAAAAACTTCTTGGAAGAATTCAAAGACTATCGTCCGCAAAAATCTTAATGAAAGGCCGTCTGAAAGGTGTTTGACAGTGTTCAAACCGCATTTTTAGACGGCCTGAATCACATCGGACACGAACAAAGGAAAAATCATGATTACCCCTCAACAAGCGATTGAACGCCTCATCAGCAACAACGAACTTTTCTACGATGAAATGACCGACCTCATGCGCCAAATCATGAGCGGCCAAGTTCCGCCCGAGCAAATCGCCGCCATCCTGACCGGCCTGCGGATTAAAGTTGAAACCGTTTCCGAGATTACCGCCGCAGCCAGCGTGATGCGTGAATTTGCCACTAAAGTGCCGCTGGAAAACGCCGATGACTTGGTCGATATTGTCGGCACAGGCGGCGACGGTGCCAAAACTTTCAATATTTCCACGACTTCCATGTTTGTCGCGGCTGCGGCAGGCGCGAAAGTCGCCAAACACGGCGGCCGCTCCGTTTCTTCATCCAGCGGCGCTGCCGATGTCATGGAACAAATGGGCACCAACCTCAACCTCAACCCCGAACAGGTCGCCCAAAGCATTCAGCAAACCGGCATCGGCTTTATGTTCGCACCCAACCATCACAGCGCCATGCGCTATGTTGCCCCCGTCCGCCGTTCGCTCGGCTTCCGCAGCATCTTCAATATCTTGGGCCCGCTGACCAATCCTGCCGGCGCAGCAAACCAACTCTTGGGCGTGTTCCACATCGACTTGTGCGGCATTCTTTCCCGCGTATTGCAACAGCTTGGCTCCAAACATGTTTTGGTTGTGTGCGGCGAAGGCGGTTTGGATGAAATCACGCTGACCGGCAAAACCCGCGTTGCCGAACTGAAAGACGGCAAAATCACCGAATACGACATCAGCCCAGCCGATTTCGGCATGAAAATCCGCCGCAATTTGGACGAAATCAAAGTCGAAAACGCGCAAGAATCCCTGCAAAAAATGAACGAAGTGTTGGACGGCAAAGCCGGTGCCGCACGCGATATCGTCGTCCTTAATGCCGCTGCCGCGCTCTATGCAGGAAATGTGGTTGCTTCGCTGGCAGATGGTGTCAAAGCCGCTCAAGAAGCCATCGACTCCGGCAAAGCCAAAGCCAAAAAAGACGAATTTATCGAATTTGGCAAACAGTTTGCCTAAGCTTTAAAACCATAAACAAAGGCCGTCTGAAAAATCTTTCAGACGGCCTTTTATTCTTTAAATATTAAAATTTGCTTTTAATATCATTAATTAAGCTTTCAGCTTTTTCTTTGGCTTCATCAACCAAATGCTCGGCTTCTTCTTTGCCTTTTTGCAAAACATCGCTGCCTTTTTCTTCAATGTTGCCGACCACTTCTTTTACTTTGCCAACGCCTTGTTGAATCAAGCCCTCAGCTTCAAGTTTAGCATTGCCGGATACATCTCCAACCACTTCTTTTACTTTACCGCTGATTTTATCTAATTCGCCGCTCATGGCCATACTCCTAGATTAAATGTTGATAAGAATTAGTGCTGCATTACCTTATATTGGGAACTTTGCTTTAGCTTTAAAGGCCGTCTGAAAGCCAAAACATGACAAAACGAGTTAAGTAGGGTTAGTCCATCTGTTTCAATATCGCTTCGGCTACTGCCTTGCCTATCATCTGACTGCCGAACTCATTGAAATGAAGCCCGTCGCACAGCATCACATCAGTCAAGTCCTGCCCAAACATCAGACTGTATAAATCATTGACGGCAAAACCATATTGCCTTGCCAAATCCTCCGCCACACGGTTATAGGCCTTCAAGTCGGCCAGATAACGGCGCGAGGGTTTGACGATATTGTGTACGCTTTCCAAAAACGGCGTACTGCTCGCCCAAATAATTTTTGCCCCAGTCTGTTTCAGATAATCGAAAATTCGGGTCAGGTTGTTGCGGTAGGTTTCTATATCGGCCACCGGCTCATTACAGCCTTGATTGTGACGGATGTCGTGCAAACCGCAGTTGATGTGGATAATGTCTCCCACAGTCGCGCCCTCTGTCCATTGCCCGATATGCTCTAGCACATCATACGACGAGCGGCAGTTTTCCGATGGAGAAACAATATCCGCCTCAGGCAAAGCGGCGCGTGTGTAAGGCTCCGATGCAAGCCGAACGGAATCGCCGATTAAGTAAACGGTCATTTTTGTTCTCCTCCCTTTATTTGAACCAACAGCAAGGCCGTCTGAAATATTACTTATATTATTATAAGAGTGCTATTTCAGACGGCCTTAACTTCAGTCAAATTCTATCGTTAAATCATAAATTAATGCTGACTGTTTTTATAAAAATCAATTAATTGCTTGGCCTGCAACATGGGTAGGCCAAAATGGTCGCTCACGACTTTCAAATCCTTCCACTCCTGACCAGTCAGATTTTGCCCAACCCATTTGAGGTTTTCCGGATTGCTTTTGATTTTCTCAAAATACGCCTGCTTGCGTTTCCAGTTGCGCGACCACACCAGCAACATGGTAAAAATACATAAAACAATCAATACAATATTGGTAAACAACATCATGTCCATACGACATACTCCCGCTTGGATCTCAAAATCAGAAAATATGGATTAAAGGCCGTCTGAAAAAACGATATTTCAGACGGCCTCAATATTATTACGCTCAATCCAACATTATCTCTTTAGCCAATACTTCAGCCAGCGTATTGCCAACTGGGATAAGCTCATCACTACTTTCGCCGAGATTACCTGATGAGCTCATCACAACCTGCGGAGGAAGGTCGGGTTGTCTGAAATCATAGCAGTAAAACACACCTCCTCCATCGAACGCGATTGGCATCAAATTAGGAGCGTAATGCCAAAACTGATAGATAAAATAGAATGATACGACTTCAGCAGGTGAAAAATAACCAAAATCCTGCTGATTCCCCAAGATACCGCCGTTTACAGAATACTGCCAAAGCTGCATCAGCTCATCTGGGATAAAAAAATGCTTTGGCAAACAAAATCCTGTGGCATTCAGTTGATCAGCATGGATTTCAAGAAGCCGTAATGAGTCTGCCCGTTCGCTCTCAGGCAGAGGGGCATGGAATGCGGCGATATCACTTGCAGTAGCTGGATTTTCTTTACTATAAAACTCAAAAGGCTGATACCACAATGCTTTATTTTCCATTTGATTTTTCCATATCACTCAATATTCACCCGTTTCAGGCGCAAGGCATTGCCCAACACCGAAACCGAGCTTGCCGCCATGGCCGCGCCTGCGATGACGGGGTTTAAGAAGCCGAGTGCGGCGAGCGGGATGCCCAAGATATTGTAGAAGAAGGCGAAAAACAGGTTTTGCTTGATGTTTTTCAAAGTCGCCTGCGACACCAGCAGGGCATCGGCGAGCTGGTTGACCGAATGTTGCATCAGCGTGGCGGACGCAGTGTGTTCGGCAACATCCGCACCGCCTTTCATGGCGAAGCTGACGTTGGCGGCGGCAAGCGCGGGGGCGTCGTTGATGCCGTCGCCGACCATCGCTACGGTTTTGCCGGCGGCTTTAAGTTTCTGCACTTCGGCGGCTTTGTCGCGCGGACTCATGTTACCGAAGGCGTGTGTGATGCCCAACTGTTTGGCGACGTATTCGACCGTGCCTTGGTTGTCGCCGCTCATAATATAGACATCGATATTGTGTTTCTTCAGACGGCCTATGGCTTCGGCGGTATCGGCTTTCAACGCGTCGGCAAGTGCGAATGCGCCGATCGGTTTGTTGTCAACTGAGACTGCAACAATGCTTGCAATGTCCCAAACGCCGTCTGAAAGCTTCGGCAAGGTCAGTTCGGCAAATTCGGCTTTGCCTGCTTTCACCAAACCCACGCCTTCTACTTCGGCGGTAATGCCTGCGCCGACAACGGTTTGCGCGTTTTGTGCGGAGGGGATTTCCAAGCCGCGCGCTTGGGCGGCGGAGACGATGGCGCGGGCGAGCGGATGAGCGGCGTTTTGCTCGACGGCGGCAGCTATGCGGTACAAAGCGTCTTCGTCAAAGCCGCTGTCGGGAACGCAATAAACGGCGGCAACCTGCGGCCTGCCTTCGGTCAGCGTGCCGGTTTTGTCCAGTACGACGGCATCGACGTGGGCGGCTTCTTCCATTGCCGCCGCGTCTTTAAACCAAATACCGTGTTTCACCGCCTTACCCATGCCGACCATAATCGCGGCAGGCGTTGCCAGACCGAGTGCGCACGGGCAGGCAATCACCAAAACGGCGACGGCGTGCATCAGCGCCACCGTCCAATCGCCTTTCACCAGCCAAGTAACGATAAAAGTCAAAAGCGCAATGCCCACAACAGTTGGCACGAATACCGCCGCCGCTTTATCGGCTACGCGCGCAATCGGTGCTTTACTGCCTTGTGCTTCAGAGAGCGCATTCATCATGTCGCCGAGCAGGGTTTGGCTGCCGAGCTGCGTAGCGCGGTATACCACGCTGCCTTCGGTCATCAGCGCACCTGCCAACACTTTGCCGCCCGCCTTTTTCTCTTCGGGATTGGATTCGCCGGTGAGGTGGCTCTCGTCCGCCCAACCGCTGCCGCTCTCGATGATGCCGTCGGCGGCAATGCGTTCGCCGTGGTTGGCGCGGATAAGGTCACCGATTTGCACTTGGTCGATGGGCAGTTGTTTCCATTCGCCATCGCGTTGCACGTTGACTTGGGTCGGCGTGAGTTTGAGCAGCAAGCCCAAGCTGTTCAGGCTGGATTTTTTGGTGCGGTGTTCCAAAAATTTGCCCAGCGACACAAAACCGATCACCATCACGCCTACTTCAAAATACACGTGTGCCATGCCGTGCGCCGCGTGCGGGCTGAAAAACAGCATATAAACGGAATACAGGTAAATCGATACCGTGCCGATGGTAACCAACACGTCCATGTTCGCCAACCCGCCCTTAATGCTTGCCCACGCGCTTTTGTAAAACGGCACCGCCAGCCAAAGCTGTACCACACTTGCCAGCACAAACTGCCACAACGGCGGAATCATCCAATCGTGCCGCCCGATCATCATGCCTGCCATGCCAATTAAAAACGGAATATTGATGGCCAACAAAAGCCACAGCCTCCAGCCGATATGATGTTCTGCTTCAGGTTGCGGCAATGTATCTTCCGTCTTTTCCTTCGCGCCGTAACCGGTTTTCTCAATGATTTTGGCAATGTCGGCTGCGGAGGTTTTGCTGTCGTCAAATGTAACCTGCGCTTCCTCGCTGGCAAAGTTCACCCCTGCCGATTCGACAAAATCTTTTTTGTTCAACACTTTTTCAATACGCGAAGCACAGGCCTGACAAGTCATGCCTTCGATTTGGAAACGGACTTTTTGTTGCATGGTTTCTTCCTTCTGAATGTGGTTGGGCTACCTGAAAAAAGCGGAGCAGGGTTTTCAGGTAGCCTTTGGGGTGTTGCAGTCGATTTGTTGCGATTCGATTTACAAAGCCGCATCAAAGCCGCCGTCTTCCACCGCTTCTATCAGCGCGGCGGGGTTGGTTTGGGCGGGGTCGAATTCCACGACGGCATTCTTGTTTTCCAGGCTCACTTCGGCCTTGTCCACGCCGTTTACGCCTTCGAGGATGCTGGTAACGCTTTTCACGCAGCCGCCGCAGGTCATGCCTTCGATGTTTAATGTGATGGTTTGCATAGGGTTTCCTTTCTGTTGGAATGAGGCTGAGGTTTTAAAGCCCGTTGCAGCCAAAGCTTTCAGGTAACCTGAAATGATGGGTCTGCTCTTGCTTTCCCGCTAAGTGCCGCCACTATAAAGCTTTACCCGAAGTAAAGGTCAAGCATCATGATGAACATCAGCCAGGCCGCGGCCGAGAGCGGCCTTTCCGCCAAACAAATCCGCGACTACGAAAAGCACGGCCTAATCGCCCCGGCCGCGCGCAGCGAAGCGGGCTACCGCCGCTACGGACAGGCCGACCTTGTCCGGCTGCGCTTTATCCGCCATGCGCGGGAAGTGGGCTTTTCGCTGCCGCAGATCGGGCAGCTTTTGAGCCTGCAACACAACCCGCAGCGCACCAGCCGCGAAGTGAAAACGCTCACCGCGCGGCACATCGCCGAGCTGGAAGCCAAAATCGAACGCTTGCAGGGCATGGTGGCCGAGCTGCAACGTTGGCACGATGCCTGCGCGGGAGACGACTGCCCGGATTGTGCGATTTTGGCCGGGCTGGAGGAGCGTTAGGCGGCTTGGGCAGAATAGAAACAGGTTACCTGAAAAGTTTCAGGTAGCCTTAGTCGGCCGCTAACGGTTTGGTACAGGCCTCGTCGTAATACGGCAGCCACTTGCCGCCGCTTTGCTTCAGATATGCGCGAAAACTTTTGTTTACCCGTGTGGCGGTGTAATCCAAATAATGGCAAAAAGTAAGTGATCAAGAGACAAAGGCCGTCTGAAACGTTTCAGACGGCCTTATATTCAAAAATACGCTTATCGGTTACAAAGCCACGTCGTAGCCGCCGTCTTCTACGGCATCAATCAGCGCGTCGGCATCTGTCTTGCTTTCATCGAAAGTAATCACTGCATTTTTGTTTTCCAAGCTGACTTCTGCTTTTTCCACGCCTTCTACACCTTCCAAAAGACGGGTTACGCTTTTCACGCAGCCGCCGCAGGTCATGCCGTCGATGTTGAGGGTAACAGTTTGCATTTGTATTTCCTTTCATTCAAACAAATATGGTTGCCAAACACTTTACTCCTTACACAAACAACTTGCAAATTCTTCATTAAAGGCCGTCTGAAAAATGCAGATAGGCGTACAATAACGCCCTTTGCTTCATCAAACGGACATAATAATGACTTCAACATTTAAACAATGGGTTAGCGTATGCGCTCTGGCGGTGGGGGCGTTTATTTTCAATACCACCGAATACATTCCGATTGCACTTTTGAGCGACATTGGTCAGAGCTTTGACAAACCGGCAACGGAAGTGGGCATGATGATTACGGTGTATGCGTGGATTGTTGCGCTCCTATCGCTGCCGCTGATGCTGATGACGAAAAACATCGAACGGCGCAAATTATTGCTAATGCTGTTTGCACTGTTTGCGCTGTTTCACGCGCTGTCGTTTTTTTCTTGGAACTTCAACATCCTTTTAGTCAGTCGTATCGGGATTGCGCTGACACATGCGGTCTTTTGGTCGATTACGGCTTCTTTGGCGGTACGGCTTGCCCCCGCCGGCAAAACCAATCAGGCTTTGGGCTTGCTCAGTACGGGTACGGTTTTGGCGATGGTTTTGGGTATTCCGCTGGGGCGCGTGGTCGGGCAATACTTCGGCTGGCAGCTCAGCTTCCTGCTGATCGGGGTCTGCGCTGCCGGCGTAATGCTGGTGTTGGCCAAAAATCTGCCTGCTTTACCCAGCCAAAATACCGGCTCTTTAAGCAGCCTGCCGAGTTTGTTTAAACGCCGCAACCTGATGCTGCTCTATGCAATGACGGTGTTGATTATTACGGCACATTTCACGGCATACAGCTATATCGAGCCTTTTGTGTTGCAAGTTGGCGGATTTAAGGCTGAACAAGTGACCATCGTTTTGAGCCTGTACGGTTTGGCAGGATTTGCCGCGTCTTATCTGTTTGGCAAATGGTTTGCCAAATCGCAACGCCTGTTTATGCTTGGCGCGGTGGCGGTCATCCTGCTCTCCGCCCTGCTGCTTCTGCCGTTTGCCTCTTTCCCTTATGCGGTGTACGCGCTGGTGTTTATTTGGGGCGTGGCCATCGTCATCGTCAGCTTGGGCATGGTGTCGAAAGTCTTGGCATTTGCCTCGGATGCAACAGATGTGGCCAACTCGATTTATTCAGGTTTGTACAATGTCGGCATCGGCGGCGGTGCGCTTTTGGGGCATTATGTAACCGTTTGGTTCGGCCTTTCCAATATCGGCATTGCCGGAGCCTTGCTGGCGGCGGCAGGTCTGGCCGTTTGCGGCTTGTTGTTTAAGGAACAAGACAATCTGACGCAAAACGTTTAAATCCATATAAATCAGGATAGTATTACTGACTCTGCCGTAATTTTGGCAGTTTTACCGATTTATCCTGATTCTTATTAACCCACAATGGGTCTTTATTCCGCCGGATAAGCAGTTTTCTTGCTGCTTATCCGGTTTTCATTTCATTTTTAAAAAACAATTTACAATTTGTTTACACTACATTAAATTACAAATATACTGTTACCTATTAGGCCGTCTGAACGTACGGCTGAAAAGAAAAACCAATCATGTTTCAGAGGAATACATCATGGACTTAAACGCCAAGGATAAGACTCAGCATCCTGAGAACGTCGAGCTTCTCAGTGCGCAGAAGCCGATTACCGACTTTAAAGGACTGCTGACGACCATTATCTCTGCTGTTGTCTGCTTCGGCATTTATTACATCCTTCCTTACAGCACCGATGCCAACAAAGGTATTGCGTTGTTGCTTTTCGTTGCGGCACTTTGGTTTACCGAAGCCGTACACATTACCGTTACCGCGCTGATGATCCCTATCCTTGCCGTTGTACTCGGCTTCCCGGATATGGACATCAAAAAAGCAATGTCCGGTTTCTCCGACCCGACGATTTACATCTTCTTCGGTGGTTTCGCGCTTGCAACCGCCCTGCACATGCAGCGTCTCGACCGTAAAATCGCCGTCAGCCTGTTGCGCCTGTCACGCGGCAATATGAAAGTCGCCGTGTTGATGCTGTTTGCCGTTACTGCCTTCCTGTCTATGTGGATCAGTAACACTGCGACTGCCGCGATGATGCTGCCTTTGGCAATGGGTATGATGAGCCACCTCGACCAAGAAAAAGAACGCAAAACCTACGTTTTCGTCCTGCTCGGTATCGCCTACTGCGCCAGTATCGGCGGCTTGGGTACCGTGGTCGGCTCTCCGCCGAACATGATTGCCGCCAAAGCGCTGAACTTGGACTTCGTCGGCTGGATGAAGCTCGGCTTACCGATGATGCTGTTGATTCTGCCGCTGATGCTGTTCTCCATGTACGTCATCCTCAAGCCTAATTTGAACGAGCGCGTGGAAGTTAAAGCCGAATCTATCCCTTGGACTTTGCACCGCGTTATCGCGCTGTTGATTTTCTTGGCCGCTGCCATCGCTTGGGTATTCAGCTCCAAAATCAAAGCCGCATTCGGTATTTCCAACCCTGATACCGTTATCGCCCTGATTGCCGCCGTTGCCGTCGTCGTATTCGGCGTGGCGCAATGGAAAGAAGTTGCCCGCAATACCGACTGGGGTGTATTGATGCTCTTCGGTGGCGGTATCAGCTTGAGCGCATTGCTGCAATCTTCCGGCGCATCTGAAGCATTGGGTCAGCAAGTTGCTTCCACGTTCTCCCATTCTCCTGCATTGCTGGTGATTTTCGTGGTTGCCACCTTCATCATCTTCCTGACCGAGTTCACCAGTAACACGGCTTCCGCCGCCCTGCTTGTGCCTATTTTCGCCAGCATCGCCGCGCAAATGGGCCTGCCGGAACAAGTCTTGGTATTCGTCATCGGTGTAGGCGCATCTTGTGCCTTCATGCTGCCGGTTGCCACACCACCTAACGCGATTGTGTTTGGTACAGGCTTAATCAAACAACGCGAAATGATGAATGTCGGCTTATTGCTGAACATCCTCTGCGTGGTACTGGTTGCTCTGTGGGCTTATGTTGTACTGATGTAAACCATCGACCCAAACAACAAGGCCGTCTGAAAGAATATTTTTCAGACGGCCTTGAAGTTTCTCGTTCAGACACAATTTAACGAATGATTCAAAACCGGATTCTAACGAAAGGAAACCCATGATTATCCTGCACACCAACAAAGGCGACATCACAATCGAACTCGATTTCGACAAAGCCCCCGTTACTGCTAAAAACTTCGAGCAATACGTTAAAGACGGCTTCTACGACGGCGTAATCTTCCACCGCGTCATCAAAGGCTTCATGATTCAAGGCGGCGGCATGGATGAAAACATGAACGAAAAAGAAACCCGCGATCCGATTCAAAACGAAGCGTCCAACGGTTTGCCTAACGAAAAATACACCATCGCCATGGCGCGTACTTCCGATCCTCATTCTGCCAGCGCGCAATTCTTCATCAACACCGCCGACAACGCTTTCCTGAACTTCCGTTCTAAAGAGCTGTACGGCAAAACCGTAGTCCAAGACTGGGGCTATGCCGTATTCGGTAAAGTCGTTGACGGTTTTGACGTTGTCGATGCCATCGAAGGCGTTTCTACCAAACGTCACGGCTACCACGACGACGTACCGAGCGAGCCTGTCATCATCACTAAAGCCGAAGTGGTTTAACTGATTTGATTTCCCATAAAAACAGCCTGTCCGAATTAAAACCAGACAGGCTGTTTTTCAATAATGACGCATACCGTCACACATCATAAGTACCGACCACGCATGCCGAATCCAACACATGGCCCTGTATGGCAAAATGCAACTCATTAAAGCGGAAACCGCGCGGTAAATCCAAAACGGTATCCAGCGCGTACACAATCAGTTCATAACGATGTCGGTTGTTCGGTGGCGCCATACCGCCGTAAAAAGAAGCCTCTTCGATTTCAAATTTACCCAACGCACTCGCCCAAGTGTTCGCGCCCTGTGTGAAATCTGTTGCAGAAATACTCTCATTTTCTGCCACTGAAGTGCGTTTCAAATCCGAAATCAACCAATGCGTCCATACGAAGCCGGATGCTGAAATGGCATCTTTGTCTTCCAACACCACGGCAAACGATTTTGTTCCTTCTGGCGCATCTTCGATTTCAAAAGGAATCGAATAAGAAGGCATACCGCTCGGGCTGAACTGACTGCCGCGCTTGCCGTATTTGTCTTCAAATTCACCGTTGACAATAGCTTTACTGCTGACTTTCATCTTATATCTCCCAATAGTAGGTTGGTTCATTCTAACAAACACCAAGGCCGTCTGAAAGATACTGCCGTTTTCACTTTCCCGATGCCGCATTTTCAGACGGCCTCCAGCAATATTCGCAATTCGATCAAACACATTTGACATTCCATAGTATAATCCGCCGCATGAAAACTATACAGGATACGCATTATGGATTGGAAAGGTCGTGAACAAAGCCAAAACGTCGAAGATCGCCGTGGAAGCCGTGGCGGCGGCGGTGGCGGCAAAACGCCGGGCATACTCGGCATTATCGTGGTTTTGGTCGGTGCATATTACGGCGTGGATTTGAGCGGTTTGGTTGGCGGCTCATCTTCGATGGGCATTCCTACCCAGCAAGCTTCCCGACTCGACAGCCAACAAGAAGCCGAATTGAACGAGCTGTCCCGTGTCGTCCTTGCCGATACGGAAAAAGCATGGGGCAAATACTTTCAACAACACGGTCAAAGCTATAGACCGACGACCATGGTGTTGTATGAAGGCGGTACATCCACCGCCTGCGGTACGGGCCAATCTGCCATGGGTCCATTTTACTGCCCGGGCGACCAAAAAGTTTATTTGGATTTGAGTTTCTACGAAGACATGCGCACCAAGCTCGAATCCGCTAGCGATGCCGCGTTTGCATACGTTATTGCCCATGAAGTCGGCCATCACGTTCAAAACCTGCTCGGCATTCTGCCTAAAGTCCACAAAATGCAACAACAAGTCGGCAAGAAAGAGGCCAATGCCCTTTCCGTCAAACTCGAATTGCAGGCCGACTGTTTCGCCGGTATTTGGGGACACTACGCCGTCAACAACAATATCTTCAAAGCCGAAGACATTAAAAAAGCGATGCTTGCCGCCGAATCCGTCGGCGACGACCGCTTGCAGAAACAAGCTCAGGGCTATGTCGTTCCCGACAGCTTTACCCATGGCTCGTCTGAAGAACGCATGACTTGGCTCAAGCGTGGTTTGGAAAGCGGCGACATCAACCAGTGCAACACTTTCAACAATTGATTCGACCAAGCAACACTGTTCTTTGATGTAACGACAAAAGGCCGTCTGAATGCTTCAGGCGGCCTTTTAGCCGTGTTAAAATAAGCCCCATTATTTCCCCTTAAATTTAAAGGAAATCCACATGGCAAATATCGCCCGCGACATTTTTAAAGCCTACGACATCCGGGGCATCGTCGGTAAAACCCTGACTGCCGAAGCTGCCTACTTAATCGGTAAAGCCATTGCCACCAAAGCCTTAGAAAAAGGCATTACCCGCATCGCACTCGGCCGCGACGGCCGTTTGAGCGGTCCCGGCCTGATGGCACAAATTCAACGCGGTTTTACCGACAGCGGCATCGACGTCCTCAACGTCGGTATGGTTGCCACTCCTATGCTCTACTTCGCAGCCATCAACGAATGCGGCGGCAGCGGCGTAATGATTACCGGCAGCCACAATCCGCCCGATTACAACGGTTTCAAAATGATGCTCGGCGAAGACACGCTCGCAGGCGAAGCCATTCAAGAACTTTTAGCTATTGTTGAGAAAGACGGTTTTGTTGCCGCCGACAAACAAGGCAGCGTAACCGAAAAAGACATCTCCGGCGAATACCACAACAACATCGTCGGCCACATCAAGCTCAAACGTCCGATGAAAATCGTGATTGACGCGGGCAACGGTGTCGGCGGCGCATTTGCAGGCAAACTCTACAAAGGTTTGGGCAATGAAGTGACCGAACTTTTCTGCGAAGTGGACGGCAATTTCCCTAATCACCACCCCGACCCTTCCAAACCGAAAAACCTGCAAGACCTCATAGTTGAGCTTAAAAACAGCGATGCCGAAATCGGCTTGGCATTTGATGGCGATGCCGACCGCTTGGGCGTCGTCACCAAAGACGGCAACATCATCTATCCAGACCGCCAACTGATGCTTTTCGCGCAAGACGTGTTGAGCCGCAATCCTAAAGCCAAAGTGATTTTCGACGTCAAATCCACTCGCCTGCTCGCGCCTTGGATTAAAGAACACGGCGGCGAACCTGTGATGGAAAAAACCGGCCACAGCTTCATCAAATCCACCATGAAAAAAACCGGCGCACTGGTTGCCGGCGAAATGAGCGGCCACGTTTTCTTTAAAGAACGCTGGTACGGCTTCGACGACGGTATGTATGCCGGCGCACGCCTCTTGGAAATCCTGTCTGCCTTCGACAATCCGTCCGAAGTGTTGAACAGCCTGCCGCAAAGCATTTCCACTCCGGAACTCAACATCGACCTGCCTGAAGGCAGCAACGGCCACAAAGTGATTGAAGAGCTGGCTGCCAATGCCAAGTTTGAAGGTGCGACCGAAATCATCACCATCGACGGCTTGCGCGTTGAATTCCCTGACGGCTTCGGACTGATGCGTGCTTCCAATACCACGCCGATTTTGGTATTGCGTTTTGAAGCGGATACGCAAGAAGCGATTAAGCGTATTCAAAACCAATTCAAAGCAGTCATTGAAAGCAATCCAGCATTGAAATGGCCGCTGTAAGGGTTTAGGCTAAAATAAAAGGCCGTCTGAAAATCATTTCAGACGGCCTTTAATATTAAACATTGATTATTTAAAGTTTTAAAACCAAGAATATCCCGGCTTTGTTATCCGACTTGCGCCAACTGCTGACGCATTTCATCGATAACGGCTTTGTAATCCGGTTTGCCAAAAATCGCCGAACCGGCCACAAACGTATCCGCACCTGCCGCTGCAATTTCAGCAATATTGTCTGTCTTCACGCCGCCATCGACTTCCAATGCGATATGGCGGCCGCTTTGCCGTTCATACTCGTCCAACATCTCGCGCACTTTGCGGATTTTCACCAGCGTATTCGGAATAAAGCTTTGTCCGCCGAAGCCCGGGTTGACCGACATCAGCAACACCATATCCAGTTTGTCCAAAACGTTTTCCAGAATATTGACCGGTGTAGCAGGATTCAATACCAAGCCTGCCTGACAGCCGTATTCTTTAATCAAACCCAAGCTGCGGTCGACATGGCGGCTGGCTTCAGGATGAAAGGTAATGATATTGGCACCGGCTTTGGCAAACGCATGAATCAAATCGTCCACCGGCTCAACCATCAAATGCACATCGACCGGCACGGTTGCATACGGTTTCAAAGCCGCGCAAACCATAGGGCCGAAAGTCAGATTCGGCACATAATGATTGTCCATCACGTCAAAATGAATCAAATCCGCACCGGCGCGAATCACTTCGGCAACCTCTTCGCCCAGACGGGCAAAATTGGCAGACAAAATACTGGGGGCAATACGGTAGTCTGTCATGTTTATTCTCCTAAAGTGTGTTCCTTTGTCATTATCGCATTTTTAACCCTATGTTGTATGCTGCCGACAACATCTCTGCCGTCATTTTTATGAATTTACATTTCATATACATTAATGAAACTTATAATCACATAGTAAGGCTTTGAAAATAAATTATTAGATTACATACATCTGCAAAAAAATCTAACATCATTAACAAAAGTTAACTGCATTGATACTGCCTTTCACACGCTTATCGGTTATATTTCCAAACCTGATGAAACATTAGGAAAACACCGTGTCTGTTGCACTTTCCCGCTATCCGACTTTTATTTTCTTAGCACTCGCCCTACTCTGTTCCAGTCTGCCTGCACACGCCGGTCCGTTTCTGGCCACCTTGGACGATTTCCACCCGAATTGCGACATTCGACAGCTCAATTTATCCGCCGACCAACACGCCGCCCTGCGCCGCCTGCGTACCGACTTCAAACAAATCAACGATAAAGCCTACCGTAAAACCGTACGCTCCGACCGCAACCGCCGTCAAACCATCATCAAAATCTTCTCCGGCGACTCATTCGACTCAAACGCCGCTCGCGATTATGTTGAAAACCGCTACCTCTCCAGCATGGACTATGCGGTGGATGAAATGGAAATCCAATACCGCTTCTATCATCTGCTCAATCCACGCCAACGCCAGCAATGGTTGTCTTCATGCTTGCGCTAATAAATCAATAAAAATACAGAAAGGCCGTCTGAAACCATATTCAGACGGCCTTTGTTTTTTCAACCTTAATCCAGCACTCTTTCTTCCGGCAATCGGCCTGCCCAGTCGCAGGAAAACTGCCATGCCGAACGGCCTGAACGGCTGCCACGCATTTGCGCCCATTGCAACGCGGCTTGGCGCGCTGTATCGTCAAAAGGCACATTGAAATCGTCCAACCAGTTGGCTACGGCGGTCAAATAATCGTTTTGATCGAAAGGATAAAAACTCAGCCATAAGCCGAAGCGGTCAGAAAGGGAAATTTTCTCCTCGACGGCCTCTTTCTGATGGATTTCTCCGCGAATGCCCATAGTACCGCCGTTTTCATCCATGTATTCAGGAATTAAATGACGGCGGTTGGAAGTGGCATAAACCAAAACATTGGTGCAACGTTGCGACAGTCCGCCGTCTAAAGCCGTTTTCAAGGCTTTATAGGTTTCATCACTGGTTTCAAACGACAAATCATCGCAGAAAACGATAAATTTCTCGGGGCGCTCAGACAACAGCGTCAACAAAGCCGGCAAGCTGATCAAATCGCTTTTGTCCACTTCAATCAGTCGCAAGCCGCGCTCGGCGTATTCGTGCAACAACGCTTTAACCAAGGAGGATTTGCCCGTACCGCGCGCACCGGTCATCAAGACATTATTTGCCGGACGGCCTGCCAAAAATTGCTCGGTATTGCGTTTCAGCCTATCGGTTTGCGAACCGACAGCCGCCAATCTGCTCAAAGGAAACGTATGCGGACGCGGCAGGCTTTCCAAAATACCTTTTTTGCCCACGCTGTGCCAACGGTAGGCCAAAGCGCGCCAGTCGGTTTTACCGGCTTCATCAGGCAGGATTAAATCCAGACGGTTTAAAACGGAATTGACTTTTTTCAAAAAATTGGATAATTTCATTTCGGCTTTCTTTTTTCAGACGGCCTTTTGTGCCAATACACGCATCACGGTATCGACAACGGCTTGGGTTTGCGGATCGATTTCGATATTGATGAGGTCGCCTTCTTTGCGGCTGCCAAACAGGGTACGCTCCAAAGTCTCCGGAATCAGGTGTACGCAAAATTCGCTGTCGCTAACCTCGCCTATGGTCAGGCTGCAACCGTCCAAACCGACAAAGCCTTTGGTGAGAATATAGGGCTTTAGGTTTTCCGGCAGCTCAAACCAAACGGTACGGTTGAACTCACTGGATTCGATACGGGAAATTCGGGTAACCGCCATCACATGGCCACTCATCACATGGCCGCCGATTTCGTCGCCAAACCGTGCCGCGCGTTCCAAATTGACACTGTCGCCGACTTTCAAGCTGCCGAGATTGGTTTTGCGTAAAGTCTCGTCCATCAAATCAAAGCTGACTTTATTGCCGTCGATTCGGGTAATGGTCAGGCAGCAGCCATTGTTGGCGACAGAGGCGCCTGTTTGCAGATTGTCGGCGATTTCGGGGGGCAGCTCGACTGTGTGGGTACGAAAGTCGGGCGAAGGTTGGGCGATGTCTGTAATTTTGCCCATGCCTTGTACGATGCCTGTAAACATGATGTCTTCTTTCCGATGGTACGATAAGGCGGATATTGTAGCATTTTCCAGGCACAAAGGCCGTCTGAAAGCAGTGATGGCGATGGTTTGGGGTATAATCGGATTTTTATTTCCGCAGCCCGATCATGCTCAGCTACCGCCACGCCTTCCATGTCGGCAACCATGCCGATATGCTCAAGCACTTCACCCTCTTCCTCGTCCTTGAATATTTCAACCGCAAAGACAAGCCCTATTGGTATATCGATACGCACAGCGGTGCCGGTTTGTATGATTTGAGCGGCGATGAAGCGCAAAAAGTCGGCGAATACAAACAAGGCATTGCGCTCTTGGAACAAGCTGACAAGCTGCCTGTCGAATTGGCCGAATTTGTAGGCCGTCTGAAACAAATACTGCCGCAAGACAACCTTTACTGCGGCTCGCCTTGGCTGGCACAGGCACTCACGCGCGACAGCGATAAAATGCGCCTCTTTGAGCTGCATCCTGCCGATTTTGTCCATTTGCAAAACAATATGCGTGAAGTCCGTCCTGCGCGTAAAGCACAGGTCAGCCAAGCGGACGGTTATCAAGGCTTGATTTCATTACTGCCTCCTCCACCGCGCCGCGCCGCAATCTTGATTGATCCGCCCTACGAAGAAAAACAAGACTACCGCCGTGTCGTCCAAGTTTTGAAAGATGCCTTGAAACGCTTTGAAACCGGCTGCTACATGGTTTGGTATCCCTGCCTGAGCCGTGAAGAAAGCCGCAAACTGCCGGACGAACTCAAAAAAATCGCTCCCGACAATTATCTGCACGCCGAACTTCATGTCCATACGCCGCGCAGTGACGGCTTCGGTATGCACGGCAGCGGTATGTTCATCATCAACCCGCCCTATATGCTTGCCGAACAGCTGCAAAACAATCTGCCCGAACTTGCCAAAATTTTAGCGCAAGATGCCGGCGCGCATTATATATTGGAAAGCAAAACGAAATAAACGCGGCCGTCTGAACGCATACCCAAGCGCTTCGATTTTGCCGCTATACCTGTTCAGACGGCCTTAACCCTTTATACTTAAGCCTTTTTCCACTACAATTCATAACATAACAATTAACGACCGTCCACTCATGAATATACGCACACCCCTAGCCTGCACGCTCCTGCTTTGCGCGTGCAGCGAATCAGTAAAAAACGAATTTAAAGAAGAATTTACCCAAAGTTTCCGCACCGAATTTGTCCGCTCGGCAACCGAAGCCTGCGTAGAAAAAGCTTCCGGAAAAAGCCCGTTTGATTCCGCGACCACTGAAAAAATCTGCCGCTGCATCGGCGAAAAAACAGTCGACCAAATCAATCCTGAAGAAGCGACCTCGCTTTTGGGCGGCAGCGACTCCATGAGCGACGAGCTGAAAAAACGCATCAAAGACACCAGCATCGCCTGCACTAAAGAAGTTTTAGGCATGGCCGACAGCAAAACCAAATGAACACGCCGTTTTCAGACGGCCTGAAATTGAAAAATATTCGATTCAAACTTAGGAAAAGAGTGAAACCATGAAGACACTGAACCAATTCTTAGCCCAACACCTACCCGAACACAAACTGCCGCAAGAGCTGGCGAGCGTACTGGAATCCGTAGCCGCCGCCTGTTTGGATATCAACGCCAAAGTCCGCCTCGGTGCGCTTTCCGGCGTTTTGGGCATGGCAGGTACCGGCAACATCCAAGGCGAAGACCAAAAGAAACTTGACGTCATCGCCAACAACATCATGATTGATGTTTTAAAAGCCAATGCCAACATCGCAGGCCTTGCCAGCGAAGAAGAAGATACCTATGTCGCCACACACGAAAATGGCGGCTATTTGGTATTGTTTGATCCGCTGGACGGCTCTTCCAATATCGACGTCAACATCTCCGTCGGCACCATCTTCTCCATCTTGGCGAAACCTGAAGGCAAATTAACTACCGAATCCTTCCTGCAAAAAGGCCGCAACCAAGTGGCCGCAGGTTATGTTTTATACGGTCCGCAAACCCAACTGGTACTGACTGTCGGTCACGGCGTATTCGTCTTCACTCTGGACGATGCCAACCAATTCCTGCTGACCAAAGAAAATCCGCGCGTTCCCGAATCCACTAAAGAATTCGCCATCAATATGTCCAACCAAAGACATTGGTTCCCCCCTGTTCAACAATACATTGACGAATTGCTGGCAGGCGAAACCGGCGTACGCGGCAAAAACTACAATATGCGCTGGGTAGCCAGCATGGTTGCCGAAATTCACCGCATCCTGATGCGCGGCGGCGTATTCATGTATCCACAAGACAAACGCGACCCATCCAAACCGGGAAAACTGCGCCTGATGTACGAAGCCAACCCGATGAGCCTGCTTATGGAACAAGCCGGCGGCGCATCAAACAACGCCATCGAAGCCATGCTCGACATCCAACCTACCGGCCTGCACCAACGTGTTGCCGTATTCATGGGCAGCCGCGAAGAAGTGGAATACGTTTATAATCTGCATCAGAAATAATCAGATGTATTGATTTCAAACCCTAAAAGGCCGTCTGAAAATCATATTTCAGACGGCCTTTTGTTAAAAAATAAAAGAAACACAAATCAAAAGGGCAGATTCAAATCTGCCCTTTGCTGTGTTCCATCTAATCTTTATGGGATTACGCCGAACGAGCCAGCTCTTCCGCCGCTTTTTGTACCCTATCCGGCGTCAGCTTGTTCAAACAATCCGTATGCCCCAACGGACATTCGCGTTTGAAACAAGGCGAGCAATCCAAATTCAAGCTGACGATTTTTGCCTTTTGGCTTAGAGGCGGCGTATGGTCAGGGCTGGATGAGCCGTAAACCGCAACCAATTTCCGATCAAGCGCGGCCGCAAGGTGCATCAGACCGCTGTCGTTGCACACGACCGTATCGGCGCAAGACAACAGATCAATCGCCTCCGGAAGATTGGTTTTACCGCAAAGATTGGTGCATAGGCCGTCTGAAAGCCGGTTGATTTCATCTGCAATCTCAAAATCTTTTTGCGAACCAAACAGCCAAACCTGCCAACCTTCAGCCAAATATCGGCGGCCGAGTTCGGCAAAATGACGCGCAGGCCAACGCTTGGCCGGGCCATATTCAGCGCCGGGACAAAATGCCAAAATCGGTTTATCCGTCGCCAAACCATGCTTTGCCAAAGCGGCTTGACGGCTTTCAGGATCAATCGTGAAACAGGGATTATCAGAATGCCCGTTAAAATCTGCTTGGGTCGGATGCGCCAGCGCAGTATAGCGGTCAACCATCAACGGCAATGCGGCCTTATCCAACTTACGAATATCGTTAAGCAAAAAATAGCGCGACTCGCCGACGTAGCCCGTACGCTGTTTAATGTCCGTAGCCAAGGCAATAATGGCGGATTTGAGCGAACCGGGCAAAATAATCACTTGATCATAGCCTTCTTTTCCCAATTCACGCCCGATACGCCAGCGTTTTTTCAATTCCAATGCACCATGTCCAAACGGGTTTTCCATCACACGGTTGATTTCAGGCATACGCTCAAATACAGCCATCGACCATTTGGGGGCAAAAGCATCAATGGTGCAGCCGGGATGCAGCTCATGCAAACGGCGATAAAGCGGTTGGGTCATGACGCAGTCGCCAATCCAGCTTGGGGTAATAATCAGGATTTTTTTGGACATAATGGAATGTGTTTTTAATTTTCGCTTATTGTAATACGATTTTTAAAAGACCGTCTGAAACTCGGTTTAATCGCTCAGTTCAAAACGTACTAGTTAATACATGTCATTTCAGCGCGTGAAGCGTTTGTCTTTCCAATTATTCGGCAAATTCTGCAAATACCCAACCAGAAACACCAGGCCAAACGGCGGCAAGCAATATTTGCTTCATTTTTAAAACCTTATAAAAACAGAAAGGCCGTCTGAAATATTTTCAGACGACCTTTTTATACTGGTTTAACGATGGTAGTTAGGCGCTTCTTTAGTGATTTGTACGTCGTGAACGTGGGATTCGCTCATACCGGCAGAAGTGATTTCCACAAATTCTGCTTTCTCGTGCATTTCAGCAATATTGGCGCAACCCAAATAACCCATGCTGGAGCGCAGACCGCCGGTCAGTTGGTGGATGATGTTCACAATCGGGCCTTTGTAAGGAACGCGGCCTTCAATGCCTTCAGGAACATATTTGTCTGTACTGTCGGTTTTGTCTTGGAAGTAGCGGTCGGCAGAACCTTGGCTCATTGCACCCAACGAACCCATGCCGCGGTAAGACTTGTAAGAGCGGCCTTGGTAGAGTTCGATTTCGCCCGGTGCTTCTTCCGTACCGGCAAACATACCGCCCAGCATGACGCTATATGCACCTGCTGCCAGAGCTTTGGCAATATCGCCGGAGAAGCGGATACCGCCGTCGGCAATCAGGGGAACACCGGTGCCTTTCAGGGCTTCGGAAACATTGTGAATCGCAGTCAGCTGAGGCACGCCCACGCCTGCCACGATACGGGTCGTACAAATCGAGCCCGGGCCGATACCGACTTTAACGGCATCCGCACCTGCGGCCACCAAATCCAAAGCAGCTTTGGCAGTAGCGATGTTGCCGCCGATGACTTGGATGTGCGGATAGGTTTCTTTTACCCAGCGCACGCGATCGATAACACCTTGGCTATGACCGTGGGCAGTATCGACCACAATCACGTCCACGCCTGCTTCTACCAATGCTTTGACGCGCTCTTCGGTATCGCCGCCGGTACCCACCGCGGCACCGACGCGCAGACGGCCTTCGGCATCTTTGTTGGCATTAGGGAATTCGGTTGTTTTCAGAATATCTTTAACTGTAATCAGACCTTTGAGTTCGTCTTGGTCGTTCAACACCAAAACGCGCTCAACTTTGTGCGCATGCATGATTTCGCGGGCCTCATCAATGCTGGTACCTTCAGGTACGGTAACCAAACGGTCGCGGGGGGTCATGATGGCAGAAACCGGCAGATCGACACGGTTTTCAAAACGCAGGTCGCGGTTGGTCACGATACCAACCACTTTGCCGTTTTCAACAACAGGCAGACCGGACATTTTGCGTTTGCGTTGTGCGCGCATTTCCAAGACTTCGCGGATCAATGCGGTCGGCGCAACGGTAACGGGATCCTTCACCACGCCGCTCTCATGGCGCTTCACTTTGGAAACGGCACGCGCTTGCAACTCCGGCGTCATGTTTTTATGGATAATGCCGATGCCGCCTTCTTGAGCCATAGAAATGGCCAGACGCGCTTCGGTAACGGTATCCATTGCAGCAGAAAGTAGAGGGAGGTTGAGCGTGATATCGCGGGTGAGTTTGGTTTGGAGTTTGACATCTCGAGGCAGCACGTTTGAGTGCGCTGGAACCAACAAAACGTCGTCGAAAGTATAGGCTTTTTCTACAATACGCATGATGCTCGGTCTTTCAGTTTGTGCAAGATGCACGGCATTATATCACACCGGCTTGATGCTAACATTGGCAATACACGTTTTAACGTTATTTTTTTACATGATTTGATTTGGCGTACAAAAATATGCCAATGCCTTGCAGTTTCAAGTAAAATAAGTCGCATGAGAACATCATTTACATAAGGGAAACCCATGAAATCTTCCGTACTCAAAACCTGTCTGATAGCAGCCCTTCTCTCTTCCGCCGCCCTGACCGGCGCGGCCGAGGTTTACACTTGGAAAGGCGCATCGGGCAACAGCTATTCCGATACGCCAAACCGTCTGCAACCGAAGCGTTCCGGCGTGGTCAACATCCGCACGCACAACGTCAAACCTGCCGTTGCACCTGCTGTTGCGGCATCTGAGCCGGTTGCCGAACAGCCCAACGAACAGGTCGCGGAACAAAACAAACAAATCGAAGAGCGCAATAAAAAAATCGAAGAGCAAAACCGCCAAAACAAGCTGGAAAACTGCAAAATCGCCAAAATCAACCGCCAAGTCGCCGAAAGCGCACGCTTGGCCAATCGCGACAGCCTAATTAAACAATACCAAAACGACGTTAATAAATACTGCAATTAAGCTCTCGGATAACAATATCAAAAAGGCCGTCTGAAATTTAATTTCAGACGGCCTTCATTTTTCAGCCTATCAATAATACAGTTGAACCAACAACAAACCGAACGCCAAACTAAATGCCATGCTCAATAAGCCCGGAATCATGAAGCTGTGGTTGAAGATGAATTTGCCGATTCTGGTTGAGCCGGTTGTATCAAAGTCGATAGCGGCAATAATCGGACCGTAGTTCGGAATGAAGAAATAGCCGTTTACCGCAACAAATGTGCCGATGATGATGGGCGCTGGAATACCCAGTTTAATGGCGATTGGGAACAGCGTCGCCACTGTCGCGCCTTGGCTGTTGACCAATACCGACAAGATAAACAGGGCAAAGGCAAAGGTCCATGGTGCAGATTCAACCAAATGACTGACGGTCGATTCCACTTCTGTTAAGTGGCCGTTCATCAAGGTATCGCCCAACCAAGCCACGCCAAATACTGCAATCACGGCACGCATACCGGCATGGAATACCGAACCTCGGGTAATCGCATCGCCATTGGGTTTACACGCCAAAATAATCAGCGCAGCAGCTGACAACATCACGATTTCAATCGTATGCGCCATGCCCATAGGCTTGATCGCGCCATCGTGTTCAAAAGCCGGACGCAGCTCAGGCAGCGCACCCATCACGACCACCAGCAATGCCGCAGTCAAGAAAATACCGACCGACAATTTGGCTTTCGGCGAAATAGCGACATCGGTTTGTTGTTCCTCCACATCGATGTATTCTTTCACATAATTCGGGTCTTTCAGCAAAGCCTGATAATGCGGATCGTCTTTCAATTCTTTGCCCAGTTTGTTTACAAACACGCAAGCCAAACCGATACCCAAAATCGTGGAGGGAACGGTAACTTTCAACACATCCGCCATCGTGATGTGTTGTGGCTCAAGCATGGTGACGCAGGCAACAACCGCGGCGGCAATCGGGCTGGCGACAATAGCAAATTGGGAAGCGATAACCGCCATCGTCAGCGGACGGGAAGGACGGATTCCATTGCGACGGCTGACTTCGGCAATCACGGGCAAGACCGAGTAAGCCACATGGCCCGTACCTGCCAATACGGTAAAGGTGTAAGTTACCGCCGGTGCGATAAAGGTGATGTATTTCGGATTGCGGTGCAACACGCGCGTGGCAATCTTAATCATATAGTCCAAACCGCCGCTGGCCTGCATGGCCGCCGCGGCAGACACTACCGCCATAATCATCAGCATCACATCAATCGGAGGGCTGGTCGGCTGAAGATGGAAACCAAAAGACAATACAGCCAAGCCGATACCGCCGAGCACGCCCAAACCAATACCGCCAACCTGCGCACCAATCAGGATACACAGTAGCACAACGGCAAACTGGATAAAAAACATAGTTGACATAACAACTCCCAAAATCCGGCCTTAGCCGAAATAAAATTACAAACGGTTGGATTATAGAGTAAACCCTCTTCCCTAACCATACTTTACCTAATTATACATACCGACCTACATTAAATAAATAATATTCTCATTTAACTAATAGACTCATTAAAAGCACAAAAAAGGCCGTCTGAAGATTTGAACTGCACCCCAAAAGTTGGACATCCCCTCCAACTCACAAGGTGCAGTTTTTTTATGAGCAAATATACATTACACTTCAAATACCAAGCCGTACTCCACTACCTGCATATACGCAGCCAACAGCGTACCGCAGACCACTACGGCATTTCCCGAACCCACCTGAGACGATGGATACGCGCCTATCAAGAAGGCGGTATCGGCGCACTCGAACATCCCCAATCCAAAACCATGCCCCAACACCGCAAAAACCCCTTCATCGCAGATAAACCCGACCAAGAAAAAACACAGGCAGAGCTTATTGAAGAGTTGTGCTATATGCGCGCAGAGGTCGCCTACCTAAAGGAGTTAAAAGCCCTCAGCCAAAAGCGGACCGAAAAGGACAAAGCCAAACCGTCCAAACACTGAGGGCGCAACACCCGCTCAAATACCTGCCGCACATCGCAAACCTGCCCAAAAG
>NZ_JBQCWU010000009.1:0-79840 GCF_051957095.1 Neisseria sp. P0020.S003 | reverse complement strand
CGACGAAAGGAGTTGTGCCGCTTTGTTAATTTCTATAACACTGTGAAGCCGCACCGCAGTTTGAACGGCGATACGCCGTTTGAGGTCTTGCAGGCTTATTTTTCTCAACCTGTGGTGTAAACAACGCGGTTATTTTCTACACCTAGCCACATCGCTCAACATCAGCGTGCAGCGCAGAAACTACCGCGGCCCCGACATCTTCAATATCCAGCGACGTGACACCGAATACTTCACCCGCCTGTCACTGTCGCACAGCCGCCTATCTTGGAAAGGCTTCATCCCGCGCCTGAACTGGACCTGGTCGCACATCCGCAGCAACCATTTCTATTACCGCTATAACAACCGCCGCGTGTTTTTGGATGTATTCAAGCAGTTCTGATAAAAAAAGCAGCCTGCACTTTGTTGGTTACAGTAAAATCAACAGGGTTGCAGGTTGGAAATATTAAGCGGAAGCGGAAGATATTGCCGAATTGGAAGCGTTGAAACGGTAGTTTCAGGTAGCCTGAAAAATTCAATCCTAAAAATTTTTGCTAGTAGAAAGCACCAAATGACCAAACAACCCAATGAAATCCGTAGTATTAGCGACTTAACTCAAATTCTTAAAGAATTGGGCGAGCCGACACATGGCACAACACGTTTCTTTCGCGGGCAAGCAAAAAAATGGGAACTATTGCCCAGCATTTACCGCAAAGATAAACCTTATTTAATTGAAAACGAAGATAAAATTATTAAAGATGCGCTAACTAACTGCCCTGATGATTTTTCTCCCAATGACACTCTATTTGAGAAACTCGTTAAATTGCAGCATTATGGTTATGCTACGCGGCTTTTGGATTTGACAGCTAGCGCATTGGTTGCCTTGTATTTTGCTTGTTCTAATGAGAACCATCATGATAAAAATGGCGAATTAATTATTTTGGATATTCCTGATACGGAAATGAAATACGGAGATAGCGATACTGTGGCTATTTTGGCTGCAATTAGTGCTCAAAATAAAAATTTTTCTTTATCTAATAGCTTAGATTCTGCTCAAACCAAATGCTCTTTAGCAAAAGCAAGCTATATATTAGAAAACTTGAATCAAGAAAAACTCAAATCAATTGAAAATTCTATAAATAATAATTCTCTTCCGCTTAAAGATATTGATGAATATGGAAAACTTATTAAAAAAGCAGCATCAGAAATTGGAGAATCTGCTTTCATATCATCATTTAATGAAGAGCCACCTATTATTTCACTACTTCATGACATTCATACCGACAAACCCAGTTTCCGCCCGGTCATCAATCCAACAGATTTAGGCCGTGTCCTATGCGTTCGTGCCAAACTCAACAATGCTCGAATTTCTAGGCAACAAGGTTGCTTTTTGCTTTTCGGTATTAACAATGAAAAACGCAATCCTGCTGAAATTCCAGATGATTGGAAACGTCTTCCAACAAAAGGAAAAAGGTTTATCGTTAGAAATAAAAAACAAATCATGCAGGAGCTCAAAGCATTCGGCATTAGCAGGCAAACCCTCTTCCCCGAACTGGAAAGCCAGGCTCAAGAAATCATGATGCAATACAAGCCAAAAAAATAACTTTTTGGGCTACCTGAAAATTTAATTTCGCTCAAACCCGAACCCAAAAAGCAGCCTGCACTTTTCAACTTCGTTAAAGCCAACACTTTCAGGCAGCCTGTACCCTTCACACAAGGACCCCCATGAACATCACCCAAATCCTCTCTCAAGAACTCTCCGCCACCGCAGCGCAAATCACCGCCGCCGTCGAGCTTTTGGACGACGGCGCGACCGTGCCCTTTATCGCCCGCTACCGCAAAGAAGCCACGGGCGGGCTGGACGATACGCAGCTGCGCCAGCTTGCCGAGCGGCTGCAATACCTGCGCGAGTTGGAAGAGCGCAAAGCCGTTGTTTTAAAAAACATTGAAGAGCAAGGCAAGCTTTCAGACGACCTCAGGGCGCAAATCGAAGCAGCCGACAACAAAACCGCGCTGGAAGACCTGTATCTGCCCTACAAGCCCAAACGCCGCACCAAAGCGCAAATCGCGCGCGAACACGGTTTGCAGCCGCTGGCGGACGTGTTGCTTGCCGAGCAGCCGCAGGACGTGGAAGCCACCGCGCAAGGCTACCTGAACGAAAATGTTCCCGACGCCAAAGCCGCGCTGGATGGCGCGCGCGCGATTCTGATGGAGCAGTTTGCCGAAGACGCGAAACTCATCGGCACGCTGCGCGACAAGCTGTGGAACGAAGCCGAAATCCACGCGCAAATCGTTGAAGGCAAAGAAACCGAAGGCGAAAAATTCAGCGATTATTTCGACCACCGCGAACCCGTCCGCGCCATGCCCAGCCACCGCGCGCTGGCGGTTTTGCGCGGCCGCAACGAAGGCGTGTTGAACATCGCGCTCAAATACCAGCCCAACGACACGCCGATTACCCAGCAAAGCGAATACGAGCAACTCATCGCCCGCCGTTTCAAGGTTTCAGACGGCCACAAATGGCTGCGCGACACCGTGCGCCTGACTTGGCGCGCGAAAATCTTTCTGTCGCTGGAGCTTGAAGCCTTAGGTCGTCTGAAAGAAGCCGCCGACACCGACGCGATTACCGTGTTCGCCCGCAATCTCAAAGACTTGCTGCTCGCCGCGCCTGCCGGACGGCTGACCACTTTGGGTCTCGACCCCGGCTACCGCAACGGCGTGAAATGCGCCGTGGTGGACGACACGGGCAAGCTGCTGGATACCGTCATCGTCTATTTGCACCAAGAAAACAATATGTTGGCAACGCTGTCGCGCCTGATTAAACAACACGGCGTGAAGCTCATCGCCATCGGCAACGGCACCGCCAGCCGCGAAACCGACAAAATCGCGGGCGAACTGGTGCGCGGAATGCCGGAAATAGGGCTGCACAAAATCGTCGTTTCCGAAGCCGGCGCATCGATTTATTCTGCGTCCGAACTGGCGGCGCGCGAGTTCCCCGACTTGGACGTTTCCCTGCGCGGCGCAGTGTCCATCGCCCGCAGGCTGCAAGATCCGCTCGCCGAGTTGGTCAAAATCGACCCCAAATCCATCGGCGTGGGGCAGTATCAGCACGACGTGAACCAAAGCCAGCTCGCCAAATCGCTGGACGCGGTGGTCGAAGACTGTGTGAATGCCGTCGGCGTGGACGTGAACACCGCCTCCGCCCCGCTCTTAGTGCGGATTTCCGGTTTGAATCAAACCCTTGCCCAAAACATCGTCGCCTACCGCGATGAAAACGGCGCGTTCGACAGCCGCAAAAAATTGCTGAAAGTACCGCGGTTGGGCGAAAAAACCTTCGAGCAGGCAGCAGGCTTCTTGCGGATTAACGGCGGCAAAGAGCCGTTGGACGCGAGCGCCGTCCACCCCGAAGCCTATCCCGTCGTCGCCAAAATGCTGGCGCAACAAGGCATTACCGCCGCCGAACTCATCGGCAACCGCGAGCGCGTGAAGCAAATCAAAGCGTCCGACTTCATCGACGAACGCTTCGGCCTGCCGACCATTTTGGATATTTTGTCCGAGCTGGAAAAACCCGGTCGCGACCCGCGCGGCGAGTTTCAGGCGGCCTCCTTCGCCGAAGGTATCCATGAAATCAGCGACTTGCAAGTCGGCATGATACTCGAAGGCGTGGTTTCCAACGTCGCCAACTTCGGCGCATTCGTGGACATCGGCGTCCATCAGGACGGCCTAGTGCACATCTCCGCTCTGTCCAATCGTTTCGTCCAAGACCCGCGCGAAGTCGTGAAAGCCGGCGACGTGGTGAAAGTGAAAGTGCTGGAAGTCGATGCCGCCAGAAAACGCATCGCGCTCACCATGCGCTTGGATGACGAGGCGGGCGGCGCAGCCAAAGGCAACAGGTCGTCTGAAGGCAAACATTCCGAACGCCGCGACCGTAAACCCCAACGCAACGACCGTGCCCCGACCAATTCGGCGATGGCGGATGCGTTTGCGAAGTTGAAGCGGTAAGGTAGAAAACCAATTGAAGGCCGTCTGAAAAGTGATGTTCAGACGGCCTTTATCGTACGGGGAGAATTAGATAATTGATGGAATGGATATGGTGCTGCGCCCGTTGAATGTTACCGATACATTTTGTAGTAGGTACATGCAAATAAGCGTATAGTTCCAAATATTACAAACCCATCATCACAACCTTAGGAGTTCAAACCATGAAACCTGTTTTGTTTGCCGCGCTGATTTCCTGTTTCTCCGTTGCTGCGTATGCGGCCTGTACCGACAGCCAGCAGCAGTGCGTGATTTATAAAAACGGCAATGTCGCGACAGAAGGCGGCTGTACGGTCAGCAAATGCCAAAGTGCCGATGCGCAAGTGTTGAAATGGAAGCTGAAAAACGGCAAAGGCGTAACCGTTGAAATCGGAAAAAACGGTAAGGTTTTGGTGAACAAAAAACCGGGTGCGAAAGCGAACAACAGCAATGCGTCAGGCATGGGTTTGACATGCTATGCCGCCGATGCGGATAAACGCGAACAGTTCTGCTCGACCAATTATTGATTGGATTGTTGCTTTGATTAAAGGCCGTCTGAAAAGTGTTTCAGACGGCCTTGATGTTTAGCCTTCCGATATTTTTTCATTGAGAAAGTCGATAAAGCTGCGCACTTTCGCGCTAAGAAAGGCCCTGTCGACATAAGTGGCGTTCAGTTGGTCTGTCCAAATGGTGTAATCGGGCAGGAGTTGGATCAATGTGCCGTCCTTCAATTCCTGCCGAACTGCCCAAAGGGGCTGATAGCCTATGCCTGCACCTGATTTAATCAGCTCACGGATCATCAGCGTGTTGTCGCTGCGGATAACCGAGGAGAGGTGGAGAATGGATTTTTCTGCGGTAGCGCGGTGGGTAATTTCCCAGTCTTGTTGACTGGTATAGGAAGGCAGGATAGCTTGGTGCTGCATGACGGCTTCGGGTGTATCGGGTGTGCCGTGTCGGGCAAGATAGTCGGGGGCGGCAAGCAGAACGAACTCGATTTTGGCCAGCGGTTTGACGATCAGCGAAGGGGAGGGGGTTTTGGAAACGCGCAAGGCGAGGTCGAAGCCTTCGGCGATGAGGTCGATATGGCGGTTGTCGAGGACGAGGTCGAGCGTGACTTTGGAATAACGCTGGCGGTATTCGGCCAACCATGCGCTCATATTGCCGCCTGCAAACCACAGGGGCATGGTAACGCGCAACATACCTTGCGGCGTGTCGGCACCGCCTGCCGCTTTTTGGGCGGCGGTGTCCAAGGTATCCAGCGCGTAGCTGCATTGGCGGTAGTATTCTTCGCCTGCCTCGGTCAGGTGGAGGTTGCGGCTGTTGCGGTGTAAGAGCTTGGCTTGAATGGTGTTTTCCAAATGGCTGACGTGTTTGCTGGCCATGGCGGTGGAGATGTCGAGCTGATCGGCAGCACGGGTAAAACTGCCGCTTTGAACCACTTGGCGGAAAACTTTTAGGCTGAATAGGGTATCCATGATTTCTTATTAGGAAACGTTGTATCAATAATTCGAGTATATATCTCTTACTGGGAATTATCTATACTGCACTTATTGAAATTGCTCCCTACTTCTTCAGGTAATCATTAAAATAAGGATTATTAAGATGTCAGCCCTCAAATCATTCCAACCGGTTGTATTGTCTGTCTTGCGCATTGTTACAGCGTATTTGTTTTTGCTGCATGGTACGGCCAAGTTTTTCAGTTTTCCGATGTCTATGGGCGGTGCGCCCGAAGGCTTGATGCTGGTGGCCGGTATTTTGGAAATTGTCGGCGGTATCTTATTGATATTGGGCCTGTTTACGCGTCCGGCCGCGTTTGTTTTGTCCGGTCAGATGGCAGTCGCCTACTTTATGGCCCACGCGTCTTCTGGTAATGTTTTGTTCCCATTGGCCAACCATGGCGAATCTGCCGTTTTGTTCTGCTTCGTGTTTTTGTATCTGGCAGTAGCCGGTGGCGGAGCGTGGGCTTTGGATAACGCTTTTGGTAAAGATAAAGATTAATTTAAGGAAAAGATCATGACTTATTCTGTTTTGCAACAAGCTGCTGAAACCCGTCGTTCTATCTATGCATTGAACAACACCCTGCCTCTGTCCAATGAGGAAGTAACCAAAATCATCAAACACGCCGTTTTGCATACGCCGTCTTCTTTCAATTCGCAATCTGCCCGAGTGGTTGTATTGTTTGGCGAAGAACATGCCAAAGTGTGGCATTTTGTTGAAGAAGCGTTGCGTGCGGTTGTTCCTGCCGAGCAGTTTGAAGCCACTGCGCAAAAACTGAACTTGTTTAAAGCAGGTGCGGCGACAGTTTTGTTCTTTGAAGATCAAGATGTTGTCAAAGGCTTGCAAGAGCAGTTCCCATCTTATGCGGCCAAATTCCCGATCTGGGCGGATCAGGCAAATGCCATGGTTCAATATGCTGTTTGGACAACATTGGCGGCTGCCGGTATCGGTGCCAATCTGCAACACTACAATCCGTTGCCTGATGCGGCCATTGCCAAAGAATGGAACCTGCCGGAAAGCTGGTTGTTGCGTGCGCAAATGGTGATCGGCGGTATTGCGGCTCCAGCCGGCGAAAAAGCCTTCCAACCAGTCGAAGGCCGTCTGAAAGTATTCGGTGCATAAATGAAATGATGTTTAAAACCAAAGGCGCGATGTTTGCGCCCTTTTTGAAATAGCAAAATTAAAAAGGCCGTCTGAAAACAGTTTCAGACGGCCTTTTATCTATGTCATGAAATCAACCGCGGCGCCAAGTCGTACCGCCGGCATTGTCTTCCAGAATGATTTTGTGTTCGTTCAGAAGGTCGCGGATACGGTCGGATTCCGCCCAGTTTTTATCCGCGCGTGCCTGTTTGCGGCGGGCGATTAAGTCTTCGATTTCTTCGTTGGAGAGGCCGTCTGAAACAGCACCGCCTTGCAGAAACTCAATCGGATCGCGTTGCAACAGGCCGATGATGCCGCCCAAAGCTTTTAGGCAGCCGGCGAGGTGCACATCATTGGTTTTGTTCACTTCGCCTGCCAGTTCAAACAACACGGCAACCGCTTCGACCGTACCGAAATCGTCGTTCATGGCGGCGTAGAAGCGGCGGGTGTAGTCGTTGGCGTTTTCGGACAATTCGAACTCGGCCGCAGGAGTGTTTTTCAAGGTGGTGTACAGGCGGGTCAGTGCGCCTTTTGCGTCGTCCAAATGCGCATCCGAGTAATTCAACGGGCTGCGGTAGTGGGCGCGCAGGATGAAGAAACGTACGACTTCAGGGTCGTATTGTTTCAACACTTCGCGGATGGTGAAGAAGTTACCCAACGATTTGGACATTTTTTCGCCGTCCACACGGATGAAACCGTTGTGCAGCCAGTATTTGACGTGGCTGGCAATGCTTTGACCGTGGTGGGTTTGCGCGTGGTCGTGGCCGCAGGTATGACCGCTGGCACCGACGCTTTGGGCGATTTCATTTTCATGGTGCGGGAACTGCAAGTCCGCGCCGCCGCCGTGGATGTCGAAAGTATCACCGAACAGGTTTTCACTCATGGCAGAGCATTCAATATGCCAACCCGGACGGCCGTTGCCCCAAGGGCTTTCCCATGCCGGCTCGCCTGCTTTGGCCGCTTTCCACAATACAAAATCAAGCGGATCGCGTTTGAAACCGTCCACTTCCACACGCTCGCCTGCGCGCAGGTCATCCAACGATTTACCCGACAATTGGCCGTAAGCCGAAAACTCGCGCACGGCGTAGTAAACGTCGCCGTTTGCGGCAGGATATGCCTTGCCGTTTTGAATCAGGGTTTCAATCATGGCAATCATTTGCGGAATGTTTTCCGTCGCCTTTGGCTCAATATCCGGGCGCAACACACCCAAAGCATCGGCATCTTCGTGCATAGCCTGAATGAAACGTGCCGTCAGCTCGCCGATGGTTTCGCCGTTTTCAGCCGCACGGGCGATGATTTTATCGTCGATGTCGGTGATGTTGCGCACATAAGTGAGCGGATAACTACACTCGCGCAACCAACGGGCAATCATGTCAAACACAACCATCACGCGGGCGTGACCTAAGTGGCAGTAGTCGTAAACGGTCATACCGCACACGTACATACGCACGTTTTTAGGGTCGATGGGGGTGAAGGGTTCTTTTTGACGGGTCAGGGTGTTGTAGATGGTTAGCATGGGATTTTCAATTTTTGTTTAAATAAGGATAAATTATTTGGATTTTTTGTGCAGAAGGATTCTTTATTTATTCATAAGCCAAGAAAGAATCAAAAATTAATCCATTTGAAAGTATGGTTTGCTCGATTGGCTTTACCCAGTCGGCTAAATGTTTGTTTTTCAAATATTGATGTTGATTTATCCATATTTGCAGTTGAGGATAGACGGATGAGTTATCAAAAATAAAACTTTCATCGGCAAACGGTAATGCGGTATGAAGGTTTTGCAGGCTCACATGGTAGCGTTTGAGGATTAACTCAGGGTCTATCCAGTGTCCGCCGCTTGCGACACGCTCTTGCATGCGTCGAATATTTAATTCAGGCGTAGCAAGGCCGATATAGTTGAGTATGACGTAGAATCCGACATTGCTGGCCGTTTGAATGCGTGTAAGGGCGGATTTGCCGGATAAGGTCGATTCCATGGAAAAAGAAATTCGATTATCCAACGCTTGATGGAATAAGCGCAATGCAGTTTTTCCCGCTTCCATATCGGCCAAGCGGGGCATTTCAGGGTTAATTTCTGCTGCGATATGGTCGGAATCAATCACTAACGAGACACGGTCTTGATTGAATTGGCGCAGGGTAGATTTGCCCGAACCGTTAGCACCACAGTAAAAAATCGCTTTAGGCCGGTTGTTTGACATGGCCTACTGTTCTTTGGTTACCGGAAGGATGATATTCGATCAGATTGCCTTCATTATCGACTACTGTGATTACGGCGTATTTCCGTTTTTCTGCCAGCCATGCCTGATACAAAATTTTAAGCATAGCTTGCTTTTTCGCCAATTCGACACGTTGTTTATCAGAAATCATGGTCTTCCTTGCTTTTTTCCTGTATTCGGGCGACCCTATATTACATTAAACAGGCCGTCTGAAAACTTTTTATTTCCTTACTCCGGCTTAAATACACCTGTGTCCGTTTTAGGCTGCTGCTCGGCAATCTCAACATTTGCGGCTGCCTGTTCCGCTTCTGCTTTCTCGGCTTCAATGCGTTTTTTCTCAGTCAGGTATTGGTTGATTTGGTGTACCAATTCCTGCGTGCCTTGGTGGGTCAGTGCGCTGATTTGGAAGAGGCGTGGGGTTTCCATGTCGAATTGGAAGCGGTCGTCTGGTTTCGGGTAGTCCCAGCCGATGGCTTTGAGGAAGGCGGCGCTACGCGCTTGGGCTTCTTCTTCATCGAGCATGTCGAGTTTGTTCAGCACCAGCCAGCGCGGTTTGTCGTAGAGTTCTTCGTCGTATTTGCGCAATTCGTTGATGATGGCAAGGGCTTCTTCGGCAGGGTTGACCGTTTCGTCGAAGGGGGCTAAATCGACGACATGCAGCAGCAGGCCGGTGCGTGATAAGTGTTTGAGGAAACGGTGGCCGAGGCCTGCGCCCTCTGCCGCGCCTTCAATCAGGCCGGGAATGTCTGCCATGACGAAGCTGTGGTTTTCGTCGATGCGCACGACGCCCAAGTTTGGATGTAGGGTGGTGAAGGGGTAGTTGGCGATTTTGGGACGTGCGGCGGATACGGCGGTAATCAGGGTGGATTTACCGGCGTTGGGCATGCCTAATAAGCCGACATCGGCGAGGACTTTGAGTTCGAGTTGCAGGGAACGGGTTTCGCCTTCTTCGCCGGGCGTGGATTGTTTGGGGGCGCGGTTGACGGACGATTTGAAGTGGATATTGCCTAAGCCGCCTTTGCCGCCTTTGGCGAGGCAGACGCGCTGGCCGTGATAAGTGAGGTCGGCGACGATTTCATCGGTGTCGAGGTCACGGATGAGGGTGCCGACGGGCATTTTGAGGACGATGTCGTCTGCACCTGCGCCGTAGCGGTCGGAGCCGTGGCCTTTTTCGCCGTTTTTGGCTTGGTAGCGTTTGACGAAGCGGTATTCGACGAGGGTGTTGGTGTTTTCGTCGGCTTCTGCCCAAACGCTGCCGCCTTTGCCACCGTCGCCGCCGTCAGGGCCGCCGCGGGGTACGAATTTTTCGCGGCGGAAACTGGTTGCGCCATTACCGCCTTTGCCTGCGGCGACTTCGATTTTTGCTTCGTCGATAAATTTCATGATGTTCTCTTATGGGTATTCGGTTGTTTCAGACGGCCTTTGTTGATAGAGGAGCTTGGTGTCTGAACGGATAAAATGTTGCTTATTATAAAGGATATTTCGGTTTTAGGCCGTCTGAAATATGGTTTCAGACGGCCTTGGATTTATTGGGCGAGGGCTTGGTCGATTTCTTGATAGAGTTGGGAGAAATTGGGTTCGCCAACGTAGGTTTTAAGGATGTTGCCGTTTTTGTCGATCAGGACGGAAGTCGGGTAAACCTGTGTGCCAAAGGCTTTTGCGGCAGTTTTGTCGGCATCGTACATGACGGTGAAAGGAAGGCCGTATTCTTTGACATACTGATGGACGCTTTCGATAGGGTCGATGGGCTGGGCAATGCCGAGGACTTGGAAGTTTTTGCCTTGATAGTCTTGGGCGGTTTTGATGATTTTAGGCATTTCGCTCACGCAACCGGGACAGGAGGGAAACCAGAAGTTAATGAGGGTAACTTTGTCTTTTAAATCGGCATTGGTAATGGTTTTGCCTTGCAGATCGGGCAGGGCGAAATCAGGGGCGGCTTTGTTGCTGGGGATAAGGACGAAGGTGAGAAGCGCGCCAATTGTGGCAACGATGAGGAGTGTGAGTATTTTTTTCATGATGTGAGATTTTGAATTGCGTGTGCTAAGGTTTGGGGAACGCTGATGCTGCGGCCGCTTTCGCTGCTGACGGGCATAAGGGTAACTTCGGCTTCGATGGCGGCTTTGCCGTTGGGCAGGGTTGCGGTTTGGCTGAGGATGATGTGGCGTGTGCCGATGTCTTTCAGACGGCCTGTAAAGGTCAAGACATCGCCTTCAAGTGACGGGCGGCGATAGCGGATGTCAACGCGTGCAACAACGAGCATGATGCCTTCGAGTTCGGACAGAAGGTCATGCTCTTGAAAAAACGTCCAGCGCGCTTCTTCGAGAAATTCGAGATAGCGCGCATTGTTGACGTGGCCGTAGCCGTCGAGGTGGTAGTTGCGGACGGTCAGTTTCATCAGTTGAGATTGATGGGTTGGAACTCTTCGCGTGCGATGGGTTCGTGTTCGAGGTCGGTAATCACGGTGGAGAGTTGGATGTCGAACCATTCGTTGAAAATGTCGGCGTCCAAATCCGGCCATTCGCTTTCGTCTTCGCACCAGTCGGCCAATTCGGCAGCAAAAATGTCTTCAAAACGCGCTTCGATTTCATCCCATACTTCGTCGGCAGTTTCGCACGGGCGAACGAGGTAGGAATTGGCATCGGCTTGAATGTCTTCCAGTGTCAGGCCATCCAAGTGATTGCCGGGCAGGGATTTCAGCCAGTTCCAAAAAGGATCGAGGGGGATAAGCAGGAAGACGCTGCGGTTGACTTCGTACATGGTGTTTTCCTTGGTTTCTGTATAGTTGAATGATATAGCAAAGGTGGTGGACTGGCTATCTTTTGGGGGATAAAGGCCGTCTGAATTTCAGACGGCCTTTAATTTATGGAAACCATCAGGGATTTTCTGATGGTGTTTGATACAGGGTTTGAGGGTTGGCTGTATCGGGGATTTCTGCCGGAGCGGTTTGGGGTGCTGCTACCGGTTCGGAAGAGGCGTTGCTGTCCACCAAGTCATCGATGTCGATGTTGTCGTCTTCGCTTTGAGGGAGCGTGCCGCCGGTTTGTTGGGAGCGGACTTTCATGTAAAGGTCGCGTGTGTAGCTGTATTTGTCGATGGCTGCGCCTTCGAGGCTGTCGGTCAGGTCGAGCAGTTCTTTACGGGTGTTGATGGCTTGCAGGCCGATTGTGCCCCAGCGTCCTGCGCTGGTGTGGAAGACGGCGTTTTTAACCGGATAGACGGTGGTAACGGCGTTGCCGACGGTATCGCGTACGGTAGACGGGCCGAGTAGGGGGACAACGAAGTAGTTGCTGTTTTTCCAGCCCCATGAGGCGAAGGTGTCGCCGAGGGTGTTTTTATTGCTGGGTACGCCGCCTGCACCGGCTACGTCGATTAAACCGCCAAGGCCGAAGGTGGTGTTGATGCCGACGCGGACGAGGTCTTCGCTGGCGCGTTTGACGTCAAGGCGCAGAACATTGCTGCCGAAGCTAACGACATCGCGCAGGTTGTTGAAGAAGTTGCTCACGCCGGTACGCACCGGTTTGGGCGTTACTTTGCGATAACCGCGTGCGACAGGAGAAAGGACGTATTTGTCTGCTTTGTCGTTGTACTTGGAAACGGTGCGGTTGTAGCCTTCGTAAGGGTCAGCCGGATTGCGTTCGGCCAGTGCGGGAGTGGAGGCAAGGCTGATGAGGAGGCAGAGGGAAGCGGTGGTTTTTTTCATGATTGCAACCAGTCTTTGATTTCATAAAGTTCGGCCAGTACGCGGACGGAATCGGGAATATTTTGAATGGTCGGTTTTTTGTCTGTCCGGCGCAGAGCGTTGAGCAGCAGGGAAACGCAGGCTGAATCTGCTTTGCCTACTTGGCTGAAGTCTATGCTGTCTGTTTCTTTCAGACGGCATTGTTGTTCGTAGCGCGCAAAGGCGGAGGCAGTCAGGGTTTTGACAGTAACGTCGCCGCTGATGTAGAGCGTGCCGTTGCGGATTTCTGTTTGCATGGTGTCTTTATGATGTAAGGCACCATGCCGTCTGAACATCAGGCGGCATGGTGCGAAGGTGGATTATTTACCGCCGTTTTTGGCTTTCAAGTCAGCAATCAGGCCGTCGATGCCTTTGGCTTTGATGGTTTCGCCGAATTGGTTGCGGTATACGGTAACCAAGCTTGCGCCTTCGACTGCGACATTGTATGCGCGGTATCTGCTGCCGCTTTGGTAGGTGGTGAAGTCCATGTTGACCGGTTTTTGGCCGGAAACGTTGATTTCGGCGCGGACAACGATTTCTTTACCGCCTTTGTTTACGACCGGGTTGTCTTTGATGTTGACCTTGGCGTTTTTGAATTTCAGCATGGTGCCGGAGTAGGTGCGGATCAGCAGGGTTTGGAACTCTTTGGTCAACGCTTGTTTTTGTGCGTCAGTTGCAGTACGCCATGGGTTGCCGACGGCCAAAGCGGTCATGCGTTGGAAGTCAAAGTAAGGAATGGCGTATGCTTCAGCTTTTTGGCGTGCGGTGTTGGCATCGCCGCTGTTGAGGATTTTCAGCACTTGAACGGAGTTTTCACGGACTTGGTTGACTGCGTCGGCAGGAGAAGCAAATGCCATGCTGATGCTCAATACGCCGATGCTCAATGCGCTGATGAAGGAAGTTTTTTTCATGGGAGTGTCCTGAATATTGGGTTGATATGTGTTTATTGTTCGTTTTGACCGGCAGATTTACTGTCTGCGTTTTTTTCGGCAAAGCTGGTCATGAATTTGCCGATAAGGTTTTCCAAAACCATGGCGGAGCTGGTGACGGTAATGGTGTCGCCTGCTGCCAAAGAATCAGTATCGCCGCCTTGTTGCAGGCCGATGTATTGTTCGCCCAACAAGCCTGAAGTCAGAATTTGTGCGGAAACGTCGCTGCTGAACTGATATTGGCTGTCCAGATTGAGGGCGACTTTTGCCTGATAGGATTTAGGGTCGAGCTGAATGGAGGCGACGCGGCCCACCAGTACGCCTGCGGATTTGACCAGAGCGTTGGTTTTCAAGCCGCCGATGTCGCTGAAATCGGCATAGACGGTGTAGGTTTGAGAGGATTTGCCGAACGATTGTCCGCCGGCGGCGCGGAAGGCGAGAAAGCCGATAGCGGCCGCGCCCAGTAAGACAAACAGTCCTACCCAAAATTCCAAAGCATTTTTTTTCATGTGCTATTGTCCTTGTTTCATTCTTTTTAAGTGTCGTTTCAGACGGCCTTTAGTCGGTAAACATCCACGCGGTCAACATAAAGTCGACGGCAAGGATGGTCAGGGCGGAAGACACTACGGTGCGTGTACTGGCGCGCAAAATACCTTCGGAAGTCGGTACGCAGTGGAAGCCCTGATGTACGGCGATCAGCGTAACGGCTACGCCGAAAGCGGCGGATTTGATTAAGCCGTTGAGTACGTCGTAATGGAAGGTAATGTTGTTTTGCATTTGCGACCAGAAAATACCGCCGTCCAAACCCAGCCATTCGACGCCGACCAAATACGCGCCGTAAATGCCGGCAACGTTGAAAATCGACGCCAACAAAGGCATGGAAAACACGCCTGCCCAAAAGCGCGGCGCAACTACGCGTGCCACAGGGTCGACCGCCATCACGTTCATTGCTTCAAGCTGCTCGGTGGTTTTCATCAAGCCGATTTCGCTGGTCATGGCACCGCCCGCGCTGCTGGCAAACAGAATGGCCGCCAATACGGGACCCAATTCGCGCAATAGGGAAGCGGCAACCATATAGCCCAAAATATCGGCGGATTTGAATTTCGCTAGTTGCGTATAGCCTTGCAAGCCCAATACCATGCCAACAAACAGGCCGGAGACGGCAACAATCAGGACAGACAACACGCCTGCAAAGTAAACCTGGCGGATGCTCAGGCGCGGGCGGGTAAACGCCGTGCCTGATTTGGCCAGGATATGCAGGAAAAACAGCGTAATGCTGCCCAGCGATTGGATGAAGCCGAGGGTTTTTGCCCCGACGGAACGGATAAAATTCATAGGTTTCAGTTGATTGGTTAAATGGTTTTCAGACGGCCTTGATTGATTAAGTTTTAGATTGTTTGAAAGGTGGAGAGGAGTTTAGATTTTACCACCATAATATGCCGCTAATTTATTTAGGCATTTACGAACACAGGCTGATGTTTTAGGCATATTTTTTAGTTTTTCCGCAATAGGTGGTGAAACTTTATAATATGCCTTTACCAAAACCTTACCTAAAGTATTGGTTAAAAGTGTTTCATCACGGAAGCGACGTAAGGCAATAACTTCTTCGGCGAATGAATCTCCATAAACTGCTGTAGCAATAAAGCAATTGCTAAAATTTTTATAGACACTGCCACAGTAGGGGCAAATAGAATGGCTAATACTGCCTTTACGCATAATAATCCGTGGAGTCATTTTTTTGTTGCAAGTATAGCAATTTACCCTTGGATCGTTTTCGTCACGTTTAGCTTGTCTCTCAGCTGCTCTTTTTTCCGATGCTTTTTCAGTAATAACGACAGTACCTGCAACCGGTCCTCGTTTGCTTGTACGTGCCTCAAAAGTAACGGCATCGCCGTTATGTGGCAACTCTGCCCCTTGAATATGTTTTACTGTGAAATAGTATTCTTTTCCTTCTGCAGAAACGATATATCCGTATCCTTTACTTTCAGAAAACCATTTAACTTTGCCGTTCATACAATGAGCCTTTAAGGTTTGGATTGCGTGATGACAGGCCGTCTGAACATCAGCCCAGCAAGTCTTGTTTTAAAGTCGTTTGCGCCGGATAGCGGTAGGCGACGGGGCCGTCTGCCAAACCGCCGACGAACTGGCGTACCCAAGGCGAGTCGAGTTCGCGCATTTCTTCGGGCGAGCCGGAGAACATGATTTCGCCGTGTGCCAAGAAAATGACTTGATCGACGATTTCCAATGATTTTTCAATATCATGCGTCACCATGACGCTGGTTGAGCGCAGGGCTTTGTTGGCACGGCTGATGAGGTGGGCGATGACGCCCAGCGAAATCGGGTCGAGGCCGGTGAAAGGCTCGTCATACAACATGATTTCAGGGTCGAGCGCAATCGTACGCGCGAGGGCGACACGGCGCGACATACCGCCGGAAAGCTCCGAAGGCATCAGGTTTTCAACACCGCGCAAACCGACTGCATTCAGTTTCAACACCACCAAATCGCGGATGACCGCTTCGGGCAAATCCGTCAGTTCGCGCATGGGGAAGGCGATGTTGTCGAAGACGGATAAGTCGGTGAACAATGCGCCGTGTTGGAACAAAACGCCCATGCGGCGGCGGTGTTCGTACAGCTCCTGCGCCGAAAATGCGGCCAAATCGCGCCCTTCAATCAGCACTTTTCCCGATTGTGGGTGAACTTGACCCGTAATCAGGCGCATCAGCGTGGTTTTACCGCTGCCCGAACCACCCATTACGGCGGCGAAATTGCCTTGTGGAATGCTGAAGTTGATGTTGTTCAGAATAGGACGGTCGCCATATGCGAAGGCAACGTCTTTCATTTCGATGAAGGGTGTGGAACTCATGCAGGAGAGGGGTGTCGAAAAATGTATTTTAATTACGGGTATTGTAAAGGGTATTGGATATTCGGGCAATTTTCAGACGGCCTGCGCTTAGGAATAACGGGTAAAAACGTGTGAAAGAATGCAGAAGCGTTGGTGGCACGGTCGTTTTGTCACGTGTTGTGTCAAACATACAGACAGATATGTAGGTATATAAAGAGGCGGGAAAACATGCCCGCCTTGTTTTTAATATTTCTGCAAACCTTCCACCTTGATTTCTTTGACATTGGCATTGATGAAGGCTTGAGTCGCTTTCATCGTGGCTTGGATGCGCGGATCGTTCCAGCGCACGATTTGGTTGTTTTCATCGCGCTTGTCCGACCAGATAATCACACCATCGGTGTATTTTTTGCTGATTTCGAGCATTTTGCGCCAGCGGACGGGGTCGATGAACTGCTTGAAATAAGGGCTGTTGGTGGCCGAATAATATTGCGGCCAGATATAGCCGATGATTTTTTTATTGGGAAAGCGTTGATGGATGTCGTCAACGGCGGTTTTCACGTCTTTTTCCCATTGCACCAAATCGGGGGAAGTGATGTAGAACACAGGATTGGCATAGTCGCTGATGGCGGCGGTGGGCGCACGGCGTTTGCTGACTTGCCGCCATTTGACCAAGATGGCTTCGTTGTCGACATTGGGACGGTAGTGGCGGATGCCGTGCAGGTGCTCGGAAGGCATGCCGTAGTTGCTGATGACGGCGCGCGGGTTTTCTTCTCTGAAGATTTGGTACATCCGTGCGAAGTCGGTTCTCAATTCGTCGGGTGTCAGCAGCTGGCCGTCTTTTTCGGCAAACCAGCTTTCGATGTCGGTAGAAATGGTGCGGTAGCCTTCTCGGCGCGATTGTTTGGCCAATTCACGGATGCGCGCTTCGTTGAGTACGCCGTGTTTGCGTTTGCCTGTCGGATCGGGTTTGACCAGCTCACTTTCGTAAACCAAGAACACTTTGGAGAGTTTGTCGGCAGTCAGATCGGGTTTGCCGACGTAGTCCATGCGGTCGTAAATGATGAAATCTTTGGCATGGGCGGAGAGGGCGGTCAATAAGAGGACGAGGGGCAAAAGGCGGTTGGGTTTCATGTTTTTAGGCAGATAAGGGAAAAGGGCCATTGTACGGGAAGCGGTGTTAAAGTAAGTCAAAGGCCGTCTGAAAGGATAAAAGTTCTTTCAGACGGCCTTTGTTGAACTGGGAATGTTCAGTTTTGAGGCTGGTGTGATTTATTGCGCCGCAGTTTTTTCCAGCAATAGGAAAGTCTCGGCTTTGTTGCGTGGTCTTGCGCCTTGCCACAAGGTTTGCCAGCCCGAAGGTGCGCCGATGTTGGCGGCTTGGCGGATGAGTCGGTAGCGGCAGGACGGGGTGTCGGTCGTGGTTTTAATATGGCTGTATTGTGTCCACGCGATGCGTGTGCGCTGGTCTTGGCTGTCGATGTTGATACATTCGAGGCCGTCTGAAAGTTTCTGTTTCAATTCGGAAGAAAGCGCGGCTTCCATTTGGTGTACTACCGGTGCATGGCTTTTGGCGGCGTTGAGCCACGGTAAAAACAGGGTCATCAGCAAAGCCCAAGCCAAGGTAACGCCGGCCGCCCAGTTGGTTACGGCTTGGCGGCCGCGGATGTTTTTACGCGTAATCGCCCAAAGCCACAACGGGGTAAACAGCAGGGCGACGGCCATCGGAATCGGGTCGATGTCGGGGATGTAATACGGGCTGAAATAGGCGGCACGTTCGGCCAGTTTGGCAGGCCAGCCGTAGTTCATGGCGAAGAAGCCCAGCCACAGGAAGACGGCAATCAAACTGAATGCCATGATGCCGAACCAGTTGATAAATGCCGCTGCACCGCGACGCAGGCCGTCCAGTTGTGCCGCACCGAGCAGGGCGAGCGGTGGCAACAGCCAAACGAGGTTGTCTTGCAGGCGTTGAGGGTTGATGGCGAGCAGGGCTGTCATGATAACCAGCCACGACAGGCTCAGAATGCCCCAGTTTTTATCGTGGATACGCGTGCGGCTGAGCGTCCATGCCGCCAGCGGCCAAGCAGGCAGGGTAAACCACAGCAGGTTTTTCAGATAATAGGGCAGGTTGAAGGCCGTCTGAATCTGATGGAAACCGCCGAATACGCCTAAGGAATAATGGTTGAACCAAACCTCAAACCATTCGGGATTGGTTTTGGATAAAACCAGCGGATACAAAATCAGCAGGGGCAGGGAAACGACGATGGCGCCAATCAGGGTCAGCAGATAGCGTTTGCTTTGCCAAGTAGAATGGAACGACAGGGCAAGTGCCAAAAACATCATGGCCACAGTCAGCAGGTAGCCTGAGGAGAGGGAGAGTAAAACCCAGCCGCCGCACAACAGCAAAATGGCAATAATGACGCGGCGGCGTGCCAGTGAAAAGCCGCACAGAATCAATCCAAACGCGGCAAAAGCGGCCGACATGGGATTGAGGAAGTGGGCGATGGGCAGCAAACCGATGCTGCCGATAAGGATTAAGACAACGCTGCGGCCGTGGTGTCTGCCGAGAAAGTTGAAGCCGGCAAAACCGCAGGCGGTCAGTCCGATGGCGGTAAATACCACGCCGGCAAAACGCGCGGCATCATAGGCATCGGCAGCCCAAGGAGAAAACAGGGTTTGGAATGCAGTTGCCGCCCACAAAAAAGCAGGGGAGATGGTGAAATCGGGTTGGCCGAAGATTTGTGCAATCAGCAGGCTGCCGCCGTTTTTCATGGACTCGGAGGCGGTAAAGAGAGAGGGTTCGGCAGGGTTCCACAAGTCATGCGAGAACACGCCCGGCCACAGCCAGGCAAAGGCCATCAGCAGCAGAAGCCATGGTTTTTCATGGGTTTTTTGGGGGCGGCGCGGATCGGGCGGTGTGTAAGTCAGCATGGAAGGTCAAAAAACGGTTGGTTTGAATAGCAATGGTACAGGGTTTGACGGGTTTGCGCGATATGCCGGACCGGAGGGCTTTGTAAAATAATGCTTACGGCTCGTTTTTATCGGGTGTTTGGAATGATATGGCATTCGGTTGACGACAAAAAGCTCAGGCCGTCTGAAAGAAATGTTTCAGACGGCCTGAATGCAAAAAAGACTGCACGAAGCAGTCTTTTTGACAAAGCGGCAATTAGCGTTTGAACAGGTTGCCGAATTTGTTGTTGAATTTGTCCACACGACCGGTAGTGTCGACGATTTTTTGAGTACCGGTGTAGAAAGGGTGGCACAGAGAGCAAACCTCAACGTTGAAGCTGTCTTTTTCCATTGCGGATTTGGTCACGAATTTGTTGCCGCAAGAGCAGGTAACGTTGATTTCGTGGTAGTTCGGGTGAATACCTTGTTTCATTTGATTTCCTTTCGATTAAGCGGGCACAGGGGTTTTGCCTGTACTTCAGTTAAGCGTGGGATTTTCGCTATTTTTGGCTGTTTCGTCAAGAGGATATTTTGTATCCAGGGCAGTTTCGCAACAGAAGAGAACAGTTTAGAATATCGAACTAAATATTATGCGGTCAGATTGTAATCTAACTGAAAAGAGGATGTAAAACCTCCTCTAGATGTGAAACTTTAAGAAGAATAATAGTCTGAATAATATTTACGCTTGTACGAACAGGAGGCGGAATTAATGTGGAAAAGGATATTGACGCGTATTTTGCGTGTTTGGGGAGGGATGTTGCCTCCGTCTTATTGCAAACCATTCGGCAGAATTGCGCAAAAATTCCGTGCTACTTTGGCTGCGTGCATTTCCCCAAACATCGGCAAAAACGTCAATATTGAAAAAGGCGGATATGTTTTTCCAGATACGGTAATCGGCGACAATTCGGGTATCGGCGTAAATTGCGAAATCTGCCGCGGTTTGACCCTCGGCAAGAACGTGATAATGGGGCCGGAATGCCTGTTTTATTCGACCAACCACAAATTCAACCCTGAAACCCGCCGCTTTGAAGGTTATACAGATATCAGCCCGATTGTGATTGAAGATGATGTTTGGATTGGTCGGCGTGCGATTATCATGGGCGGTGTTACCATCGGCAAGGGCGCGGTAATCGGTGCAGGGTCGGTGGTTACCAAAGATGTGCCGCCTTATTGCGTGGCTGCGGGCAATCCTGCAATTGTTCGGAAAAAACTGCTGAATGAGCAAGAGCTTGCAGCCGAATAGCATGAACAAAATAGCAAAATAAAAGGCCGTCTGAAATTCAGACGGCCTTTTTTAATATTGATTAAGCGGCAATTTTTTCGCATTCTTTAATGCAAGCCAAGCAAGACTCGTAGCAGGCTTTGCATTCAGCGTGGTGGCCGGCGTGTTCTTTGCAGGCGGCAGCACATTGTTTGCAGGCTTCGATGCACACTTTTGCCAAAGACGGGGTCAGGCGTGAATTTTGGGCAGCGAGGTTTTGCAATGTGCCGCACAGTGCCAACATTTGGTTAGCGCCGGCTGCGCAGTCTTTCATGGAGGTATCGCCTTCGCTCAACAGGGCGATGCAGTGTGCTAGACAGATTTGACCGGCTTCAACGCAATGTGCGGCCGCTTTGCGCGCAGCTTCGTAGGCGCGCGGTGCAGAATGCGCGTGACCAGCATGGTGTGCATGGCCTGCATGGTCGTGAGCGCGGGCAAAAGAAGCGGCGGCGGTGAGGGAAACAGCAGCAGCGCTGCCGATAAATTGACGACGGTTCATAAGATAGAGTCCTTTTTGCTTTGTGAAATAATATTACGAATGATTAAGTCTATTCGATAACAATAGGTTAACATATTCTTTGTTTGTAAACAATAAAGGCTGTTTGAGCTTTCAGACGGCCTTTCTTTTAGATTTACACGTTAGGTTGATAGAGTTTTCTTTTCCTGAATCAGCAGCTTCAACAAAGTTGCTGCGTTGTCCAAGACAGTATCAGCATATCCAACAATAAAGGTTTTGGCCAATAAAAAAGAAAAGGCCGTCTGAAAAATATTCAGACGGCCTTTATTCAAACTAAAGCCTACATCAGATGATTTCTAAAATGAAGTACTGACGCAGTTTTTCGTACACATGGCTTTGTACGTTGATACAACCATTGGTTATGATGCGGTCGGCCACATGAGGGGAGACGATGCGTTCCATGCGTCTTTCTTGTGGCTTGAGCGTCCATACCCTATGTAACGCAAACAGAAAGTCATTTTCTTCTTTGAAGCCGATAACTTCGCCACCGTAACCCGGTTTGCTGGTCATCATCGGCGTCATATTGAATTTGCCTTTCGGCGTGGTCTTGCCAATTAGTACCGGATGGCACTGACCGTCATCGGCAAAGCAAAGCTCCGCCTTAGCTGTATTGACCACAACTTTTTTGCGTTGGATATAGTCGCTGACAGCATCGGCAGCGGCCAAAGAATTCAGGCCTGCTGCCAAGGCTATACCCAATAGGATCCGTTTCAAATTTGTCCTTATTGACGGATGCGTTCAGGAGCTTCTTTAATGATCTCGCGGATGATCACTTGAGGCTCTTGTTTAGGTTTAGGTGTAGGTGCTGGAGGAGGACATACGGCATCTTTAGGGAATACTGGATTCCAGAAGAAGCTGCGTGCAAATTTGTCTTTGTCGAAGATCACTTTGTATTGGCAAGTAGTGATGCCTTCAACGCCGGAAGTGTTTTCAGGGTCAACGCCTACGCCCGGGGTGTAGAAGTGGAACAGGTAGTCCCATTCACGCACGCCAACCATGCCTTCGTCGTAGTGAGGACGGCCGAGGATTTTGTAGATGTCGTCTTTGGTCAGACCAGGACGCATTTGATCCAGCTCGTCAAAAGTCGGGAATGTACCGCGGACTTTGTTGAAGGTCAGGGAGTAAGGTTTAGGGAAGCGTGGCTCGTCTGTAGTGCCTTCAGGAGTGATTTTGCTCTTAGTAGCACAGGCGGCCAGCAGGCCGGTAGCCAGCAGAACGAAGCCCACTTTTGCGATTTTTTTCATTTGATAATCCTTTTATTGATTTTACCGGCCGAACTTTTCAGACGGCCTGTTAGTGCCGGCAGCGAGTTTGCCGGTTTACCCAAATAATGTTGTGCTTCTTAAAGATGTCCCCGACGGTTTGACAAACAGAACATCGGCACATTCCGGCAGGGCATTACACCTCATCTCCGTTGTATCCGCCTGAATCGGCAGAACCGTTCAGACGGCCTGACTGACATTTATTGTCACTTTGTAACAATTTCACTGCGAGTAAGGCTTGGGGTTTAGAGATGTCCGGTTTTCGATAAATCAGGTTGTATTGCGTAATACCTTGTTATCTTTGTGCTTTAGTTCTTTTTGGCATTTGCCGGAGATTAGGTACTTAATCTTTCGGGTGTTATTCCTGCAAATTGTATGTCAGTTTTCCTTTATACGCATAATCTGTGTATGCCAGAATGTTGGCTTTATACAATATTCATACTAACGAACCAGAAACGGATTGTACCTTTTCTCATGCCCGATACTGGTCATGCGGCCGTGTCCGGCTATAACTTGCGTGGTTTCGGGCAGAGTTAATAGTTTAGCGCAGATATTGTTTATGAGGTCATCATGATTGCCGCGCGGAAAATCTGTGCGACCAACGGTCTCATAAAATAAAACATCGCCTGCGACTAAAAGACCGTTTTCGGCGTTATAGAAAACGACTTGGCCGGGAGTGTGGCCGGGAATGTGGAGGACTTGGAAGCTGTGGTTGCCGACCTTGAGCGATTCTCCTTCTTCCAACCAGCGTGTCGGCGTGAATGACGGAGAAACGGGGAAGCCGTATTGCGCCGTCGTTTGCGGAAGGGCTTGGAGCAGGAATTCGTCGTCTTTGTGCGGGCCGAGAACGGGTATATCGCAGGTTTTCAAAAGTTCAACTACGCCGCCTGCGTGGTCAAGATGGCCGTGGGTCAGCCAAATGGCGGTCAGCTTGAGGCCTTTGTTTTGGACTTGTTGCAATAAATAGGGTACATCGCCGCCGACATCGGTCAAAACGGCTTCTTTGGTTTCATCGTCCCAAATCAGCGTGCAGTTTTGACGGAAGGGGGTAACAGCGTTGATTTCAAATTGGAGTGCCATGGGTGTTCCTAGGAAAGGCTTGTTTAATGTTGTTTACGTTTCAGACGGCCTTTTGCACATGGGTGCATACTTTCGGCTACAATCGCAGCTTTTACGCAACAGAGGCCGTCTGAAAATGGAAAATACCTATTTTAACCTGTGGCAGACCATACGCAACGAAGTCGAGCAGTCGGCGGCGGAAGAACCTATGCTGGCCAGCTTCCTCCACATGACCGTGCTGCGGCACGACAGTTTGGAGCGGGTGCTGGCCTTCCACCTGTCGAGCAAGCTGGCCAATCCGACCATGGATATGCGCACGCTGTACGAACTCTACCTGCACGCGCTGGAAAAAGAACCGTCCATCGGCGAAGCCGTCCGCGCCGACATCACGGCCTATTACGAACGCGACCCGGCCTGCGACCAATACTGCCTGCCGCTTTTGTATTTCAAAGGCTACCACGCCATTCAGGCGCACCGCATCAACCATTGCCTGTGGAAGGAAGGGCGCAAAACGCTGGCCTATTTCCTGCAAAACCGCGCTTCCGAAGTGTTCGGCGTCGATATCCATCCGGCCGCCCGTTTCGGGCAGGGGATTATGATTGACCACGGCACCGGCGTCGTCATCGGCGAAACCGCCGTTTTAGGCAACGACATTTCCATCCTTCACGGCGTAACCCTCGGCGGTTCGGGCAAAGAGGGCGGCGACCGCCACCCGAAAATCGGCGACGGCGTGATGATAGGCGCGAACGCCTCCGTATTGGGCAACATCCGCGTGAACGAATGCGCGAAAATCGGCGCGGGCAGCGTGGTGGTGGCGGACGTGCCCGCCTACAGCACCGTTGTCGGCGTGCCCGCCCGCGTGGTCGGCAACAAATCGCATGCCAAACCGGCGGAGGAAATGAATCAGAATTTTTATGAGGAAATGAATCAGGATTTCTATATTTGAACCTGTTCGTTCGGTAAGCGGTAAAACCTTGAGGCCGTCTGAAAGCAAAACATCCCTGCTTTTCAGACGGCCTCCCTGCCGCTCTTAACTTTTTTAAAGTTTTGTATAATTTATTGAAATTTTGAAAACACACAAACCCCGCATACCAAACTGCTATAATCGCGCCGATTTCATAGCACCAACCAAGCTGCGGCGGACACCCGCCGCTTTTTATAACCTGAATTTTGTAACCTAAAAAGGGAAAACATGACTATGCAAAAACCATCTCCCGTACACCGCCTTTTAACCCTCGCCGCCCTGCTGGCCGCCCTGCCTGCCGCCGCCGCGCCCGATAACATTACCGACCTCGGTACGTTGAAAAACGATAATTCGGGGATTTCGCATGCATTCAGCTTCAACAGCGACAGTTCGATAGTAGTCGGATATTCGGACTGGGATGGTGGTATACGTGGCCGCGCCACCGTCTGGTCGGGCAGCAACTGGGCCACCAAAACCGACCTCGGCACACTGAGAAGCGATAATACTGGGTTTTCTGTTGCAAGTGGCACCAACGGTGACGGCTCAGTAGTAGTCGGATATTCGAACTGGGATGGTAGTTCAGATTCCCGTGCCACCGTCTGGTCGGGCAGCGGCTGGGCCACCAAAACCGACCTCGGTACGCTCCGCACCGGTAATTTGGGTCAATCGAGTGCAGCTGCCGTCAGCAGTGACGGCTCAGTAGTAGTCGGCAATGCGGATAACAATGACCGCAGCCAACGTGCCGCCGTCTGGTCGGGCAGCGGCTGGGCCACCAAAACCGACCTCGGCACACTGAAAGCCGACAATTCGTGGAATTCGGTGGCAACGGCCGTCAACGGTGACGGCTCAGTAGTAGTCGGACATTCGGACTGGGATGGTAGTTCAGATTCCCGTGCCACCGTCTGGTCGGGCAGCGGCTGGGCCACCAAAACCGACCTCGGTACGCTGAAAAGCGACAATTTGGGGGTTTCGTACGCACGCGCCGTCAGCAGTGACGGCTCGCTGGTGCTCGGCGAGGCGCAAAACGACAACGGCGAAATCCACGCCACCGTCTGGTCGGGCAGCGGCTGGACCACCAAAACCGATCTCGGCACGCTGAAAAGCGATAATTCGGGAAATTCGAAAGTACATGGCATCAGCCGCGATAGTTCTGTAGTAGCCGGCCGTGCGGACAACGATAACGGCGAAGAACGTGCCACCGTCTGGTCAGGCAGCAACTGGACCACCAAAACCGACCTCGGCACGCTCAAAACCGACAATTCGGGCTCATCGTCGGTGAACGCCATCAGCGCCGACGGTAATTTTGCGGTCGGACTGGCAGACAACGACAATGGCGACTACCACGCCGTCGTTTGGAACCTGCGCAGCCTCAACATCCGCCCCACGGATACCGCCAACACCCGCGCCTCCTTGTCGCTGCTGTCCGCCGATACCGCCTCCCTGCTCGCACAGCGCGCCCGCGCGGCTGAAAACCTGCTGGGCGGCTGCCGCGCCGACGGCGGCAAATTCTGCTACAGCGCCGGATACCGCCGCGACATAGGACACGGCGCAAGCTCGCGCGGTGCAGACTTCGCCTTCGGCTACGGCTTCACCGACAACTTCGATGCCGCCGTCTCCCTGGCGGTTCCCGCCCGTGCCGAAGAAAACGGCAGCCACCGCCTGAAATCCGGCGTCGGCATCGGCCTGTCCGCACGCCTCCATAACGGCGCGGGCTGGTATGCCGTACCCGCCGCCGCCTTTGAAACGGACAAAACCCGCATCCGCCGCCCCCACCTGAACGGCACGGAAAGCCCCGAGAACACCGTCCGCACCAAAGGCCGCGCATACAGCCTGACGGCCGGCCGCGACTACGGCACGTCCGGAGAAAAAACCTTAGGCTGGTACGCCGCGCTGCGCCGCACCGAAGCTGAACGCCCGTCTTATAGCGAAGACGCGGGCCTGTCCTTCCCGTTTGCCTACGGCGCGGCCAAGCTGAAGGAAACCTCATTGGCGGCAGGCATAAAAGGCCGCCTGCCCCTGACCGGCAAGCTGGCATGGTACGGCAATGCGGAAGTTGCACAGCGCGTGGGCGGCGGCAAAGCCCGCTTCACCGCCGAGGCTCCTTTCTTCGGCAAATATGAAACGGAGCGCGAAACCTCGCGTACCCGTCCGTCCGTACAGACCGGCGTAGACTACGCCTTCAGCCCCTCCGCCGTACTGTCGCTGGGCGGCTATGTCGGCCGCAACGCCTTCTCCGGCACCGACAAAGGCATATTCCTGAAGCTGAACGGCAAGTTCTAACCGTGTAAGGCAATAAAAAAGGCCGTCTGAAACCTGAAAACGGGTTGAACTGCACCCCAAAAGTTGGATATCCCCTCCAACTCACAAGGTGCAGTTTTTTTATGAGCAAATATACATTACACTTCAAATACCAAGCCGTACTCCACTACCTGCATATACGCAGCCAACAGCGTACCGCAGACCACTACGGCATCTCCCGAACCCACCTGCGACGATGGATACGCGCCTATCAAGAAGGCGGCATCGGCGCACTCGAACATCCCCAATCCAAAACCATGCCCCAACACCGCAAAAACCCCTTCATCGCAGATAAACCCGACCACGAAAAAACACAGGCAGAGCTTATCGAAGAGTTGTGCTATATGCGCGCAAAGGTTGCCTACCTATAGGGAATTGCTTGCGGAGCATTCCATGGTTCAAAGCATGTCGCGAAAGGCGAATTGTTGGGACAATGCGCCGATGGAAAGCTTCTTTGCGGTGTTGAAGACGGAGTGTTTCTATAACGCAGGAGAATTGACGGTGGACGAATTGATGAAACAGATAGATGATTATATGGATTACTACAACCGGGAGCGTTGCAGTTTGAAATTGAAAAAGCCGAGTCCTGTCGCATACAGAACCCGGCTTGCACAGAGCGCCTGAATAGGCTTTTATGAGTATCCAAGATTTGGGGGCCAGTTCATTTTTTGCTATTATGTATATATAATAAAAAGCAAGTCTGGAAAAATGTCTTATGAATAATGTAATGCGGATCATGATACCGATTTTTGCGGTTTCTTTCATCTCTGCGGCGTTTGGTGCAGATTTGTTGTTGGCGCAGGAATATAAAAATCAAGATATTGCCGGTTGGGCCATGAGTGAAAAGTTGGATGGCGTACGCGCGTATTGGGACGGCAGGCGGCTGGTCAGTCGTCAGGGTTATGCGTTTACACCGCCCAAAGGTTTTACAGCAGGTTTTCCGCCGTTTCCGATGGATGGTGAGTTGTACAGCGGACGAGGGCAGTTTGAGCAAATTTCCGCGACGGTGCGTTCTGCCTCGGGAAATTGGGACGGCATCCGTTTGCATGTTTTTGATGTGCCGCAGGCGCAGGGTAATCTGTATCAGCGGCTGGAAACGGCTTCGAAATGGCTGAAATCACACCCGTCGGCACGGTTTACGGTCATTCCGCAAGTCAAGGTGCGCGACAAACAGCATGCTTTGGATTTTTTGAAACAAGTTGAAGCGTTGGGTGGGGAAGGGGTGATGCTGCGTCAACCTGAAGCCCGTTATGCAAGCGGTAGAAATGGGCAGCTGTTGAAGCTGAAAAGTGAATATGATGATGAATGTACGGTAACGCGTCATTATGAGGGCAAAGGGCGCAATGTCGGGCGTTTGGGTGCGGTAGGATGCAAAAACCAATATGGCGAGTTTCGTATCGGCAGCGGTTTTAAGGATAAAGACCGCGACCATCCGCCGAAAATCGGTGCACTGATTACTTACCGTTATCGTGGTTTTACGCAAAAGGGAACGCCGAAATTTGCAACATTTGTCAGGGTGCGCTCGGATCGATAAAACAAATGAAAGGCCGTCTGAAAATAGGTTTCAGACGGCCTTTAATATAGATGTTGCATAGCCTTTAGGGCTAATCTACGTCAGCCCCTAGCCTTTTATAAGGTTTCCAATACATCAGGCAATTCGGCCAAGCTGTTGAGTATGGCGACATGGGGCATGGAGGAAAGCTGTTGGGCGGTGTGTGCGCCGGTGGCAACTGCGATGGCGCGGATTTTGGCATTGGCGGCCATTTCTAGGTCGTGGGTGGTATCGCCGACGACGACGGCCTCTTCCGGTTCAACACCCAGTCGGTCGCAGAGGGCAAGTACCATGTCGGGCGCGGGTTTGGACGGATATTCGCTAGCGCAGGCAGTTTCCAGCCAAAAGGCTTGGGTGTCGGTTTGTGCAATGGCTTTGTCCAAGCCGCTTCGGCCTTTGCCGGTGGCGATGGCAAGCCAATAACCTTGTTGTTGCAAGCGTTGCAGGCAGGACAGGGCTTCGGGGAACAGGGTCATATTGTGATTGTTGGGATTGAGGTAGTGCGCGGCATAGGTCTCAATCAGTGTTTCCTGAACGTGTTCGCTGACGTTGTGGGCAAGGCGGCGGATGATGCCAGAGAGGCTGTATCCGATGAGCGGACGGATTTGGTCGGCTTCGGGAACGGGCAGGCCGCAATCGGCAAAGCTTTGTTGAAAGGTGTGGATGATGGGGTTGGTGGTGTCGGCAAGCGTGCCGTCCCAGTCGAAAATGATGAGTTTGGGTTTCATGGGTTTCCTTTCAGACGGCCTTTTCCTGATTTTCCAGCATTAAAACAAATTGCGCCAATTCTTGCGGCAGGGGTGCTTTCAGGATCAGTTTTTCGCCGGTCAGCGGATGGGCGAGGTGCAGCTCGGAAGCGTGCAGGAACATTCTTTTTAAACCGAGTTTCTGCAGGCGTTTGTTGGCCTGATAGTCACCGTAGCGTTCGTCGCCGGCAATGGGGCAGTCTTGCGATTGCAGGTGGACGCGGATTTGGTGGGTGCGGCCGGTTTTCAGGGTGGCTTCGACAAAGGTCAGGTCGGAAAGGCCGACTTGGTGCAAAAGGCCGTCTGAAAAACGGTTTAACACGCGGAAGATGGTGTGGGCGGATTGGCCGTCTTCGCTGACGCGCACCATTTTTTCGCCTTGTGCGCCGGTGTATTTGAACAGGGGGAGCTTGACGTGGAAGCGGTCGTTCGGCAGTTTTCCGACACCCAGTGCAAGATAGATTTTTTTCGGATGGTCGTTGCGGATGGCTTCGTGCAGTTTTACCAAGGCGCTGCGTTTTTTGGCAATCATCAAAAGGCCGCTGGTGTCTTTGTCGAGGCGGTGGACGAGTTCGAGATAACGCGCTTCGGGACGGGCGCGGCGGATTTGCTCGATGACGCCGAAGCTCACGCCGCTGCCGCCGTGGACGGCAATGCCGGAAGGTTTGTTGATGACCAAAAGCGCATCGTCTTCGTAAACGATGTCAAACTCGCGCGCAGGCGCGGCCTGGCTTTCAGACGGCCTTTGTTTTTCGGCGATGCGTATCGGCGGAATACGGACGGTATCGCCTGCCTGAATGCGGTTGTCGGGTTTGCTGCGTTTTTTGTTCAGCCGCACTTCGCCGGCGCGGATAATGCGGTGGATATGGCTTTTCGGGACGCCTTTGAGGATTTTTATCAGATAGTTATCAAGGCGTTGGCCTTCCTCGTGTTCGGCAACGGCAATCAGGCTGACTGAATCTTTGCGTATTGCGTGCATTTTCTCTATAATCCCAAACGTCCGTTTCTGGACCCGAACCTGCCGTCGCAGGCCGTCTGAAACGGATTTATTGTTAAAACGAGATTTTATATTAAAAACGCACTCCGCAAAGCATTTCCTTGTGTTTGTTCAAAGCCGGCAAACGCAATCCCGTAATTAAGTTTGAATTGAACCTGCCGTCCGGCCGGGCGTAAGACGCAGTCCGCGCAGCACCGTCCGAAATTACCGGCGCTACGATAATAAGAAGATGTAGGCTGCCTTATTTTGTCCGAAGCATCAGCATTCGGACGGCAGCGGAACCATCAACCTTTCCGCCGCATTGTTCTTTATTTCCTTCTTTATCCGAATCCGTCCGCACATGGCTTGAGCTCAAGCATGCAACCTTGCGGATTTCAAATCAAATACTGGTTACACGGGGGATCTCCCCATCTTGTCTTTGAAGAGTGCCAACCGGACAGACAGGCCGTCTGAAAAAGATATTCAAAAATCAAACGGCCGCTGTTCACGAGGTGACTATGAAAAGAATGTTATTCAACGCAACGCAGGCCGAAGAGCTGCGCGTTGCCATTGTTGATGGCCAAAACCTTTTGGACTTGGACATCGAAACGCTGGGCAAAGAACAGCGTAAAGGCAATATCTACAAAGGTATCATTACCCGCATCGAGCCGTCGCTGGAAGCGTGTTTCGTCGATTACGGAACCGACCGCCACGGCTTTTTGCCGTTTAAGGAAGTATCGCGTTCGTATTTCCGCGATTACGAAGGCGGCAGGGCGCGAATTCAAGACGTGCTCAAAGAAGGCATGGAAGTTATCGTCCAAGTTGAAAAAGACGAACGCGGCAACAAAGGCGCGGCACTGACCACCTTCATCAGCCTGGCCGGCCGCTATCTGGTATTGATGCCGAACAACCCGCGCGGCGGCGGCGTATCCCGCCGTATCGAAGGCGAAGAGCGTCAAGAGTTGAAAGCCGCCATGGCTGAACTCGACATTCCGAACGGTATGAGCATCATCGCCCGCACCGCCGGCATCGGCCGCAGCGCGGAAGAGTTGGAATGGGACTTGAACTACCTCAAACAGCTCTGGCAAGCCATTGAAGAAGCAGGCAAAGCACACCATGACCCTTACCTGCTCTTTATGGAAAGCTCGCTGCTGATTCGTGCGATTCGCGACTATTTCCGTCCCGATATCGGCGAGATTTTGGTGGACAATCAAGAAGTTTACGACCAAGTTGCCGAATTCATGAGCTACGTCATGCCGAGCAATGTAGGCCGTCTGAAACTCTATCAAGACCACACGCCGCTGTTCTCCCGTTTCCAAATCGAACACCAAATCGAAAGTGCGTTCTCACGCAGCGTCAGCCTGCCTTCCGGCGGCGCGATTGTGATCGACCATACCGAAGCCCTGGTTTCCATCGACGTCAACTCTGCGCGTGCCACACGCGGCTCGGATATTGAAGACACCGCGTTCAAAACCAATATGGAAGCCGCCGAAGAGGTCGCCCGTCAAATGCGCCTGCGCGACTTGGGCGGTTTGGTCGTCATCGACTTCATCGACATGGAAAATCCGAAACACCAACGCGATGTTGAAAACGTCCTGCGCGACGCGCTCAAAAAAGACCGCGCACGCGTGCAAATGGGCAAACTTTCGCGTTTCGGCCTTTTGGAGTTGAGCCGCCAACGTTTGAAACCGGCTCTGGGAGAAAGCAGCCATGTTGCGTGTCCGCGCTGTGCCGGTACAGGCGTCATCCGCGGCATCGAATCCACCGCCCTGCACGTTTTGCGCATCATTCAAGAAGAAGCAATGAAAGACAACACCGGCGAAGTACACGCACAAGTGCCTGTCGATGTTGCCACCTTCCTGTTGAACGAAAAACGCGCCGAGCTGTTTGCGATGGAAGAGCGCTTGGATGTGAACGTCGTCCTGATTCCAAACATCCACTTGGAAAATCCGCACTACGAAATCAACCGCATCCGCATTGATGACGTAGAAGAAGACGGCGAACCGAGCTACAAACGCGTTGCCGAGCCGGAAGAAGACGAATCCGCCAAACCTTTCGGCAGCGAAAAAGCCAAAGCTTCCCGTCCTGAGCCAGCTGTCAAAGGCGTACGCCATACCCAGCCTGCACCGACTGTCGCCCCTGAGAAAAAAGCCTCTTGGTGGGACAGCTTCAAAGCTTGGTTGAAACGCATTTTCGGCGGCGAGCCTGCACCTGTCGCAGTTGCTCAAGAGCCTGCCGAAAAACGCACTACAAACAACCGCAGCCAAAACAGTAACCGCCGTTCAAACAGCCGCCGTCAAAATCCACGCCGCAACAACAAAAACGACGGCAGCAAAGTCGAAGTGCGCGAAGTGAATGCCGAAGCTGTCGACAGTAAGTTTGAAGAAAACAAATCAAACGAAAGCCGCAACGACGAGCGTAAAGACACCCGCCGCAACCGCAACCGTAACAACCGCCGCGATGATCGCAACAACGAGCGCAATCGTGTTGAGGAAGTGGTTGAAGACGTAAACGTTCAGGAAGTGGCTGCACTGGCTGAGATGCCGTCTGAAAACCAAGCGGAACAAAACGGCAATAAACGCCGCCGCAACAACAGTCGCAACGAGCGCAACCGTCATCAACCTGCGGAAAACCGTGTTGAGGACGTGAACGTTCAAGCCGATGGCGAACAGGCGCAAGTCGAAGCGGACGACAACGCCCGCAGCGAAGAGGGTGTGAAAAACAACGGCCGTCAAGGACGCGACTGCAACAACCGTCAGCGCAACAACCGTCAGCGCAACAACCGCAACGACCGCCGTTCTAACAGCAAAAAACGCAATATTCCGTCTTCAGCAAAAATCGAGCAATACCTGAACATTACCGATACCGCCGACAAAGTTCTCTTTGCTGTGGCGCATGTTTTGGGTTTGAACGAAACGGTTGAAGCTGCAAATGCGACATTGTCTTCTGAAAGCGATCAAGCCGAGCCGCTGGTGATTGTAGTATCCGAGCCTGAAGTGACCAGCGCAGAGCCATTCGTATTTGCGATTGAAAGCGAAGACGAGCCTGCCGTAGCGCAAACTGAAGGCGCTGATGCCGAACAAGCCCTGCTTGCTTCTGCAGTCAGCAATGTCAAAGAAGCCATTGCTGCGGTATTGTCTCCAAATGCAACGGCTACTGTTGCATCGGTTGAAGCACCAGCCGAAACTGTTGTCACACAAACTGAAGCCGTAGCTGAAGCAGCGCCTGTCGCAATCGTTGTGCCTGAGAGCTTGGGCGATTTGATCTTCGTTGAAACCGATCCGCAAGCCGTTGCCGCTTTTGCCGCGCAGCCACAACCTGAACCGGTTGCTAAAACACGCCGTTCGGATGTGCCTAAAGTAGAAGTGGAAGACACAGCAGTCGAAATGATTTTGGTGGAAACACGCAAAGACTAAGATTGGTTTTCCAGTTAAAAGCCCGATGTTGAACGCATCGGGCTTTTTTACAGGAGAAGTGCTACGACTATAGGGAATAGTTAAGAAAAGGAAATTTCTTTTGAGGAGAGTGAGAAGTATGAAGCATCAAGAAGTTGGAGTTATCGATATTTAAAGGTCAGAATCATTGCTACCTTGAAAGACTTAGCCTTTACATAGGGTTGGTCCTGTATAAAAAATAAGATCATGGAAGTATGAATATGAAGTTAAGATATTTTGAATTAGATAGACCTTATGTGGAAAATCGCCAAAGGATCGAGGAGTTGATGGACTCAGCTTCATTAAGATACGAGGAGGCCAGGATAGAGGACTACAATCAAAATTGGAAATGCCGTAGAAAAGCGTTTGTATATGAATCGAAGTGTATGACATCTATGTTGGAGCGACTCTTCAAGCCTGTTCCAACTAAGGATTGTTGGAAAATCATCATAGAATGCATGGATAAGGTCTGCAATCCTTGTATCATAAACTTACTTGGTGTCTATACTGTTCAGGTTCCATTTGATTTTTGTACCTATGAAGCTTTAGATCCTGTTGATAAGAAAAAGATGCTCTTGGCTGCCTTAGTCGAAGGGGCAAACCGTGTATTTCATAAGCTTTCTATTCCATTCTGCTTACTTGGGGATGTAGTGAATGAAATAGAGAGAAACCATTATGAAAATAGTTGGGTATGGAAAAAGAAGAAGATTCAATCCACCACTTTTTCCATTCAAGTGGAACATCAGATCGATAAAGTTGACTTGTTTTGGAATATTGAAAATAAAGACAAGAGTATTCGTCATTTGATTAAAACCTGTCCTGCTCATGAAATGGATTATGGCGTTTACCTTGGTAAATTAGAGGTAAATGATAATTTCCTTTATCTATTGGGTAAAAATAATGAGGTCGTAAGCAAGGTTTCTATAAATAAATGAAGGATAGCTGCTTGTAGTTTTTCTTAAACAGCCAACTATGTCAGAGCGATGGAGTTAGAAAAGGCCGTCTGAAATGGTTTCAGACGGCCTTGGTTTGTGTGTGTATGTTTAGGTATTGTGATTATTTTTTGTTCAGAGAGTCACGGATTTCGCGCAACAACAGAACTTCTTCGCTAGGCTCTGCCGGTGCTTCTTCAGCAGGAGCGTCGGTTTTTTTCAAGGAGTTGATGGCTTTAACCACGCAGAAGATGGCAGCGGCAACGATCAGGAAGCTGATCACAGTGTTGATGAACAGACCGATGTTCAGGGTAACGGCACCGGCTGCTTGAGCGGCTGCCAGGTTGGCGTAACCTTCAGCAGGAGCGGCTTGTGCGCCGTTTTTCAGGGTGATGAACAGGTTGGAGAAATCAACGCCGCCGATTAGTAGACCGATAGGAGGCATGATTACATCGTCAACCAATGATTTGACGATGCCGCTGAATGCTGTACCGACAACCATACCGACTGCGAGGTCGACAACGTTGCCACGCATAATAAATTCTTTAAATTCTGAAGCGATTGACATAATTAATCTCCTGTATGTGTTTGAGTCAAAATCAGATGTGATTCAATTAATCGGCAGGCATCTTAACGCTTTATTAGTTAAGAAAAATTCAATAATGTTAAATTTTGTATTTTATGCCAAAAATGCCCTGCTTCTATGCCTTCTGTATGAAAAACAGGCCGTCTGAATTTTTTCTGTTACTTTTTTACACCACTTTTTATCAGTAGCTAAGTATCAGATAACATGAATGTTATCTTTAGAATCAATGCTCTATCGGAATTTCAAATTGAGGTAGAATGATAATATAATAATGCTGAAAACATAATCATTGAAAGCCTGTAAAGATAATGTTTCGAATTCGTATTTGACTTTCAGACGGCCTTTTTTGTCATGCAGTTATTCAAACCATAATGTAACGGCCATAAAAAACGCACTTTCATCATGAAAGTGCGTTTGGAGTGAAAACTGTTTAGTTCTCTTCGTCGTTCAGCGCGTTGATGCTGTAACCGCCGTCAACGTATGTAATCTCGCCGGTGATGCCGGAAGCGAGGTCGGACAGCAGGAAGGCGGCTGTGTTGCCGACTTCTTCGGTGGTAACGTTGCGACCCAATGGGTTGTGGGAAGCGACGTGGCCCAAGAGTTTGCTTAAATCGGCGATGCCGGAAGCGGCCAGGGTTTTGATCGGGCCTGCGGAGATGCCGTTGCAGCGGATGCCTTCTTTACCCAGACAGGCGGCAGTGAAGCGGATGCCAGCTTCGAGGCTGGCTTTGGCCATGCCCATAACGTTGTAGTTAGGAATGGCACGAACGGCGCCCAAGTAGCTCAGGGCAACGATGGCAGCGTTGCGGCCCTGCATCATCGGACGGGCGGCTTTGGCCAGCGCAGGCAGGCTGTATGCGGAGATTTCGTGAGCGGTGTTGAACGCTTCGCGGCTGATGCTGTCGAGGAAGTCGCCGCTCAAAGCTTCTTTAGGGGCGAAACCGATGGAGTGAACGAGGCCGTCCAAGCCGTCCCAGTGTTTGCCCAAGTCAATGAAAACTTGGTTGATTTCGTCGTCGCTGGCAACGTCGCAGCGGAACACGAGTTCGGAGCCGAGTTCGGCCGCCATTTTACGGACGCGCTCTTCCAGTTTGTCGACAACATAAGTAAATGCCAATTCCGCGCCTTGTTCGCGGCAGGCTTTGGCGATGCCGTAAGCGATGGAACGCTCGGAGATCATGCCGGTAATCAGAATTTTTTTGCCTTGCAAAAAGCCCATTTTCTTATCCTTTAGCAGTGGTATTGCGGTTGCATTAAACTGCGCATTATAGCAAAAACCGCTGTTTCGGCATAGAAAATAACGGATAACCCTTTGACTTGCCTCAAATAGGGATGAGGTTGTCTGCCGAGGCCGTCTGAAACCTGACGGAACGGCGGCAAAACGTTATACTTGATAGTCTTAATGACCGATGTTTCAGGAGTGAACCATGCCCGAGCAAAACCGCATTCTTTGCCGAGAACTCAGCCTGTTGGCGTTTAACCGCCGTGTACTGGCTCAGGCGCAGGATACGAAAGTTCCTTTGTTGGAACGTTTGCGTTTCCTGTGCATCGTGTCTTCCAATTTGGACGAATTTTTTGAAGTGCGCATGGCGTGGTTGAAACGCGAAAACAAATTGCGTCCGCATCAGCTGCTCGACAACGGCAAAACCGCGGCCGAAACCATCGAAGCGGTGGCGAAAGAGGCGCAGGCCTTGATCCGCGAGCAGTACGATCTGTTTAACAAAGTATTGCAGCCTGCACTCAGCCGCGCCGGCATTCATTTCTATCGCCGCCACAAATGGACGGCCGCGCAGAAAAAATGGATCGAGAACTATTTCGACAACGAGCTGTTGCCCATTCTCACACCCATTGGACTTGATCCGTCACACCCGTTTCCGCGCCCGTTAAACAAATCGCTCAACTTCGCCGTCGAACTTGAAGGCACGGATGCGTTCGGCCGTCCGTCAGGAATGGCGATTGTGCAGGCTCCGCGCATTTTGCCGCGCGTCGTCCCCATGCCGTCTGAAATTTGCGGCGGCGATGCAGGCTTTGTGTTCTTGTCTTCGATTTTGCACGCCCATGTCGGCAAACTCTTTCCCGGCATGAAGGTTAAAGATTGCCATCAGTTCCGCCTCACGCGCGACAGTGATTTGACGGTCGATGAAGAAGATTTGAAAAACCTGCGTGCCGCGATTCAAAACGAGTTGCACGACCGCGAATACGGCGACGGCGTGCGCTTGGAAGTGGCAGACACTTGTCCGGCGCATATTCACGATTTCCTGCTTGCCCAGTTCAAACTGACTTCTGCCGAGCTGTATCAGGTCAAAGGGCCGGTCAATTTGGTGCGCCTCAATGCCGTTCCCGATTTGGTGGACAGGCCGGATTTGAAGTTTCCACCGCGCAATGCAGGCCGTCTGAAAGCCTTGCGTAAAAACGGCTCCGTATTCAAACTGGTCAAACAGTCGCCGATTTTGCTGCACCACCCGTATCAGTCTTTCGATCCGGTTGTCCAAATGATACGCGAGGCCGCGGCCGATCCGGATGTATTGGCCGTTAAAATGACCATCTACCGCACCGGCAGCAATTCCGAGCTTGTGCGCGCATTGATGAAGGCTGCGCTGGCGGGCAAGCAGGTTACCGTCGTGGTCGAACTGATGGCACGTTTTGACGAAGCCAACAACGTCAACTGGGCGAAGCAGCTGGAAGAGGCGGGTGCACACGTCGTGTACGGCGTATTCGGCTACAAAGTCCACGCCAAAATGGCTTTGGTTATCCGTCGCGAAGACGGCGTGCTCAAGCGTTATGCACACCTCGGTACCGGCAACTACCACCAAGGCACATCGCGCATCTACACCGACTTCGGCATCATCACTGCCGACGAACAAATCACTGCCGATGTGAACATTCTGTTTATGGAAATCACAGGCTTGGGCAAGCCGGGCCGTCTGAACAAGCTTTATCAAAGCCCGTTTACCCTGCACAAAATGGTCATCGACCGCATCAAGCAGGAAACCGAACACGCCAAAGCCGGCAAACCGGCGCGGATTACCGCCAAGATGAACTCACTCATCGAGCCGAGCGTGATTGATGCGCTGTATCAAGCCAGTGCGGCAGGCGTGCAAATCGATCTGATTGTGCGCGGTATGTGTACTTTGCGCCCTGGTGTAAAAGGCTTGTCCGAAAACATCCGCGTCCGCTCCATTATCGGCCGCCAACTCGAACACTCGCGCGTGTATTGCTTCCATAACAACGGCGCAGACGATACCTTTATCTCCAGCGCCGACTGGATGGGTCGCAACTTCTTCCGCCGCATTGAAGTCGCCACGCCGATTACCACCCCCGAACTCAAAGAACGCGTGATCCGCGAAGGTTTGGAAATGGCCTTGGAAGACAATACCCAGGCTTGGCTGATGCAGCCTGACGGCAGCTATGTCCGCACCCAGCCGCAAGACGGCGAGCCTGCATTTGGTTTGCAGGAAGGTTTGTGGAAAATATACGGACGTTGAGTTGAATAATGTCTCAGGCCGTCTGAAACGCAGGTTTCAGACGGCCTTTTTTGATTTTGCCGTTATAATTCCGTTTCCCAATCTTTCAGACGGCCTTTTCCTATGAAATCCTACCCCGATTCCTATCTCCATTTCGAAAACCTCGACGCCCCCGAAACGCAAAATTTCGCCGCTGAAGCGCATGCCGAAACGCGCGCGCGGTTTTTGGACAACGATAAAGCGCGCGCGCTGTCTGACGGCATTTTGGCGCAGTTGCAGGACACGCGGCAGATTCCGTTTTGTCAGGAACACCGCGCGCGGATGTACCATTTCCATCAGGACGCGGAATATCCGAAGGGCGTGTACCGCGTATGTACCGCGGCGACTTACCGTTCCGGCTATCCTGAGTGGAAAATCCTGTTTTCAGTGGCGGATTTCGATGAATTGCTCGGCGACGATGTATATCTAGGCGGCGTGTCGCACTTGGTGGAGCAGCCCAACCGCGCGTTGTTAACACTGAGCAAATCGGGCGGCGATACGGCGTACACGCTGGAAGTGGATTTGGAAGCAGGGGAATTGGTAGAAGGCGGTTTTCACTTTCCGGCAGGCAAAAACCATGTGTCGTGGCGCGATGAAAACAGCGTTTGGGTCTGTCCGGCTTGGGACGAACGCCAGTTGACCGAATCGGGCTATCCGCGCGAAGTATGGCTGGTGGAGCGCGGCAAGAGTTTCGAGGAAAGCCTGCCGGTGTATCAAATTGCCGAAGACGGCATGATGGTGAACGCGTGGCGTTATCTCGATCCGCAAGGTTCGCCGATTGATTTGATTGAAGCGTCTGACGGTTTTTACACCAAAACTTATTTGCAGGTGTCGTCCGAAGGCGAGGCGAAGCCGTTGAACCTGCCCAACGATTGCGACGTGGTCGGCTATCTGGCCGGACATCTTTTGCTGACGTTGCGTAAAGACTGGAACCGCGCGAACCAAAGCTATCCGAGCGGCGCATTGGTGGCAGTAAAATTGAACCGCGGCGAATTGGGCGCGGCGCAGCTTTTGTTTGCGCCCGATGAAACGCAGGCATTGGAAAGCGTGGAAACGACCAAGCGTTTTGTGGTGGCGAGCCTGCTGGAGAACGTACAAGGCCGTCTGAAAGCATGGCGCTTTACCGACGGCAAATGGCAGGAAGTCGAACTGCCGCACCTGCCTTCGGGCGCGCTGGAAATGACCGACCAACCGTGGGGCGGCGACGTGGTTTACCTAGCCGCCAGCGATTTCACCACGCCGCTGACGCTGTTTGCGCTGGATTTGAACGTGATGGAACTGACCGTCATGCGCCGCCAGCCACAGCAGTTTGATTCAGACGGCATCAACGTGCAACAGTTTTGGACGACTTCGGCCGACGGCGAGCGCATTCCTTATTTTCACGTCGGCAAAAACGCTGCGCCCGACACGCCGACCTTAGTCTATGCCTACGGCGGTTTCGGCATTCCCGAATTACCGCATTATCTGGGCAGCGTTGGCAAATATTGGCTGGAAGAGGGCAACGCCTTCGTGTTGGCGAACATACGCGGCGGCGGCGAGTTCGGTCCGCGTTGGCATCAGGCGGCGCAGGGAATCAGCAAACACAAAAGCGTTGATGATTTATTGGCAGTCGTGCGCGATTTGTCCGAACGCGGCATGAGTTCGCCCAAACACATCGGTTTGCAGGGCGGCAGCAACGGCGGCCTGATTACCGCCGCCGCCTTCGTGCGCGAACCGCAAAGCATAGGCGCGCTGGTGTGCGAAGTGCCGCTGACCGACATGATCCGCTATCCGCTGCTCTCCGCCGGCGCAAGCTGGACGGACGAGTACGGCAATCCGCAAAAATACGAAGTCTGCAAACGCTGGCTGGGCGAATTGTCGCCGTATCACAATCTTTCAGACGGCATCAATTATCCGCCCGCACTCATCACCACCAGCCTCAGCGACGACCGCGTCCATCCCGCCCACGCGCTCAAGTTCTACGCCAAACTGCGCGAAACCTCGCCGCAATCGTGGCTCTACGCTCCAGACGGCGGCGGCCATACCGGCAACGGTACACAACGCGAATCCGCCGACGAACTCGCCTGCGTGTTGCTGTTTTTGAAAGAGTTTTTGGGGTAGAAGCAAGCAGCAGGACTGACCGTTTTGTAAAGTTGAGAAACAAAATACTCTTGTTTCGGCAAGTGAAAAGAAGGCCGTCTGAAAAACGAATATTAAAGTTTTTCAGACGGCCTTCTTTTCTTTTAACTTTCAACATATCCCGATAAAATGGACACTTTGTAAGTAATCATTGATGGAAGACGCAATTATGGCAACCGAACCGAACCGAACCGAACCGAACCGAACCGAACCGAAATTATACACGATTTAGAAAATAATTTCAAACAAAACAACATATTAAAACTCAAACAACTCTTTCCCGAAGTCTTTTGCGAAGACCAAATCGACTTTGAGAAACTCAAACTCGTCCTCGGCGCAGAAAACCTGGCCGGTGCGGGCGAACGTTATCAACTCGATTGGGCGGGCAAAACCGCCGCCTATCTCAACCTGCAAAGCCCCACTTCCCGCACCCTCGTTCCCTGCAAAGAAGAATCCGCAGATTTCGACGGCACGCAAAACGTGTTTATCGAAGCCGAAAACCTCGAAGCACTGAAAATCCTGCAAAAATCCTACGCCGGCAGCGTGAAGATGATTTACATCGATCCGCCCTACAACACCGGCAACGATTCCTTCATCTATCCCGACAAATTCTCCGAAAGCCGCGAAGAATACGCCCGCCGCGTGGGCGATACCGACGACGCGGGCTACCTGAAGCGCGACGGCGTATTCCAAGGCGCGTGGCGCAAAAACGGCAAAGACAGCGGCCATTACCACAGCAACTGGCTCTCCATGATGCTGCCGCGCCTGCATCTGGCAAAAACCCTGCTGCGCGAAGACGGCGTGATTTTTATCTCGATAGACGATAACGAACAGGCGCAGTTGAAATTGTTGTGTGATGAAGTGTTTGGGGCGGAGAATTTTTTAGCTAATTTGATTTGGCAAAAGAAATACGCTGCAACAAATGATGCAAAGGGTTTTTCTACATTGCATGATTACATTATGGTTTATCAAAAAGGTTTTGAATTTGAGAGAAATTTATTACCGCGAACAGAAGCGCAAAATAAGCCATACAAAAATGATGATGGAGATGGAAAAGGTTTATGGAGAAGTGATAATTTGCTGGTTAAGTCGTTTTCGGCCAGTGCTGTTTATCCGATTAGAAATCCAAATACAGGAGAAGAATTTTTTCCGCCACAAGGTAGTTCTTGGAGAGCCAGTCAATCAACAATGGAAATTTGGTTAAAAGAAAATCGTATTTTTTTTGGTAAAGATGGATTAGGTGCTCCACAATTAAAACGGTATTTAAATGAAGTACAACAAGGTAGAGTGCCAACAACTTGGTGGAACTTTGAGGAAGTAGGACATAATGATGGTGCTAACAAGGAGCTGCAAAGTTTATTTAATTCCAAAGCGCCGTTCGACACCCCGAAACCAACAACTTTATTGTTACAAATGTTAAAAATTGGTTCAAATCCAAACGACCTAATCCTAGACTTCTTCTCCGGCAGCGGCACCACCGCCCATGCTGTGATGCAGCTTAACGCTGAAGACGGCGGCAGCCGCCGTTTCATCTGTGTGCAACTTCCCGAAGAAACCGACGAAAAGTCCGAAGCGCGCAAGGCGGGTTTCAACACGATTGCCGAAATTGCCAAAGAACGCATCCGCCGCGCGGGCAGGCAGATTTCAGACGGCCTTCAAGACGGATCGGAAATAGATACGGGTTTTAAAGTCTTCAAACTGGCCGAAAGTGGTTTCAAACAATGGCGGCAGCCAGCCGACACCGATGCCGAAAGCCTGCAAGGCGAATTGTTGTTGAATATCGATTCCGTGCTGTCTGAAACGCCGTCTGAAAACCTGCTCTACGAATTGATGCTGCGTATGGGTTTGAAGCTGACTTGCAAGGTTTCGTTTTCAGACGACGTATATTTCGTGGAAGACGAGGATACGGGCGGGCTGTACTCCTTCTTGCTGGAACGCGTGGATCAAGATTTGATTGAAGCGGTGCTGGCGAAGCATCCCGTCAAGGTGGCGGCATTGGACAGGCTGTTCGAGGGCGACGACGCGCTTAAAAGCAATACCGTATTGCAGATGAAGGACGCGGGCGTGATGTTCGAATGCGTGTAGTCAGCCGAAAGCGGGAAACCGGAAGTGCCGTCTGCCGTCATTCCCGCGCAGGCGGGAATCCAGAAGTTTGAAATTACAGCATCTCTCAAACGCTCTTGAAATAAAAAAGTATGGATTCCAGCCTGCGCGGGAATGACGGCAAAGAGGTAGATTTTCCGCGCGACAGCGGATAGAAGGAAATAAAAATGGAACTGAAATTTGAAGAACTGCCCTATCAGCTTGATGCGGTAAATGCCGTTGCGAACCTTTTTGCAGGGCAACCGAACCATGTCCGGACATTTGATTTGACCAGTCAGGGGACAGGGCGGTTTGTCGGAAACGGTTTGGATTTGGATTGGGAAAAGCTAGGCAGGAATTTGAATGCGGTACAAAAGCAAAACGGACAGCCTGAAACGGAAATCGGTGCGGATAGGTGGAATTTCTCTCTAGAAATGGAAACGGGTACAGGCAAAACCTATGTCTATCTGCGCACGATTTATGAATTAAACCGCCGTTACGGCTGGAAGAAGTTTGTGATTGTCGTGCCGAGCGTGCCGATACGCGAAGGCGTGTTGAAAAGCCTGGAAATTACGAAGGCGCATTTTGACTGGGTGTTCGGCAGGCCCGTGATGCGTTATGCGGAATATTCAAGCACGCGGCTGTCGGATTTACGCGCTTTTGCGGTAAACGACCACATCGAGATTTTGGTGATCAACATCCAGTCGTTTGAAAAAGATGGAAACGTTATCAATAAGGTAAACGAAAGCGGGGAAGCGCCGATTAAGTTTATTCAGGAAACGTGTCCTATCGTTATTATCGACGAGCCGCAGAATATGGAAACGGAAGGTCGTCTGAATGCCTTGGAATCGCTCAATCCGCTCTTTACCCTACGCTATTCTGCAACGCATAAAAACCCTTACCACAAGGTTTACAGTCTGAATCCCGTGCAGGCATACAATTTGAAGCTGGTAAAGCAAATCGAAGTCTTGCCGGTATTGGCGGAAAACGATGTGAACGGCGCATTTGCGGAGCTGCTGGAAGTGAAACAGGCGGCCAAAGGCAGTCTGAAAGCCGATTTGAACATTCATTATCAGGATAAGAAAGAAACCAAGAAGAAAAAGGTATCCGTCAAATATGGAGACGATTTGTTTGAAAAATCGGGCGGCAACGAAGCCTACCGCCACGGTTTCATCATTGACGGTATGGATTTCGAGAATCAGGAATTGGCGTTCTCAAGCGGTAAAACCATTACGCGCGGCGGAGACGGTGATGCGGTGCGCGATGAAATCATGAAAAACCAAATCCGCGAAACGGTAAGGGAGCATTTGGCGAAGGAGAAACGGCTGAATCCGCTGGGGATTAAGGTGTTGTCGCTGTTTTTCATCGACCGCGTGGAGAATTACCGTGCGGCAGACGGAACAGCAGGCAAGTTTGCCCTTTGGTTTGAAGAAATCTATCGAGAGCTTTCAGGCAGCACCGATACGGCGGGCGTACACGACGGCTATTTCTCGCAAGACAAGAAAGGCCGTCTGAAAAACACCGACGGTACAACGCAGGCGGACAACGATACCTACCGCCTCATTATGCGCGACAAGGAAACCCTGCTTTCCTTCGGCAGCCCGCTGCGCTTTATCTTTTCCCATTCCGCGCTGAAAGAAGGCTGGGACAACCCCAATGTATTCCAAATCTGCACGCTCAACGAAACCCGCTCGCCGCTGAAAAAGCGGCAGGAAATCGGGCGCGGGCTGCGTATAGCCGTCAATCAGGAAGGACGACGCGTGCGCGATGAAAAAGTGAACATACTGACTGTAGTGCCGAACGAAAGCTACGAATTGTTTGCCGCAAATCTGCAAAAGGAATACGAAGATGAATGCGGTATTAAATTTGCCGCCGAAAACATCAAAAACGGCAATAAGAAGAAAAAACAGCTATTCCGCAAAGATTTTCCGCTCGATCCTGAATTTCAGGCAATTTGGGAGAGGTTGAAATACAAAACGCGCTACCGCGTACGCTTCGATACGGAAAAACTCATCGAACAAGCTTCGGCGGCAGTGGCAGGCCTGCCCGAAATCCAAAAGCCGAAAATCCGCATCCGCAAGGCGCAATTGAAACAATCCCAAACCTACGGTATCGAAACAGTCGAGATTGCCAGCCGCAGCCGCGATATGGAAACCACATGGGAAATTCCCGACATACTCGGCGAAATCCAAAGAAAAACGGGGCTGACACGGCGCACGGTGTACGAAATCATCACACAATCGGGTCGTCTGAAAGATGTGGCAGGCAACCCACAACGCTTCATCGACCTTGCTGCCGAAGCGGTAAACCGCAGCCTGTACGCATTGATGACGGCAGGAATCGAGTATGAGCAAACCGGCGAAGTGTATGACCAAAAGCTGTTGGAAGACATGGAACGCGAAGGCATCGAGTTTTATGAAAACGACTTTACGTTCGAAGTCGGAAAACCGCAAAAAACCATTTGCGAAAACTACATTCCTTTGGATTCCGGCACGGAACAAGCCTTTGCCCAAAATTGCGAGGATTATGATGCGAAAAATGAAGGCGGAGTGGCGTTTTACTTCAAACTGCCCGGCTGGTTCAAAATCCCGACCCCGCTGGGCAACTACAATCCCGATTGGGCGGTGGTGAAACAGGTTCAGGACAAAGTGTATTTCGTTGCGGAAACCAAAAATACCGGCAAAGGCATTCAGGCGGGGGTAGATGCGGGCAAGCTGCGCGAAAACGAACGGCTGAAAATCGAATGCGGCAAGCAGCATTTTGCGGCATTGGACGGGCTGGAATATCGTGAGACGGATGATGTGGGCAGTTTGGAAAAATAATTGGAGGAAATATTTGAAATTGCATTAAAGCCGTTTGAGAAGCCGAAATTAGGATTTTCAGATGGCCACGATTTACGATAATCAAACTTAACTCTATGATATCAAATAAAAACAATTTCCTGCTTGTAGGTTAAAATCAGCCTATGCTAATATGCGCAACAACAGGTTTTTACTGAATAATCTGTGCTAAAATGCAGGATTAGATGGAAAACTCTATCCGAATTCGGTACAATACCGACGAATTATTTCTCTTAAACAACCTGCCGCAAGGCGAAAAGGAACGACTGACATGTCAAACATCGAACAACAAGTTAAGAAAATTGTTGCTGAACAACTGGGCGTAAACGAAGCCGAAGTGAAAAACGAATCTTCTTTCCAAGACGATTTGGGTGCTGACTCTCTGGACACCGTAGAACTGGTGATGGCTTTGGAAGAAGCTTTCGGCTGCGAAATCCCTGACGAAGACGCTGAAAAAATCACTACCGTACAATTGGCTATCGACTACATCAACGCCCACCAAGGCTAATCGGTCGCACCAAACATCCAGCCTCTGCTGCGCCATCGCAATAGAGGCTTTTACCTTATTATTAAACCCCTGAAATTTCAGACGGCATGAGTTTTTCCCGTTTTCACAAAGAAAATGAGCAAGGCTGCCGCGAAAATCCCGACAACCAACAGCGAGATTATCATGAGTCAGAGAAGAGTAGTCATCACAGGTCTTGGCCAAGTATCACCGGTCGGCAACGACGTCGCCACCGCATGGAGCAATTTGCTCGCAGGCAAAAGCGGCATCGGACGGATTACCCGCTTTGACGCATCCGACATCAACAGCCAAATCGCCGGCGAAGTGCGCGATTTCGACATCGGCCAATACATCAGCGCGAAAGAAGCACGCCGTATGGACGTGTTCATCCACTACGGTATTGCCGCCGCCCTGCAAGCCATCAATGATTCAGGCTTGGACGATTTGGAAACCCTCGACAAAGACCGCGTCGGTGTCAACATCGGCTCCGGTATCGGTGGTCTGCCGAGCATTGAAGCGACCGGCAAAGCCGTTATCGAAGGTGGTGCGCGCAAAATCAATCCTTTCTTTATCCCAGGCTCGCTGATTAACCTGATTTCCGGCCACGTAACCATTCTCAAAGGCTACCGCGGCCCGAGCTACGGCATGGTTTCTGCCTGTACGACCGGCGCACACTCCATCGGTGACTCTGCACGACTGATTAAATACGGCGACGCGGACGTGATGATTGCAGGCGGTGCCGAAGGTGCAATCAGCACTTTAGGTGTCGGCGGTTTTGCTGCCATGAAGGCACTTTCCACCCGTAACGACGACCCTGCTACCGCTTCCCGTCCGTGGGACAAAGGCCGTGACGGTTTCGTTATCGGCGAAGGCGCTGGCGTGCTGGTGTTGGAAGAATTGGAACACGCGAAAAAACGCGGTGCGAAAATTTACGCCGAAATCGTCGGCTTCGGTATGAGCTCCGATGCCTACCACATTACCGCGCCTAACGAAGAAGGCCCTGCATTGGCCGTTACCCGCGCGCTGAAAGATGCTGGCTTGAATCCTGAAGACGTAGATTACGTCAACGCACACGGTACATCGACTCCTTTGGGTGATGCCAACGAAACCAAAGCCATCAAACGCGCTTTGGGTGATCATGCGTGCAAAGTCATCGTTAACTCCACCAAATCCATGACCGGCCACTTGCTTGGCGCAGCCGGCGGTGTGGAGGCGTTGTACAGCGTGTTGGCAGTACACGAGCAAAAATCTCCACCGACCATCAATATCTTTGAACAAGACGTTGAAGCCGGTTGTGATTTGGATTACTGCGCCAACGAAGCGCGCGACGCGAAAATCGACGTTGCCATCTCCAATTCCTTCGGCTTCGGCGGTACCAACGGCACATTGGTGTTCAAACGCTTTACAGGCTGATAGAAGGTTTTAAACAAATTGAGAAGGCCGTCTGAAACTTGGTTTTCAGACAGCCTTTTTTATTTTAAAAGTTAAATATTCTTGATAATCTGTATCATTTATATAAAAATATCGACTCCTATCAATATCGCCCGGATTTTATCGGGTAATCAACCCAATTACATTTTTATCAGGAGTCTGCAATGAAAACCATCCGTATTCTGGCATTGGCCGCCGCACTGGCCGCTATACCTACATTTGCATCTGATTTCGGCCATGAACAGGCATTGACTATAGACGGCAAGCCTGCCCATTTGGCAGAAACTTCAGCCCGTATTTTGGCAAACGAAACCCTGACTGCGCCGCAACTGGTCGAAGATATCACTGATGGATTCGGTTCGAAAAAAATTCCAGGTTATAAATTGATGATTATGGGCCGCACTTATTCGGTGGCGGCAGAAACCAAACCGCCGAAAGAGGGTCAAACTCAGTGGCGGGACAATACGTTCATTCATCGCGGCGTAAAACTGTTTGTCGGTATTCCGGTCAAAAACGGCAAGATGGATTTGGCATCTGCCCGATTGATTAATATCGGCGTGGTTGACGACAACGGAGGTGCCGCACCTCATGATGAGGGTGAGAAAATCCGCCCCGTCGGCAAACAGCTGATGTCTCCCGATACCAAAGTGGAAAATGTGAAACTCAATATTGCCAAACTGACGTTGCCAAATATGAAATTGGGTGAAACCAGTGGCGGTGGTGTGAAATTGGAAGCATCGGCAACATTGGACGGTAAACCGATACAGACTAAAATCGACAGCACTTTCTCCCGCTTCTATTCCGCTAAACCAGCTGCCACACGGCCGTTTATGGCAGATGCACGGTTTGTGAAATAATCGCAAAGGCCGTCTGAAACCCAGTTTCAGACGGCCTTTTATATGCCAAAACTGCATAAGTTTAGTTCTTTATAGATTAAAGGTAAGGAGTTAAAAAAGCGTAGAATGGCGATTTTAAAAAATCATCATTGGAGGTCGATCATGACGGTAACGATTTTAGACGGTGGAATGGGGCGTGAACTGCATCGGCGCGGCGCACCGTTTCGTCAGCCGGAATGGTCTGCTTTGGCTTTGATGGAAACGCCGGAGATTGTACGCGAAACGCATTTGGACTTTCTTCGCGCAGGCGCACAAGTAGTTACGACCAACAGCTATGCGCTTGTTCCGTTTCATATCGGGCAGGAGCGCTTTGATGCTCGAGCTGCCGAATGGGCAAGGCAGGCCGGCCGTTTGGCGCGTGAAGCGGTGGAACAAAGCGGGACTACTGCAAAAGTGGCCGCAAGCCTGCCGCCGTTGTTCGGTTCTTACCGCCCTGACTTGTTTGACAAACAAGTCGCACCTGCTTTGGCGCGCCCTTTAATATCGGGTTTGATGCCGTTTGCTGATATTTGGTTGGCAGAAACCGTATCCAGCTTGGAAGAAGCGCGTTTCTGGCGCAGCAGTCTGCCTGATGATGGTAAGCCGTTTTGGGTGTCGTTTACTTTGGAAGATACGATGCCGCATGATGTACCGGTGTTGCGTTCGGGAGAAAACGTGCACGAGGCAGCGGATTTCGCGGTAGAGATAGGTGCGGCGGCAATGTTGTTCAATTGCAGTCAGCCTGAGGTGATGGCGGAAGCTTTGAAAGTGGCACATGAAGCCCAAGGCCGTCTGAAACTGGGTGTTTACGCCAATGCATTTGAACCGGTACAAGTACAGATGAACGAGGCCAACGACGGTTTGGATCCGATTCGCGCCGATGCCACGCCGGAAAATTATTTGTCTTGGGCGAGACAATGGGCGGATTTGGGCGCGGAAATTATCGGCGGGTGCTGCGGTATCGCACCTGAACATATCCGTGCGTTGGCGCAAGGATTTAAGGCCGTCTGAAAGTGGTCGCATAATATTTTGATACGGTTAGAACAGGTTAAAAAAGCCGGTAATGCCGTTGCTTCACAAACACATAATTATAAAAATCAGGAATAAACATGTCGCAAAAATCTCAAATCGGCTTGGCCGCGCTGACGGCCTTGGTTATCAGTTCCATGATTGGTTCGGGTATTTTCAGCCTGCCGCAGAATATGGCTGCCGTCGCAGGTTCGCAGGCTTTGCTGCTGGGTTGGCTGATTACCGGTGTGGGCATTATCTTTCTCGGTCTGTCATTTTCGGCCTTGTCCAAACTTAAGCCCGAATTGGATGGCGGTATTTATACGTACGCCCGCGACGGCTTCGGCGATTTGATGGGTTTTTTCTCGGCGTGGGGCTATTGGCTTTGCACTACGGTCGGTATTGTCGGCTATTTGGTGGTTGCGTTTGAAGCAGTAGGCGGATTTGTCTATACGCCGGACAACGTGATTTTCGGTAAAGGCAACACATTTGCCGCTTTTGTCGGTGAATCGGTAATTGTGTGGCTGATTTACTGGTTGGTAGTGCGCGGTATTAAAGAAGCGGCAGGAGAGAACCTGATTGCGACAGCAGTCAAAGTATTTCCGCTGATTTTATTTATCGGTATGGCAGCCTATTTCTTTCAAACCGAAGTGTTTATGTCCGATTGGACAGGGGCGAGCCTTGCTACGCCTGAAAATCCTGATGTCAGCCTGATGACGCAGGTGAAAAAACACAATGCTGATTACGCTGTGGGTGTTTACCGGTATTGAGGGTGCGGCGGTTTTGTCCAAGCATGCGCGAAGTCGTGCTGATGTCGGTCGAGCAACCATTATCGGAGTCAGCTTGACGCTGGCAATGTATGTGGCAATTACCGTCTTGGCTCAAGGCATTTTGCCTCGTGTGGATATTGCAGCAATGGCTAATCCGTCTATGGCGGGCGTGTTGGCGCACATGGTCGGCCCTTGGGGTAAAGTGCTGATTTCTTCTTGCCTGATTGTGTCTGTGCTGTCGTCTTATTTAAGCTGGACGCTGTATGCGACCGAGGTTCCGCACATGGGTGCGAGAAACGGCGCATTTCCAAAATCGTTTATCCCGTTGAATAAAAACGAAGTGCCGCAGGGTTCGTTGATGTTTACCACCTTGACCGTGCAGGTTTGCCTATTGCTGGTGTGGTTAAAAGGCGAGGATTATTCTGCCTTGCTGATGGTATCGACTTCCATGATTTTGATACCGTATCTGTTAATTGGTGCATATCTGCTCAAATTATCGCTGACACAAAAGGCTGCGGCAAAATACCGTCTTATCGGCGCGGCAGCAACGCTTTATGCGGCTTGGATTGTCTATGCGGCAGGCACGGAATATTTGCTGCTTTCAGTCTTGCTCTATTTGCCCGGCGTATTGCTGTTTCTCTATTCGCAAAAGAAACACTACGGAAGTTGTCAGTTCAACCGTATGGAAAAAGCCGTATTGGTATTGCTGTTGATTTTGGCTGTGCCGGCCGTACAGCAGTTTGTCTCTAGCTTACAAGCGTAAATAGAAAGGTTTGAAAAAGGCCGTCTGAAATCCAGTTTCAGACGGCCTTTTATTGATAAAACCGATTCAATACCGCATCATTTTGCTGTCCACCTGCATTGCCCAAGCATCAATACCGCCTTGCAGGTTGTAGAGGTTTTCAAATCCGGCATCTTCCAAATACATTGCCGTGTGCAGGCTGCGGATGCCGTGGTGGCAGTAAACGACGATGGGTAAATCGTCGTCGGGCAGCTCGTTTTGGCGCAGGGGGATGAGGTTCATCGGGATATGAATGGCAGCGGGCAGGGTGCAGATGGCGCGTTCTTCATCGGTGCGGACGTCGAGCAGATGAAATGCGCGGCCTTCGTCCTGCCATTGTTTCAATTCGGTGGGCGAGAGTTGGATGATGTCGGTCATAGGGTAGCGTATTAAAGTATGAGGCCGTCTGAACTTTCAGACGGCCTGTTGTTTAAAAATCGAAATCGCCGAACGGATTGGCCGATTTGTCTTCCAAGTGTGCTACGACGGTGTCGAACAATACCTTTTCGGAAAACTCATTGTCGTTACGCGTCAGCAAAAGCGCGCGTTGTACCGGTTTACGGCCGACGATGACCACCATACGGCCGCCGTCTTTCAGTTGCTCTTTCAGAATTTCAGGCACGCTGTCTACTGCGCCGCCTACATAAATCGCATCAAAAGGAGCGCCTTGCGATGCTTCGGTCAGGCCGTTGTTTTGCACATAATCGACGTTGGTAAAGCCCAATTCGTCCAAAACTTTTTTGGCGCGTTGCTGCTGCTGGGCATCGATGTCGTCAGTGACGACTTTGCCGGCCAGTTTGGACAGCAGGGCGGTTGCATAGCCTGAGCCTGTACCGATTTCTAAGACGGTTTCGTCTTTTTTCAATTTCAAACCTTGAGCCAGGCGGGCAACGACTTTGGGTTCCAACATCTTATGACCGTTGGTCAGCGGCAGCTCCATATCCGCATAGGCCAAACCTTGAAAAGCCTCGCCGACAAAATGTTCGCGCTCGATCTCCTCCAAAGCATCCAAAATGTCGAAGTCCAAGACATCCCACGGACGAATCTGCTGTTCAACCATATTGAAACGCGCTTTTTCAAAGTCCATATTTGTGCTCCGTTCAATTCTTAATTTTATCGAAGCATACATTATAAATCCTTGTCGGAGAGTGTGCCATCTTTCAGACGGCCCAGAGGCTCGTTAATAATTGCCAAGCGCACATATATCCACTAAACTTTGACATTACACGACGCTACAGCAAGCAACAACCAACACACGGAGCAATAAAGATGTATCACCAAATCGGAATGTGGGATCAAAAATGGGTTATCGGCAACTGGAAAATGAACGGCCGACTCCAAAACAACAATGCGCTTATGCACCGCTTCCGTGTCATGCCAACCGCAGAACGCGTGTTAATCGGCCTGGCCGCTCCGACCGTTTATCTGTTGCAACTGCACAACGCCATGCAGATTGTTTTGAACAACCGTATCTTGACCTGTGCGCAAGACGTGAGCCGTTTCCCGAATAACGGCGCGTACACCGGCGAAGTGTCCGCCGAAATGCTTGCCGACATCGGTACTGACATCGTCCTCATCGGCCACTCCGAGCGCAGCCTTTATTTCGGCGAGAAAAACGAAATCCAACGCCGCAAAATGGAAAACGTCCTCAACGTCGGCCTGATTCCATTGTTGTGTGTCGGTGAAAGCCTGGAAGAACGCGAAGCCGGCAAAGAACACGAAGTCATTACCCACCAGCTTTCCATCCTGCAAGGTTTGAACACCAAAAACATCGCCGTTGCCTACGAGCCGGTTTGGGCGATCGGTACAGGCAAAGTCGCCACTGTCGAACAAATCGCCGACATGCACGCATTTATCTACAAAGAAATCTTGTCTTTGTGCGGAAGCGATGTTAAAATCCGCGTTCTTTACGGCGGAAGTGTGAAAGCGGATAACGCGGCCGACATCTTCGCAGTACCTCATGTAGACGGCGCATTGGTTGGTGGCGCGTCATTATCATATGACTCCTTTACCGCCATCATCAACGCAGCACAAGCCTCGTAGAAAACATATGGAAGCCTTTAAAACCCTTATCTGGATCATTAATATTATTTCCGCTTTAGCCGTAATCGTGTTAGTATTGTTGCAACACGGTAAAGGCGCGGATGCCGGCGCAACGTTCGGTTCCGGCAGCGGTAGCGCGCAAGGCGTATTCGGTTCTGCCGGTAATGCCAACTTCCTCAGCCGCTCGACTGCCGTTGCTGCAACTTTTTTCTTTGCGACCTGCATGGCGATGGTGTATATTCACACCCACTCCAGTAAGCACGGTTTAGACTTCAGCGATGTGAAGCAGACCCAACAGGCTCCTAAGCCTGCAACGCCTGCACAAAACAATACAACTCCTGTTGCTCCGAATCCTCAGCAGCAGTAAGACAATTTGATTTATGCCGACATGGTGGAATTGGTAGACACGCTATCTTGAGGGGGTAGTGGCCGTAGGCTGTGCGAGTTCAAATCTCGCTGTCGGCACCACATTAGAAAATCTAACCGCTTTTTAGCGGTTATTTTTTCGTCTTGAGAATCTGCCTTTCATTTATCTTTAGGCCGAGACAGGGAAATACAATGAAGCGTTTGGTTGTCGGCATCAGCGGTGCCAGCGGTTTTCAGTATGGCGTGAAGGCTTTGCAGCTTTTGCGTGAGCATCAGGTAGAAACGCATTTGGTGGTTTCGCAAGGGGCGGAGATGACCCGCGCTTTGGAAACGGATTACACCAAAGAAGACGTTTATGCTTTGGCGGATGTCGTGCATTCCGTCCGTAATGTCGGTGCAAGTATTGCCAGCGGATCGTTTTTAACGGATGGAATGTTGATTGCGCCGTGTTCAATGAAAACCTTGGCTTCGGTTGCTCATGGATTTGCCGATAATTTGCTCAGCCGTGCGGCGGATGTAACGTTGAAAGAGCGGCGCAAACTGGTGTTGATGGTGCGTGAAGCGCCGTTAAACTTGGCGCACATTGAAAATATGCGCCGCGTGACAGAGATGGGCGGCATTGTGTTTCCTCCCGTTCCGGCTTTATATCAGAAGCCCGAATCCATCGAAGATATGATTACACACAGCGTCTCTCATGCTTTGGACTTGTTCGGCATTATTCAAAACAATGTGCCGCGCTGGCAGGGCTGATGTTTCAGACGGCCTGAGTATAATTACGTCTACTGCGAAGGAAGATAAAACCCATGCAAACAATTCCTGCCAATATAGTGAAGTTTTTGAGCAATCATCATGTCGTCAGCATTGCTGCTGTGGAAGAGGGCGAAGTTTGGGCAGCTTGCTGTTTTTATGTGTTTGATGAGGCGAATGCCCGATTGATTGTGCTGACATCTTTGAAAACGAAACATGGCGGAATGATGAGTCGGTCAGCCAAAGTAGCCGGTACCATTGCCGGTCAACCTGACAGTATCACGAAAATCAGCGGCATTCAGTTTGCGGCGACTGCCGCTTTGATTGAGGATGAAGTGGATTTGAAAGCGGCACAGTCTTTGTATTACAAAGCGCATCCTGCTGCCAGAGTGATGAAAAGCAATGTTTGGGCATTGAATTTGGACAGCGTGAAATTCACTGACAATAAATTGGTATTCGCACAAAAAACGTACTGGAATCGCGAGGATTAAGAAAAGGCCGTCTGAAAGATGAAATTTCAGACGGCCTTTGGTAATGTTACAAATTAATCGTGTCCGAGATCGACAGTTTTTTCTTTGTAACGTGTATCAGGAACCAAAACAATTTTCTCGTCCACTTTGCCGATAGCTTTCACGTCTTTGCCCGGATAGTCCAACTGATGCAGGAAGTAGCGGATACAGTTCAAACGTGCACGTTTTTTGTCGTCGGAACGGATGATGACCCAAGGCGCGTCGCCGGTGTGGGTGTGGAAGAACATGGCGTTTTTGGCTTCGGTGTAGTCGTCCCAGCGGTCGAGCGACTGGATATCCACTGGAGACAGTTTCCAGTGTTTTAGCGGGTCATCACGGCGGGAGATGAAGCGACGGAGTTGTTCTTCACGGGATACTGAGAACCAGAATTTGAACAGATGGATGCCGCTGGCAACAAGCATACGTTCCAATTCAGGGGTTTGACGCATGAAGAGCAGGTATTCGTTAGGTTCGCAGAAGCCCATTACGCGTTCTACGCCGGCACGGTTGTACCATGAACGGTCGAAGAATACCATTTCGCCTGCGGTCGGCAGGTTTTGGATGTAGCGTTGGAAATACCATTGACCGCGTTCGGTAGTGGTTGGTTTCTCCAAAGCAACCACGCGCGCGCCACGTGGGTTCAAATGTTCCATAAAGCGTTTGATGGTACCGCCTTTACCGGCTGCGTCGCGGCCTTCAAACAGGCTGACGATGCGTTGGCCGGAGTCTTTGACCCAGCTTTGCACTTTCAGCAATTCGATTTGCAGCTTTTGTTTTTCTTTTTCGTATACGGCGCGGCGCATACGTTGTTTGTAGGGGTAGTTGGCGGGAAGCGGCGCGCTGCTGGAGTCTTCGTCCGTACCGCGTCCTTCGTGTTCCAAAACAGCCTTTTCGAATACTTGCAGCTGGTCTTGTTTCTCGCCCAGTTCAACATTCTCGAACGGTTCTAATTGGTGGTCTGCCATAAAGTCTCCTTATCGATAAGTTTTAAATGATATGGTTGTGGTATGACTTGATTTTACCTCTTTATGCTGTGTTAGCCTACATAAAATTACACATAAGCGATTTTTTCCGGCTTGTTTGATAATTTTTGTAAAAACAGCGTATAATCAGCCTATTTGTATAATACATCATGCCTTATTTCGCCCTGTTCGACGATGCGTTAAGCGGTCGTGCAAAACTCTATCAAAATCATGTGGAAAGCTGCCTTTTTCATCATAACGAACTGGCGTCGTTGGATGATGTTTTGCAGGCAGGTTGGAAAAAAGGCCTGTATGCAGTGTTGTTTGCAGACTACGAATTCGGATTGCCACTGATGGATATTTCATCCGCGCGCAGTGGCAATTTGCGTTTGCACTGGTTTGCCGATTATTCTGAAATCGATGCCGAAAGCTGGCTAGACAATCATTCAGACGGCCTTGAGGCAGGTGTCTCCACTCCCCAATTCTCCGTATCTGAAGCTGATTATCTCGAGCATATCAACCAAATCCACGAAGCCATCCGCCGCGGCGATACCTATCAAATCAATTACACCGCACGCCTGCACCTGCAAACTTACGGTAATCCGATTCAACTTTACCGCCGTTTGCGCCAGCCTGTGCCGTATGCCGTTTTGTCTTGTCTGCCCGACAGGGCAGGGCAGGACGCGTGGACTTTGTGTTTTTCTCCCGAACTTTTCCTCAAAATCGATTCAGACGGCCTGATCACAACCGAGCCGATGAAAGGCACTGCGCCGATTCTTCATGACGGACAAGATGAACGCCGCGCCGTTGAATTGCAAAACGACCCGAAAAACCGCGCCGAAAATGTGATGATTGTCGATTTGTTGCGCAACGACCTCGGCAAAATCGCGCAAACGGGCAAAGTACGCGTGCCTGAACCGTTTAAAGTTTCCCGTTTCGGCAGCGTTTGGCAGATGACCAGTGCCATCGAGGCGCAGGTGCTGCCTGATGTTTCGGTTGCTGATATTCTCCGTGCAGCCTTCCCGTGCGGCAGTATTACCGGCGCGCCAAAACGCATGAGTATGCAGATTATTGAGTCTCTTGAATCCGAACCGCGCGGTTTGTACACAGGCAGCATTGGCTTTTTGCATCCGTGTGATACGGGTTTGGGATTTGAAGGCGTATTTAATGTCGTAATTCGTACCTTATCCCTGAAGCCGGTTTCAGACGGCCTTTATCAAGGTATTTATGGAGTGGGTTCGGGGATTGTGATTGATAGCGATCCTGAAGCCGAATATCGCGAGTGCGGTTGGAAGGCGCGTTTTCTCAATGAATTGCGGCCTGATTTCGGTATTTTTGAGACCATGCGTGTGGAAGATAGACAATGCCGTTTGCTTGATTTGCATTTAGGCCGTCTGAAAATTTCGGCACAAGCGCTCAACCTGCCTTGGCCTGAAAATGCAATAGAGCAAATTCAACACTATATAGATGCGTTGCCAAGTGGGTTATTTAGAGTCAAAGCCACTTTGTTTTCAGACGGCCTTGTATTGAGTCATGCGGCTGTTTCCGAATTGGATGGGCAGCAATACGTTATCTTGAGTGAACACACATTAAGCCAACGCGATTATCTACGCCGCTTCAAAACCACGCGCCGTGAAATTTTTGACCAAGCGTGGAAAACGGCAGAAGGGCAGGGCGCATTTGACAGCCTGTTTTTCAATTCAGACAGCCTTTTGTTAGAGGGTGGAAGAAGCAATGTGTTCGTCAAATATCAAGGACAATGGCTCACGCCGTCTTTGGATTTGGATATTTTGAACGGGGTAATGCGCCAAGCGGTATTGAAGCAGCCGCAACTATATTTAGGTGCAGATACGATAAGGGAAACACACATCACGCGTACCATGTTGGAAAACGCGGAAGAAATCCGCTTAAGCAACGCTTTAAGGGGCGTGTTTGCGGTTTCGCTCCGTAAATAAATGGCAATAGTCAAATCATCGTGATTCAAATTGTCGTAAAGCGGCAATATCCGATAGAATACGTCATTTCAACAATGAGGCCGTCTGAAAGGGAAAACAATATGGCAAAAGCAAAAGGTGGATTGGGACGCGGTTTGGATTCGCTGATTTCCAATGCAGTGGACAGCAGCAGTAGCGACCGCCTGACAACGGTTGCCATCGCCGATATTCAGCCCGGCCGCTATCAGGCGCGTGTGCAAATTGATGATGAAGCTTTGCAGGAACTGGCTGATTCCATTAAAGCGCAAGGCATTATCCAGCCGGTTATCGTACGTGAGCGTGGTCTGTCTCAATATGAATTGATTGCCGGCGAACGCCGTTGGCGCGCCTCCCAGTTGGCCGGTTTGACCGAAATTCCCGTCGTTATCAAAACCATCAGCGACGAAACCGCGTTGGCCATGGGTTTGATTGAAAACCTGCAACGTGAAAACCTCAATCCGATTGAAGAAGCGCAAGGTTTGAAACGCCTTGCCGATGAATTCGGCCTGACTCACGAAACCATCGCAAAAGCCGTCGGTAAAAGCCGTAGTGCCATCTCCAACAGCCTGCGCCTGTTGAGCCTGCCTGAGCCGGTTCAGGAAATGCTTTATCAACGCCGTCTGGAAATGGGTCATGCCCGTGCGTTGCTGACCTTGCATGTGGTTGACCAATTGGAGTTGGCGCAAAAAGCCGTCAAAAACGGTTGGTCGGTACGCGAAGTAGAACGTCGCAGTCAGTTGGCGCATCAAAAAGCCAAACCGGAAGCAGCCAAAACCATCAGTCCAGATATCCGCCGTATCAATGATGCCCTGACCGAGCGTTTGGGTGTCAATGCCGAAGTCAAAACCAGCAATCAGAAAAAAGGCAAAATCGTACTGCATTTTGATACGCCGGAAACATTTGAATACTTGCTGAAGCAGTTGGGTATCAATCAAGAGTTTTAACGGTTTTATAAACAGGCCGTCTGAAAAAAGTTTTTCAGACGGCCTGAATTTTTGATAAAAATACTGGTCGTACAGATGTTTACAATACAAATCAAAATCTTCTGTAAAATCTATGTAGCAACATGTAATTTGTGTTAAACTCCGTTCCTGCAAAGATTTGTTTTATATGTGTTAATCATTTATCTGTGAAAGGTTCACAAAGATTAACATATTGCTTGACGTTAACAAACTTCTTGATTATATTAATTTACCTTGCGTTTTTGGGGTGCGAAGTACAATGAATCAGATAGTCCCATTGCAAGTGATTATATTGTTAATAATTTCAGTTGTTTGTGCGTTATTTTCCGGATTGCCCGGCTTCCTCTCTGCTTTGGCGGGAGGATTTTCGTACATTTTGCCTACCTTGGTTGCAGTTTTACTTTTAAAGTTTTCCCGACGAAATCCTGATCTGCAAAGGTCGATATTTATCGGCGGAGAGGTTTTAAAAGTAGTGCTGTCGCTGGTATCTATGTCGGTCGTTTTTGCGATATGGCATCAATCGCTGGTATTTTTCCCATTTTTATTGGCGTTTCTTGGCGTCAGTCATTTGGTTTTTTTAGTATTGTTGAGAGTGAAACACTATGGCAGGTGAAACTATGACCGCTGCCGACTACATCAAGCACCACTTGCAAAGCTTGACCAGTATGTCGGATGTTACTCAGGGTCAAGGACTGAAAAACATCGCTGATTTTTCGTTCATTAACCTTGATGCAATCTTTTTTGCTGTTCTGTTAGGCGTAATCGGCAGCTTTCTTTTGTGGCGCGGTGCCAAAAAAGCAACTGCTGGCGTGCCCGGTCGTTTTCAGGCGGCTGTTGAAATTCTGTTCGAATTCGTGGATAACATGTGTAAGAGCATTATCCATAACGAACAATCGCGTAAAGCCGTTGCGCCTTTGGGTTTGACCCTGTTTGTCTGGATTTTCCTGATGAACGCCATGGATATGTTGCCGGTTGATTTGCTGCCGATGGCATGGCAAGGCATTACCGGTAATCATCATGCACTGTTGCGCGTTGTACCGACTGCTGACTTGAATACGACTTTGGCTTTGGCAATTGGCGTATTGTTGGTATGTATTTATTACAATATCAAAATCAAAGGCTTTGGCGGTTGGATTCACGAATTGTTCAGTGCGCCTTTTGGTCCGATGCTTGCTCCGGCCAACTTCTTGTTGAACTTGGTAGAGTTCTTGTCCAAAACCGTATCCCACGGTATGCGGTTGTTTGGTAATATGTATGCCGGTGAGCTGGTGTTCTTGCTGATTGCTTTGTTGGGTGGTGCATGGGCATCAACCGGCAGTATCGAAACTTTGGATCCAATTTTATTTGTGTTCCACCTGATTGCCGGTTTGGCTTGGGCGATTTTCCACATTTTGGTTATCACCTTGCAGGCATTTATTTTCATGGCGTTGGCGTTCGTATATATCGGACAAGCGCATGATGCACACTAATCAAGTAGTTTTTTCGTAGTTTGTTTTTTGTAGTTTAACCTTTACTATTTTGTTTAACCTTTACTATTTTAAGGAGTTTAAAAATGGGTTTGATTGCTATCGCATGTGGTTTGATCGTTGCCTTGGGTGCATTGGGTGCCTCTATCGGTATCGCAATGGTTGGTTCTAAATACTTGGAATCTTCTGCTCGCCAACCTGAGCTGATCGGTCCTCTGCAAACCAAACTGTTCTTGATCGCTGGTCTGATCGACGCGGCCTTCTTGATCGGTGTGGCTATTGCTCTGTTGTTCGCCTTCGTTAACCCGTTTGGTGCTGCGTAATCAAGACGGAGCGATCCGTTCAGATACAGGCTTATGGTCTGTTTGATTAACCCAGATACGAAGGTTAAGTAACGTGAATATTAATGCAACCTTATTTGCGCAAATCCTGGTTTTCTTTGGCTTGGTTTGGTTTACGATGAAATTCGTATGGCCTCCGATTGCCAAAGCGTTGGATGAGCGTGCTGCAAAAATCGCCGAGGGTTTGGCTGCTGCCGAGCGCGGTAAGAGCGATTTTGAGCAGGCAGAGAAAAAAGTTGCAGAACTTATGGCCGAAGGGCGTAATCAGGTAACCGAAATGGTTGCCAACGCCGAAAAACGTGCTGCAAAAATTGTAGAAGAAGCCAAAGAGCAAGCTTCTCATGAAGCAGCACGCATTGCAGCCCAAGCAAAAGCTGACGTGGAGCAAGAAGTTAACCGTGCGCGCGAAGTGTTGCGCGAACAGGTTGCTACACTGGCTGTTAAAGGTGCGGAATCTATCTTGCGTAAAGAAGTTGATGCTTCCAAACATGCAGATTTGCTCAGTACCTTAAAACAGGAGCTGTAATCTTATGGCAGAGTTCGCAACGATTGCCAGACCTTATGCGAAAGCATTGTTTAGTCTGGCTCAGGAAAAAAACCAAATCGAGTCTTGGTTGGGCGAACTGAAAGAACTCGCAGCGGTTGTTCAAGATGAGAAAGTTATTGCTTTCATCGAGCAACCGGAAACGGGAGCTTCCGAAAAAGCAGAAACGCTCAAAGGTCTTGTCGGTATCAAAAATGTCGAATTGGCAAATTTCATTACCGTTTTGGCCGAGCAAAAGCGTTTGCTGGTATTGCCGGAAATTTATGCCCAATATCAAGATTTGACCCTGATACACAACAATACGAAATCGGCAGTAATTTACAGCGCGTATGAACTCAGTTCTCAGCAGCTGGCCGATGTTACCGATATCCTGACAAAACGCTTCAACAGCAAATTGGATGTGGTAGCTAAAGTTGCCCCTGAATTAATCGGCGGCATCAAAGTAGAAGTGGGTGATCAGGTCTTGGATTTGTCCGTACAAGGCAAACTGAATGCTTTGTATGCGACTATGACAAATTAGGAGAGTTTTCATGCAGCTTAATCCTGCTGAAATTAGCGATTTGATTAAAGCCAAAATCGAAAATCTGTCCGTCAATGCAGAAGTGCGTACCCGTGGTACCATTGTTTCTGTTACAGACGGCATTGTGCGCATTCATGGCTTGTCAGACGCGATGCAAGGTGAGATGCTCGAATTCCCCGGTAACACTTTCGGTCTGGCCATGAACTTGGAGCGTGACTCCGTCGGTGCCGTAGTGTTGGGTGAGTACGAACACATTAAAGAAGGCGATACAGTTACCTGTACCGGCCGTATTTTGGAAGTGCCGATCGGTCGCGAACTGGTTGGCCGCGTAGTTGATGCATTGGGTCGTCCTATCGATGGTAAAGGTCCAATCAACACAACATTGACTGCTCCAATCGAAAAAATTGCACCAGGTGTGATTGCGCGTAAATCGGTTGACCAACCAATGCAAACCGGCCTGAAAGCCATTGACTCTATGGTTCCGGTTGGTCGTGGCCAACGTGAGTTGATCATTGGTGACCGTCAAACCGGTAAAACTGCCGTAGCACTGGATGCCATCGTTAACCAAAAAGGTACAGGCGTTATCTGTATTTATGTGGCTATCGGTCAAAAAGCATCTTCTATTGCCAACGTAGTACGCAAATTGGAAGAGCATGGTGCGATGGAACACACTATCGTAGTTGCTGCAACTGCTTCTGAAGCCGCTGCACTGCAATACATCGCTCCTTACTCCGGTTGTACCATGGGCGAATTCTTCCGTGACCGTGGTGAAGATGCGTTGATCGTATACGATGACTTATCTAAACAAGCCGTTGCATACCGTCAAATTTCCCTGCTGTTGCGCCGCCCTCCTGGCCGTGAAGCATATCCTGGCGACGTATTCTATCTGCACTCCCGTCTGTTGGAACGTGCGGCCCGCGTTAGCGAAAACGAAGTTGAAAAACTGACCAATGGCGAAGTAAAAGGCAAAACCGGTTCTCTGACTGCGTTACCAATTATTGAAACCCAAGCCGGTGACGTATCAGCATTCGTACCAACCAACGTAATTTCGATTACAGACGGCCAAATCTTCTTGGAAACCGACTTGTTCAACGCCGGTATCCGTCCTGCAATCAATGCCGGTATTTCCGTATCGCGCGTAGGTGGTGCAGCACAAACCAAAGTCATCAAAAAACTGGGTGGCGGTATCCGTTTGGCGTTGGCACAGTACCGTGAATTGGCGGCGTTCTCGCAATTTGCTTCCGATTTGGACGAAGCAACACGCAAACAGCTGCAACACGGTGAAGTGGTTACTGAATTGATGAAACAAAAACAATTCAGCACATTGAACACTGCCGAAATGGCATTGACTTTGTGGGCGATCAACAACGGTTCTTACGCAGATGTTCCAGTATCCAAAGCCTTGGCTTTCGAAGCAGAATTCTTGAGTTTCGTACGTACGCAACATCCTGAGGTTCTGGAAGCGATTAATGCATCAGGCGCAATGTCTGACGAAAGCGAAAAAGCATTGACCGAAGCCATGAAATCTTTCAAATCTTCTTACGCTTACCAAGCATAAGTATTGAGATGAAAGGAGTCTGAAATGGCAGTCGGAAAAGAGATTCTCACCAAAATCCGTAGTGTTCAAAATACCCAAAAGATCACTAAAGCGATGCAAATGGTGTCGACCTCTAAAATGCGGAAGACTCAAGACCGGATGCGCTTAGCGCGTCCGTACGCCGAAAAAGTGCGTACAGTGATGAGCCATCTTGCACAGACTAATGCCGATCATGGTATCAAATTGTTGGCGCCGCACCGCGAAGTGCGTCGTGCCGGTTTCATTTTGATTACCTCGGATAAAGGTTTGTGCGGTGGCTTGAACGCAAACGTACTGAAAAAGTTTTTGGCGCAAGTTCAAGAGTATCAGGAACAAGGCATCGAAGTCGAAGTCGTGTGCCTGGGTAGTAAAGGTTTGGCTGCATGCCAAAGCATCGGTTTGAATGTTATTGCCAGCGCAACCAATTTGGGCGATACCCCAAAAATGGAATTGCTGCTCGGCCCTCTGACCGAAATCTTCCAACGTTATGAGAAGCATGAATTAGACCGCATCCATATGGTTTACTCACGTTTCGTCAATACAATGCGCCAAGAGCCGCGTATGGAAGTTTTGCTGCCTATCGGTGAAAACGTTATTGACGACGAAGCAGGTCATTCTTCATTTACTTGGGAATACCGCTACGAGCCGAGTCCTATCGCCGTATTGGAATATTTGGTTCGCCGCTATTTAGAGTCTGTGGTTTATCAGGCATTGAGCGACAACATGGCATCTGAACAAGCCGCGCGTATGGTAGCGATGAAAGCCGCAACCGACAACGCTGGCAATGCCATTAAAGAATTGCGCTTGGTGTACAACAAATCGCGTCAAGCCGCGATTACCACAGAATTGTCAGAAATTGTAGCAGGTGCAGCGGCAGTTTAATGCCGTCTGAAGCCTGAACAGGAAATTAGGATACGATAATGAGCCAAGGCAAAATCGTACAAGTTATTGGTGCGGTGGTTGACGTGGAATTTCCACGCGACGCTATCCCGCATGTTTACGATGCCCTGAAATTGGACGAGAACGGTCTGACTCTGGAAGTTCAACAGCTTCTGGGTGACGGCGTTGTCCGTACTATTGCAATGGGTAGTTCAGACGGCCTGAAACGTGGTATGTCTGTAAGCAATACTGGTGCGCCAATCACTGTGCCGGTAGGTAAAGGTACTTTGGGTCGTATTGTCGACGTATTGGGTACGCCTGTTGATGAAGCAGGCCCGATCGATACCGACAAGAGCCGTGCCATTCACCAAACTGCTCCAAAATTCGACGAGTTGTCTTCAACTACCGAATTGTTGGAAACCGGTATTAAAGTGATCGACTTGCTGTGTCCGTTTGCTAAAGGCGGTAAAGTAGGTCTGTTCGGTGGTGCCGGTGTGGGCAAAACCGTGAACATGATGGAATTGATTAACAACATCGCCAAAGCGCACAGCGGTCTGTCCGTGTTCGCAGGTGTGGGCGAACGTACCCGTGAAGGTAACGACTTCTACCACGAGATGAAAGATTCCAACGTATTGGATAAAGTAGCCATGGTGTATGGCCAAATGAACGAACCTCCGGGCAACCGTCTGCGCGTTGCTTTGACCGGTTTGACTATGGCCGAATACTTCCGTGACGAAAAAGACGAAAACGGTAAAGGTCGCGACGTATTGTTCTTCGTTGACAACATCTACCGTTACACTCTGGCCGGTACCGAAGTATCTGCACTGTTGGGCCGTATGCCTTCTGCAGTGGGTTACCAACCGACATTGGCTGAAGAAATGGGTCGTTTGCAAGAGCGTATTACCTCTACCCAAACTGGTTCCATTACTTCCATCCAAGCCGTATATGTACCTGCGGATGACTTGACTGACCCGTCTCCAGCGACAACTTTCGCCCACTTGGACGCCACCGTCGTATTGAGCCGTGATATTGCATCTTTGGGTATTTACCCGGCAGTTGACCCGCTTGATTCTACTTCACGCCAATTGGATCCGATGGTATTGGGTCAAGAGCACTATGACGTAGCACGCGGTGTACAGTCTACTCTGCAAAAATACAAAGAATTGCGCGACATTATCGCCATTCTGGGTATGGACGAATTGTCTGACGAAGACAAACTGACTGTGATGCGTGCCCGTAAAATCCAACGCTTCCTGTCTCAACCGTTCCACGTTGCCGAAGTATTTACCGGTTCTCCAGGCAAATACGTTTCATTACGTGACACCATCGCCGGCTTTAAAGCCATCTTGAACGGCGAATACGACCATCTGCCTGAACAAGCGTTCTACATGGTAGGTGGCATTGAAGAAGCGGCTGAGAAAGCGAAAACCTTAAACTAAGGAGGCCGGCATGAGCACCATGCAAGTTGAAGTGGTTAGTAGCGAGCAAAACATCTATTCGGGCGAGGCCAGCTTTGTAGTGGTTCCGACCGTTCAAGGTGAGCTTGGTATTTATCCACGACACGAGCCGATTATGAGTTTGGTACGCCCCGGCGCATTGCGTTTGACTGTTCCGGGTGAAGCTGAAGAAGTGCTGGTTGCCGTTTCCGGTGGCGTTTTAGAAGTACAGCCTGATAAGATTACCGTATTGGCAGACGTTGCCGTCCGCAGTACCGAAATGGATCAGGCGCGTGCTGAAGCAGCTAAAAAAGCAGCCGAGGCAGGTGTTTCTGTAGCCAAAGATGATAAATCTCTGGCCGAAGCGCACAAAGCATTGGCAGCAGCCATTGCCCAGCTGAAAACTTTAGACTACCTTCGTTCGCAAAAAAACAAGTAATGTGGGTTCATCAAGAAAAAGCACAACGAAATGTTGTGCTTTTTTATTTGCCTGAAGATAAGCAATTTGGTATTGAAATGTCGATAGATAAGCAGGAGTCGAGACGATATAATCACGGTTATGATTGAATTTTTGATAGATTCTGGTCAAGCAGTTAGCCTTGTTATGCTGGTAAAATAGTTTTTTTTTAAATCTTTTCCAGCATCAATAAAACAGATTAGATAATTTCTAATTTATTGAGATTTCAATAGAGTTAAATTCTTAAACATTTAAAATAATAGGGTTTATCGAAATGCTCATATAAACAGGCCGTCTGAAACTTGATTTTCGGTTTTCAGACGGCCTTTTCCTTTATAATCCGTACATTATTTTCATACACACAGCAGGTTCTCCATGTCCAACAAACCCACTCTCCTCCTCGTTGACGGCTCTTCTTATCTTTACCGCGCCTATCATGCTATGGGGCAGAATTTGTCTGCACCCGACGGTGCGCCGACGGGGGCGATGTATGGCGTGTTGAACATGCTGCGCCGGCTGCGGGCGGATTATGTGCACGATTATTGTGCGGTGGTGTTTGATGCGAAGGGCAAGAATTTCCGCCACGAGATGTTCCCCGACTATAAGGCAACGCGCCCGCCGATGCCGGACGATTTGCGCCCGCAGGCGGAAGCCTTGCCGGATTTGGTGCGGCTGATGGGCTGGCCGGTGCTGGTGATTCCGCAAGTCGAAGCGGACGACGTGATTGGCACGCTGGCGGCGATGGCAGGCGAAGCGGGTTGGAATGTAGTGGTGTCCACCGGCGATAAGGACATGGCGCAGTTGGTAAACGAGCGCGTAACGTTGGTGAACACGATGAGCGGCGAAACGCTGGACATTGAAGGCGTGAAGGAGAAATTCGGCGTGCGCCCCGACCAAATCCGCGATTATCTCGCGCTGATGGGCGACAAGGTGGACAATGTGCCGGGCGTGGAAAAATGCGGCCCGAAAACGGCGGTGAAGTGGCTGGAAGCCTACGGTTCGCTGACTGGTGTGATGGAACACGCTGCGGAAATCAAGGGCAAGGTCGGCGAAAACCTGCAAGCTGCGCTGCCCCAACTGCCGCTGTCGTATGATTTGGTGACGATTAAAACCGATGTGGACTTGCATTCGGAGCTTTCAGACGGCCTCGAAAGCCTGCGCCGCACTTCGCCGAAATGGTCGCAGCTTGCGGTCGATTTCAAACGCTGGGGCTTCCGCACTTGGCTGAAAGAAGCGGAAAGCCGTATGCACGAAGCGGCAGACGGCGATTTGTTCGGCAGCGATACGATAGGCGAACAGGCGGCGTTGGATATGGAAACGTCGTCTGAAAAAAGCATAGAACATGCCCCGACCCCGGAAAAGCTGGATTATCAAGCCGTTACCACCGAAGCGCAGTTTGCCGCTTTGTTGGACAAACTGGCGCAGGCGGACACAATCGGCATCGATACGGAAACTACGTCATTAGACGCGATGAACGCCTCGCTGGTCGGCATCAGCATCGCGTTCCAAGCAGGCGAAGCGGTTTACATCCCCGTAGGACACAGCCTGACCGCCGCCCCCGAACAACTTGATTTACAAGACGTATTAGGCCGTCTGAAACCGCATTTGGAAAATCCCGCCCTGAAAAAAATCGGGCAAAACCTCAAATACGACCAACACGTTTTCGCCAACTACGGCATCGCCCTGAACGGCATTGCCGGCGACGCCATGCTTGCTTCCTACATCATCGAGAGCCATCTCGGACACGGCTTGGACGAATTGTCCGAACGCTGGTTGGGCTTGGAAACCATTACCTACGAATCGCTATGTGGCAAAGGTGCGAAGCAAATCGGTTTTGCCGACGTCGCCATCGGGCAGGCGACCGAATACGCCGCACAAGACGCCGATTTTGCCTTGCGTCTTGAAGCGCACCTGCGCGCGCAAATGGACGCCAAACAGCTTGAAATGTATGAAAAAATGGAGCTGCCCGTCGCGCAGGTATTGTTTGAAATGGAACGCAACGGTGTGCAAATCGACCGCGCCGAACTCGCCCGCCAAAGCGCGGAACTCGGCGCCGAGCTGATGAAGCTCGAACAAGAAGCCTACGCCGCCGCAGGTCAGCCGTTCAACCTCAACTCGCCCAAACAGCTTCAAGAAATCCTGTTCGACAAAATGGGCATCCCCACCAAAGGCCTGAAAAAAACTGCCAAAGGCGGCATTTCCACCAACGAAGCCGTGCTCGAACAGCTCGCGCCTGACTACCCCCTGCCCAAAATCATCCTGCAAAACCGCAGTCTGGCGAAACTCAAATCCACCTACACCGACAAACTGCCCGAAATGATCTCCCCAAAAGACGGCCGCGTGCATACCACCTACGCTCAAGCCGTCGCCATTACCGGCCGCCTCGCCAGCAACAACCCCAACCTGCAAAACATCCCCATCCGAACCGCCGAAGGCCGCCGCGTACGCCGCGCCTTCACCGCACCGCAAGGCAGCGTCATCGTTTCCGCCGACTACTCCCAAATCGAGCTGCGCATCATGGCGCACCTCTCCGGCGACAAAACCCTCATCACCGCGTTCCAAAACGGCGAAGACGTACACCGCCGCACTGCCGCCGAAGTATTCGGCATCGCCCCCGAAAACGTCTCGTCCGAACAACGCCGCTACGCCAAAACCATCAACTTCGGCCTGATTTACGGCATGGGCCAATACGGCCTCGCCAAATCGCTGGGCATAGACAACCTGTCCGCCAAAACCTTCATCGACCGCTACTTCGCCCGCTACCCCGGCGTCGCCGAATACATGCAGCGCACCAAAGAACAAGCCGCCGCCCAAGGCTTCGTCGAAACCCTGTTCGGCCGCCGCCTCTACCTGCCCGACATCCGCAACAAAAACGCCAACGCCCGCGCCGGAGCCGAACGCGCCGCCATCAACGCCCCCATGCAGGGCACCGCCTCCGACCTCATCAAACGCGCCATGATAGACGTGTCCCGCTGGCTTTCAGAGTGCGAAGCCTCCCCATGGGACGACCTCTTGCAAAGCAAACTGATCATGCAGGTGCATGACGAACTGGTGCTGGAAGTACCCGAAGCCGAACTGGATTTAGTCAAAGAAAAACTGCCGCAGATTATGGCAAAAGTGGACGAAGGGATGTTGAACGTGCCGCTTGTGGCTGAAGTGGGCGTGGGGATGAATTGGGAAGAGGCGCATTGAGATGGTATGGCGTTTAACAGATTGTTTTGAGAAAGGGATAAAGTAATGAATGTTTGGAGTTTAATTAACGAAGGTGTAGCGTTATTCAATAACAAAAAATTTGATGAAGCGATTGAGAAGCTGAATCAGGCTTTAGATGGAATTGAAGATAAAAATAGTCAAATTGAAGAGCAAAATGAGATTCAAGCTGGGCTAGGCCTTTGCTATTTTGAGCAGGCGAAGCAAGCCAAAGGCAAGGATGCAGCTGAGTTGTTTGAGCAGGCAGTTAAACACCACCAACAACTATTGAGGCTTGCCAAACAGATGGAAGACAAGCAAAACAACCCTCAAAAACAAATCAATGCCCAATCGTGGTTAGGCAACTGCTATTTAGAGCAGGCGAAGAAAGCCAAGGGCAAGGAGTCGAAACAGTTGTTTGGACAGGCATTTGAGCATTTCAAACAGCAATTGAAGCTTGCCGAACAGTTGGAGGACGAAAATGGTATTCAGAAACAGATCAATGCCCAACATTGGTTAGGCCGCTGCTATTTCGAGCAGGCGATGAAAGCCAAAGGCAAAGAGTCGGAAAAGTTGCTTGGACAGGCATTTGAGCATTTCAAACAGCAATTGAGGCTTGCCGAACAGTTGGCAGGTGAAAACGGTATTCAGCAACAGGGCAATGCCCAATCTTGGTTAGGCCGCTGCTATTTCGAGCAGGCGATGAAAGCCGAAGGAAAAGCTTCGGAACAGTTATTTGGACAAGCAGTTGAACACTACCAACAGCAATTGAGTCTTGCTGAACAACTGAAAGATAAGCAAAATAGCGTTCAAGAACAGAACAATGCCGAGGGTTGGCTGGGCCGTTGTTATTTAGAACAGGCCATTGCAATTAAAGATAAAAAAACTTCTCAAGCTAAAAAATTTTCTAAGCGGGCCGAGGGATATTTTTTATCTGCTGCTAAACGTTTATCACAACTGATTGATAAGTCTGAAAGAGAAAAGTTAAAAAAGAGAATCAATGAATTATTACGAAACTCTTATTTTCTCCAAGAAGAAAAATGGCAAAGTTATTTTGATCAGAAAAAGCAGGGAATACAGGAAAAATTATTCAAAAATAAAAAAGACGGCTTAACCGATGCTATCTCCACCATTCTGGCAGTTTTAAATGTTCCGCCTATCGAATTGGGGGCGATTCCCCTTGCTCATTATACTTCTCCTTCTGTATGTGAAAGATTATTCGGCATTGTCAGCGATAAAACTAATGATAAAGCCGACAATAACGACCCTGTTGACAGTAATAAGGTTAGTCCGATGAGAATTGGCAGCTCCACTTATATGAACGATCCGACTGAAGGAGAAGGGCTATTGGAACTACTGAATTTGCAGGATTTGGAATTGGAAAACAAGGCTGACTGCCCTGTCCATAATGCTTTCTTTACCTGTTTCTCCAGTCGTGTAAACGATTTGAACCAGTTCCGTTTGTATGGCAAAGAAAACGGCGTGGAAGCATCGGGGTGCTGCTTGGTATTTAATCAAAACGGGGATTGGTTGAAAGAGCCTGATGTTTCTTCTTCGTTCAGAAGTTTTACAAATGAACAGAATGAAGGTTTCAAAGAGCCAATAGAGGCAGATGTAGCGGGTTTAGAAGATGAAAACCTGCCGCTTTATCAGGTAGCTTATATCGCTTATTCCGATGAATATATTGCTAAGGAAAAATGCACAATATGGCTACCCGATGCAAGAAGACCAGAATTCGGTATTCGATTAAAGCCTGTTGGGAAAAATCTAAAATGGCATAAGTTCCGTATTAAGGAGCTCAAAGCAGCGTTAACGAAGTTAATTAAAAACTCTAATAAAATCAAAAATGAAGACGGAAAGGCTTTAGAATATATCCGCTATCTGTTTAAAGATTTTGCTTTCCGTGACGAGGAAGAGTTCCGCCTGCTGAAAATCGAACAAATCGGTTCGGACAAAATCGAATATTGCGAAGCTACAAAATCCGTCTATCTGCCTTATACCGATATACGCGATATTGTGGATGAAGTGATTTTGGGGACGAATTACGAAAAGAGCGGAAAAGAGCGCAAGGCGGAAGTGTTTCAGCATTTGATGCGAAATTATTATCCGAACGTTAAAGTTTCCCGCTCGTCGTTGCCGATTAATGCCAATCCGCCGATTAAGAAGGATTAGTAGTAGCAACTGTATTTTTACCCGACGGGGTGAAAAATACAGTTGCTACCAAACCTGAAACTACCAAACCAAAACCCATCCGAGGCCGTCTGAAAACCTATCTCATGGTTTTCAGACGGCCTGATTGTTTGTTCACTCAAAATCTAACAGTTAAACTCGGCAATCACCGGTGCATGGTCGCTGGGGCGTTCTTGGGCGCGGGTTTCTAGGTCGACGGTGACGTCGGTAAGGGTGGCGGCGAGTTCGGGGCTGGTGAGGATGTGGTCGATGCGCAGGCCGAGTTTGCGTTGGAACATGGCGCCGCGGTAGTCGAACCATGTGTAGAACGCGCCTTCGGGGTGGATTTTGCGCAGGCTGTCGGTCAGGCCGAGGTCAAGCAGGGTTTTAAACCATTGTCTTTCGATGGAGGAACAATGGATTTTTTCGTGCCATTTTTCGGGGTCGTAGCAGTCGGCATCGGCCGGGGCGATGTTGAAGTCGCCGAGCAGGATGAGTTTAGGGTGTGTGGCCATTTCTGCGCGGACGAACTCGGTCAATGCGGCAAACCATTGTTCTTTATATTGGAATTTTGGGCTGTCCAAGGCTTCGCCGTTGACGCAATAGACGTTGATGACGCGCACGCCGTTGATGGTGGCGGCGATGACGCGGCGTTGCGGGTCGTCGGGGAGGGCGGGGAGGCCGCAATGTACGTCTTGCGGTTCGTGGCGGCTGATGATGGCGACGCCGTTGTAGGTTTTTTGGCCGCTCCAGACGCAGTGCCAGCCCATCATTTGTAGGGCGGCAGCTGGGAATTTGTCTTGGTCGAGTTTGAGTTCTTGTAAGGCGAGTATGTCGGCTTGGTGGTCGGCCAGCCAGTTTTGTACTTGGGGCAGGCGGACGTTGAGGGAATTGACGTTCCAAGTGGCGATTTTCATGATGTTTCCGTGTGTGCTGTTGGGTGGGAAGACGGCAGATTGTGCCTGTGGGCATGGGCGGTATTGTATAGCGGATTGGTTTATTTTTCGATATGGGCTGAAAGTGGCAGGCCGTCTGAAAGCTGATGTTTCAGACGGCCTTGATGTTGTGATGTGGAATAATTTGTTTATTCGGCTTGGTCTTTGAGCGTGCGCAGGGTATTGAGGATGGTGGTAGCTTCTTCGGAGATGAGGCGGTATTCGATGATGCGGTGGTAGCGCGTGAAATCGATGATGCCTTCGGTGCGCAGGCGTGCGAGGTGGTTGGCGATGCCGGTTGGGGAGGAGTCGAGTGCCTGTGCCAGTTCGGTAATGCTGCGGTCGCCGTCAAGCAGTAGAAAAAGAATGGCCATACGTTCGGGGTTGGCAATCAGTTTGAGAATGGTAGAGAGACGCTTGATTTCCATATTATTGTTCCTTTTGTCTGTTATATGAATGCTTGATTTAGGTTAAATTTGGATGATTATAGTTTTTATTAAGATTAACCTTATAATTCAAACTCTTACCTTGCAGTGTACACGGTTTTGTAAAATTTGAGGGCATTGTTTTGCAATTTTTTTGTTCATTTTCGATATTTTGCTTCGGTTGCGAAAATGGATTGAAAAGAGACGAAAAGGCCGTCTGAAATGTTCCGTTGCAGATGATTTTGCTGACGGATGTTTCAGACGGCCTTTGATTTGGCTTTAAGTTATTTTTTCTTTTATGTTTGTTTGGAATCAGCCGATTGATTGTTTTTAAACAAACAACTAGGTTTTATGATTCTATGCTTAGGACTACACGCCCAGGACTTGTCAGTCGTTTGGACGTGTTGTCGAAATGCGACTACTTTTTCTTCCAACCTGCGGTCATGGCGAAGGTGATGGGGTCGTAGTATTTCGGCAGCTTGGACGGAATGCCGACATCGTTACGGTACACGACGCGGTAGCGGTCGGCGAACCAGTTTGGAACGATGGTGTATTGGTGGCGGATCAATCGGTCGAGCGCGCGCGAGGTGGTTTGCAGCTCTTGGCGGTTGGTAAAGCTGTTGAAATGGGTCAGCAGTTTTTCAACCGCGGGATGACAGACGCCGGATAGGTTGCGGCTGCCTTCGGTCTTGGCAGCGGCGCAGCTGAAGTAGTCGTATTGTTCGTTGCCGGGGCTTTCGCTGTTGCCGTAGTAGCCGGTGGTCACGTCAAAATCGAAGTCGTTCATGCGTTTTTGGTATACGGCGGAATCGGCGGTGCGCACGTTCATGGTAATGCCGATTTTGGCGAGGTCGCGCTGCCATTTGGCGGTAATGCGTTCGTAGTTTTTGCTTGGTGCAAGGAATTCAAAGGTCAGCGGTTTGCCTTGTTTGTCGACTGCTTTGCCGTTTTTGTATTGATAGCCGCCTTTTTCAAGCAGGGCGCGTGCTTTGAGCAGGTTTGGGCGCACGCCTAGTTTGGGGTCGGTAACCGGCGGCATAGGGACGTCTTGATCCAATACGCCGTTGGGCAGCTTGGTGCCCAATGATTTGAGCAATGCGGTTTCTGCACGGTCGGGCTTGCCGGTTGCGGCCATGGTGCTGTTGGTGAAGAAGCTGTCGGTGCGGCGGTATGCGCCGTAGAAGATGCGGCTGTTGACGCTTTCGTAGTCGAAGCTTTCAATCAAGGCGCGGCGGACGTAAATATTGTCCAAGGGTTTGTGGCGCATATTGATGACGAAGCCTTGCATGCCGGCGGTGCTGTTTTGCAGCCATTCGTGTTTGGACAGGTTGCGTTTTTTGAGGACTTCGTCGGAGTAGGCGCGCGCCCAGTTGCGGGCGACGTTTTCTTGTACGAAGTCATATTGGCCGCCTTTTAACCCTTCGATGCGGACGACTTCGTCTTTGACGTATTTGATGCGGATGTGGTCGTAGTTGTAGCGGCCTTTGCGTACGGGCAGATTTTGCGCCCAGTAGTTTTTGTCGCGGACAAACTCGCTGATGCGGCCGTTTTCGGCTTTGGCAAAACGGTAGGGGCCGGAGCCGATCGGCAGGCTGTTGGGTGCGGCGGCCAGGCCTTTGGGATAGCTTTTATGCGAGAAGACGGGCAGGCTGCCGAGAATCATGTGCAATTCTGAGTTGCGCTGTTTGAAGCGGAACACGACGGTGCGATCGCTGGGCGTTTCCACTTTGGCCACGTCGCTCCAGTAGAAGTGGTACATGGGGGCGGCGGCTTTGTCTTTGGTCAGGATGTTAAATGAAGCGGCAACGTCTTTGGCCAAAACGGGGTCGCCGTTGTGGAATTTGGCTTTGGGGTTGATTTTGAAGGTAACGGAAAGGCCGTCCGGCGCCAGGGCGATGTCTTCGGCAATCAGGCCGTAAACAGCGTAAGGTTCGTCCATGCTTTGCTCGGTCAGGGTGTCGAGCGTCAGCATGCTGATGCCGTATTCGTGGTTGCCTTTGAGGGTAAAGGGGTTGAGCGTGTCAAAAGCACCGAGGAAAGGCGTGGTAAACGTGCCGCCTTTTGGGGCGTTGGGATTGACGTATTCGAAGGCGGTGAAGTTGGCCGGATATTTGGGTGGTTGGCCAAGGCCTACGCCGTGGGCGGCAAAGGCGGCAGATGGAATCAGACCGAGCAGAGAGAGTAGGGCTGGTGTTTTCATCTATTTTTCCTTGTAGGTTGAATATAGTATTCAGTAGTGTGCCGATTATAGCAAAGGCCGTCTGAAACATGATATTTTTGGTTTCAGACGGCGTCAGGTTTAAGAGGATTGTTTTTTTGTATGGGCGCCGAACTCGGCCAGCGTCATGTTCAAGGTTTCCAAGCAGGGCTGCATAATGTGGTCAACCGTTTGATTTACCTTGTCTTTGTTAAGTATTTGCGGACGGTAGACGAAGAGTTTGAACAGCTCCGCCAAGTCGATGGACTCCGCCCCCATTTTCAAGACCCAGCCCTGACGGCCGGAATAGATATATCCGTGCCGCGCCAGTTTTTCCAAAAGCTCGCCCAATTCGTCAAAGCCCATATTGATATGCCGTCTGAACTCTTGCACCGGCAACGCCTTGCCGTTTTGTTGGGCAGAATCGAGCAGCAACAGGATTTTCAATACATCGTCAAAGCGGCCGCGCGCATCCAGACTGCGGCGGAACGCTTCGCCGCGCCAGTAGGAAAGGGACGAGGTCAAAACCGCGCCGCCCAATACCAGCGTCCACAATAGATTGAGCCACAACAGGAAAAACGGTACTGCGGCAAATGCGCCGTAAATCGATTTGTAGCCGTCAAAGTTGCCCATGTACCAAGCGAATAAAAAGCGTGCCGTTTCCAAGCAAAACGCCGTTACAGCCGCGCCGACCAAAGCATGGCTGGCAGGCACAAAACGGTTGGGCACAAAGCGGTATAAACCCCACAGCAGCACCGTAATAAATGAAACCGTAGTGATGACCCTCAGCCATTCCGAGCCGCCCACTACTTGCACCTGACCGATTACGACCGACAAGCCCACACCCAAAGACAAAGGCCCAAACGTCAGCAACGCCCAATACACCAAAAACTGCATCATCCAAGGCCGTTGCGAATTGACGCGCCAAATCCGGTTGAACGCATTGTCTATCGTCCGAATCAGCATCAGCGAGGTTACAACCAACATCACACTGCCGATCGCCGTCAGCTTGGTGGCCTTATCGCGGAACGCATTGATGTAGTCAAACACCATGTCCGCGCCCTGCGGCACAATGGTGCGGTTGATAAAAGAAACAAATTCTCCCGACCATTGGTCGAAAACGGGGAAGGCCGAAGCAATGACGACCATCACCGTCAACACGGGCACCAAAGCCAAAAGCGTTGTAAACGTCATGCTTGCCGCCACCTGCGGCACGCGCTCCTCATCAAAACGGCGCACGACAAACCAAGCAAACGCCACGCCTTTACTCTTTAAAAAACCTTGCCACCATTGCGAAAACGGCATAACCTTTTCCCACTTCTAAATTGAAATTTTTTCTTTTCAGACGGCCCGAGTATTTAAAAGGCCGTCTGAAACCTGACAGCATTGTAACGGAAACCCCAAATGAACCCAAATCCCCTGAAAATCCTCGTCCTCTTTTATTCCCAAAACGGCAGTACGCGCAATCTTGCCCGCCAAATCGCACGCGGTATCGAAAGCGTGGACGGTTGCGAAGCCGTGTTGCGTACCGTTCCCAAAGTTTCCACCGTTTGCGAAGCCGTTGAAAAAGCCATTCCTGACGAAGGCGCGCCATACGCGACTGCCGACGATCTCAAAAATTGCGCCGGCCTTGCGCTCGGCAGTCCGACACGTTTCGGCAATATGGCCGCTGCGATGAAATATTTTATCGATGGCACCATTCCCCTTTGGCTCGGTGCAGAACTCGTCGGCAAACCTGCCACCGTATTCACCAGTACATCTTCTCTGCACGGCGGCCAAGAAAGCACCTTGCTGACCATGATGCTGCCCCTGTTACACCACGGCATGGTCATCAGCGGCATCCCATATACCGAGTCCGCGCTCAGCAATACCCAAAGTGGCGGCACGCCTTACGGCGCAAGCCATGTTTCCGGCCACGACAGCAAGCCGGTATTGACTGCCGAAGAAAACGATATTGCCTTCGCGCAAGGTAAACGTTTGGCAGAATTGGCACGAAAATTGGCAGATTGATTACCTTGTAATAAAAAGATTAAGGCCGTCTGAAAACCTGATTATATGGGTTTCAGACGGCCTTTTTAGTTAATTGGTACTAGATTGAAAATAAATATTTTGAATTAAACGAACTACTTAGGAAATAGTGATTAGAACATAGTTTCATCGGACTACATCTTTTTGATAGAATCTGCGACCAAATTGTAAATATAAGCTAATTGGAGAGGCTATGTCACTACCTGTATTTCCCTATGGCAAATTAAGCTTTGCCGTCAGTCTGGCGCTGTGTTCGGCGTATTCTTTTGCGACCGAAGTAGAAAATACCCAGCCGCAAGAGCGTGTCGATTTACCGACAGTTACCGTCCAAGGTGTCGGTAAACAGACTACTTCCAACTACACCATTCCCGCTTCCTCCGCCGCGACAGGTATCCGCCTGACCCAGCGCGAAACGCCGCAGTCCCTGTCTGTCGTTACCGAAAAACAAATGGACGACCAAGGTTTGGATACCTTGCAGGACGTGTTAAAACAAACACCGGGCGTGTTCCACAGCAAAATGGGCAACAACGTATCCGGCCACAGCCAATTTATTTCGCGCAGTCAGGCGATTGACAGCATTTCCGTGGATGGCGCGCCTAAATTCCTTTACGACGGTAAAGCCATCCGCCGCGGTACCAACAATCTGGACAGCACATTGTACGAACAAGTCGTCGTCGTACGTGGTGCAAGCGGTTTGTCCAACGGCGGTATGGGCGAGCCGGGTGGTACGGTTGCTTTGGAACGCAAAAAACCGACTGCCAAGCCTGCCATCAGCATAGAAGCCGGTGTCGGTTCGTGGAACCACTACCGCTTCGTCCTTGATGCCAATCAGCCTTTGAATGCAGACAATACCTTGCGCGGCCGCGCTATTTTGGTCAGCGACCACGGCGGCGATTACCTGCCGAACACTTCGCGCCATAATCACACTTTCTACGGTACTTTGTCTTACGATATCACGCCGCAAACCCAATGGCGCCTCGGTACGGAAATACACCGTTTCCGCAATACCGGCAGCTCGCGTTTCAGCTACCTGACCGCAGCAGGTTCGCGCCGTACTGGATTCATACCATTTGAGTCTTCGCCGCGCAGCAATTCTTCCGCACGCTGGGCATACGGCAAAGACACCAGTGCCGAAGTGTTTACTTCCCTCAGCCATGAGTTTGACAATGGCTGGAAACTGACAGGCAATTACAGCCATGTTTCGGGCAAAAACGACATCGTTTCAGGCATTGCCGGTACATACGAAATCAATCCCGACTATTCCGCGCTCTTTACATCCGACCGCGATCGCAGCAAATATCGCGACCAAGATTTCTCCCTGACTTTGGATGGTCACTATCCTGCATTGGGCCGTTCGCATGAGTTCAATGCGGGCATCAGCTATCAGGACAACAAAGAAAACCTGTCTTTCTATGAAGAAGGCGAATCGACGATTCCTGATTTGCGCCTCTTTAACGGCAATATCGCCAAACCCGATATGCCGTATCTGCGCGATGGTTTTTCACGCATGAAAAACCTGTCGGTTTACGGCTCGACCCGTTTCAAACTGACCGACAAGCTCGCCTTTATCGGCGGCAGCCGTTTTGTGGATTGGCGTTACCGTTACAGCACCAGCCGTAACAAATTCGCACACAGCAGCCATAAACAAAACGTTTTCATTCCTTATTTGGGCGTAACCTACGACATCGGCGACAATCTGACTGCCTATGCGTCTTACACCACGATTTTCCGTCCGCAAGTGCGTTACCTGACCAAAGACGGCGCAGCGCTCAAACCGCAGCGCGGCAAAACCTACGAGACCGGTTTGAAAGCATCATGGTTTGAAGGCCGTCTGAATGCTTCCGCCTCCGTCTTTATGAACAAACGCGACCATTTGGGCGTGGTTGCAGGCAAATTCGCGAATGGCGAGGAATACTACCGTGCAGCCGACAACACCACAACAAAAGGCGTGGAACTATCGGTCGGCGGCCGCTTGAGCGACAAATGGCTGCTGAATGCGTCTTATGCACGTTCCAAAATTAAAGACAGCGAAGGTGTTCAACTGCATCCGTCTTACCCGGTTCATTTGTTCAAACTCTTTACCGCGTATGACGTGACCGACCGTTTGAACCTGGGAGCCAACGTCAACTGGCAAAGCCGCAGCCACACTCTGGACGAATACCCTGCAGACATCAATCCGGCCGCCGCGGCCGCGTTGACCCAACGCCCATACGCCACGCTGGACTTGACCGGTCATTACAAAATCGGCAAATCCACCCGCATCAGTTTGGACTTTGAAAACGTTTTTAACAAACGCTATCGCACCATGCCGGATATTCACGTCTACGGCACGCCGCGTAGTGTAACTGCAACGGTTAAACATACGTTCTAATTGAATAGTAGAAGTAGGATAGGCCGTCTGAAAACCTGAATCATTGGGTTTCAGACGGCCTGATTATTCTCTGACATACTGAGACCTTTGCAAAAAAGTCCTTCCCCCGACAGCCGAAACCTAAACAAAGATTTTCGGCTGTTTTTGTTTCAAATATCCACTGATTCTACTCAAATCCCACCCTTAATCCCCCTTGGATACCTGATTAATCAGGCATCCGGCCGCCTTTTAGGCGCAAACAGGCACACTTAGCCTGTTAGCCGCTTTCAACAGGTTCAAACACATTGCCTTCAGATGGCTTTGCGCACTCACTTTAATCAGCCCGAAATAGGCTGCCCGGGCATAGCGGAATTTACGGTGCAGCGTACCGAAGCTCTGTTCGACCACATAACGGGTTTTCGACAAATATCGGTTACGTTTGGTTTGCGCTTCCGTCAGCGGACGGTTGCGGTGGGCTTTGCGCATAATGCTGTCCAGCAACTGGTGTTCTTTCAGATGTTGTCGGTTTTCCGCACTGTCATAGCCTTTGTCGGCATAGACGGTCGTACCTTTGGATAGTCCTTCCAACAAAGGCAACAGGTGTTTGCACTCATGGGTATTGGCGAGGGTGATGTGCAGTTTCTCGATATAGCCTTCCGCATCGGTACGGGTATGTTGTTTGTACCCGAGTTTGTATAAGCCGTTTTTCTTTGTCCAACGGGCATCTTTATCTTTACTCGGTGTGGTTTGGCCGCTGACTTGTCCTTCGTCATCGACTTCTATGGCCTGACGCTGTTTGCTGCCGGCGGTCTGAATAATGGTGGCGTCAATGACGGCGGCGGATGCTTTCTCTACTTTTAAGCCTTTTTCGGTCAGTTGGCAGTTAATCAGTTTTAGCAATTCGGACAGGGTGTCGTCTTGCGCCAGCCAGTTGCGGTAGCGGCATAAGGTGCTGTAATCGGGGATGCTCAGTTCGTCAAAACGGCAA
>NZ_JBQCWU010000008.1:0-84683 GCF_051957095.1 Neisseria sp. P0020.S003 | reverse complement strand
GGCTCGGCCAACCATGCTTTCGGTGTAGCCTGTTATGAGAACGGGATTGGTCAAAAGTTTACCCGGGTTGCCCGTCCGTAGACCAACGGTAAGGCGGAACGGGTTATCCGCACCCTGATGGAGATGTGGCATGAGAAACAGTTGTTTGACAGTCCGGAACACCGACGAAAGGAGTTGTGCCGCTTTGTTAATTTCTATAACACTGTGAAGCCGCACCGCAGTTTGAACGGCGATACGCCGTTTGAGGTCTTGCAGGCTTATTTTTCTCAACCTGTGGTGTAAACAACGCAACGTTTTCCTACATTTGATTTAAACAGATACTGGTTTACTCAGCCTTTAAATCAGCCACGCATTGCTTATCGCGTGCCTCAAAAGCTTCCGCGCCACCCAAGAGCTTGAGCTGCTCCTCGGGGCTGATTTTGCCGAAGTTTCGGATTTGCTCGTCAGAGAGTTTGCTTAAAGGTTGATCCCACATGCAGACACAATAGTCTTGAGCCAATTTCTCGTTTTGATCATCCAAACCTTTTGCCTTCAAATCAGCTTGCCATTTCTCAGCAAAAGGAATGTTTTTCACGCAAGATTCCACCACATTTTGTTTCATCTGCGGCTTGTTCATGGCGCATTGTGAGAGCAGGGCGGTCAGAGCCAGCAAAGACAAAATAATCCATGCCCAAATGCGGATGGTGCGGATTTTTGCCTTAGCTTTCTTTCTGGCCGTCAGTTGCTCTTCAGACGGCCTTTCCGTTTGTTGCTCAGTCATGCAGGCTTTCCATGCGGATCATGGTGATTGGGGCATCCACGCAGCTCAGCGCTTCAATCGCTGCGATAGCGCGTTTGATATTGTGTTCCACTGTGGTGTGGGTCAGAATCACAATTTCGGCAGTGCTTTGATTAATCACGCCTTTTTGAATCAGAGCCTCGATAGAAACATTTTCTTTAGCCAAGAGTGCAGCAATTTGACCCAAAGTGCCCGGTTCGTCAGTTGCTTGAACGCGCAGATAGTAGCTGCTGGTGATTTCATCCATAGGCAGAATATTTTGCGCTTGAACTTGTGAAGGCTGGAATGCCAAGTGAGGAACACGATGGTCAGTTTCCGCTTCAATCAGGCGGGCAATATCAATGATGTCGGCAACCACGGCAGAAGCAGTCGGCAATGCGCCGGCGCCCGCACCATAATACAAGGTTTCACCAACCATATCGGCATTGACGCGGACAGCATTCATCACGCCGTTAACGTTAGCCAATAGACGGCTTTCAGGAATCAGAGTAGGGTGTACACGCAACTCGATGCCTTTGTCGGTTTTACGGGTAATACCCAACAATTTGATACGGTAGCCAAGCTCTTCAGCGTATTTGATATCTCGGCTGTCGAGTTTGCTGATACCTTCTAAATAGCAGGCAGAAAAGTTCATCGGCGTACCGAATGCCAATGCGCTCATAATGGTAATCTTATGGCCGGCATCATGACCTTCGATATCAAAAGTAGGGTCAGCTTCTGCATAGCCCAAAGCCTGAGCTTCTTTCAATACGTCTGTAAACGCGCTGCCTTTTTCACGCATTTCAGTAAGAATGAAGTTGCTGGTACCATTAATAATACCGGCGATACTGCGGATTTGGTTTGCAGCCAAGCCTTCACGCAAAGCCTTGATGATAGGGATACCACCGGCAACAGCAGCTTCAAACTGCACCATGACATTTTTTTCTTCCGCCAAAGGGAAAATTTCATTGCCGTATTCAGCCAGCAGTTTTTTATTGGCAGTAACAATGTGTTTGCCGTTTTCAATTGCTTTTAAAACCACATCTTTGGCAATACCGGTACCGCCAAACAATTCCACAACAACATCAACATCTTGATGTTGCACCAGCTCAAACGGATCTTTGATAAAAGCAGCATTCGGGCAAATTTGTTTGGCTTTTTCTTCGCTCAAATCACAAACAGCAGAAATACGGACTTCACGTCCCAAGCGGCGGCTGATTTCCTCAGCGTTGTCCTGCAATACAGTGGCCGTACCGCCACCGACTGTACCCAAACCTAAAAGACCGATATTTACTGGCTTCATTGTGTCTCCTTTTGAGCCGATACTTTAAAATAATCACGAAAAACCAAGGCTTGTTATAATCGCTTGCAATCGTAAATTCAGAGCAAAGCATCAATGCACAAGGTCAAACATTGAATCCTACCTGATATTGCTTGATTTTGCACCTTTTTTTGCAAGTTTCCCAAGGCCGTCTGAAAAATCGTTCTTCCATAAAAACAGGAATTGCCATGAAAATCACAGAAAACCATATTGATGAAACCGCATCATTTTTTTCATCCTCACAAGGCATATTGCAAATCGGTGAACAAACATACTCAGAACCCATTTGCTGGCAAAATGGCAAAGTGAGCATCATTCCTCAAACAACCATCGAAGAATTAAACGAACAAATTTTTATATCAGCAATTGAAACAGCAGAAAACCGTCCAGAAGTCATTATCATAGGTACAGGAGCAAAACAAAAATTTCTGCATCCCAAAATTGCTGCAGCCTTATCAGCCTACGGAATCGGCTTCGAATGCATGAACACAGCCTCAGCTTGCCGAACTTTAGTTTTACTGCAAGGAGAAGGACGAAGCACATGGGCTTGGTTGTGGCCATAATCTGTAGAAAAGACTATTGCATCACACTAGTCTAAGTTCGCATAATTTATATTATGTTAAATTCATAAGTCTAATATTTTAGCCTGCCAACTCCTGTTTCTCTCAGTAGTACAATCACTTACAGAATTCAAACATAAAAGGCCGTCTGAAATTTTCATACGGCCTTTTTATTTATATCCTCCAGCCTTTTCTAAGCAAATCCTTTATTGTTTTGATCGGCTGCTAATCAATTACCTACTCCAACTTTAACAATGGAAAGTGAGCAATCTATTCAATCAGTTTATGCCACACCAACGCTATACGTTTCGCCCTTGCTGTCCGCTTGGCCGACAATGGCAGCAACGGCAGCAGCCAAGCCGTTGCGCGTCATGTATTTTTGCGGAATTTCTTGGGCATTTTGTGTCAAGGTATAGGCATTATCTTCTCCATTGGCAAGGCCGCAGGGGCGCAAGATGGTCCAATTCAAACCACTTTGTTTGAGATAGATTTCGGCTTCTGTTTTGGCACGGACGGCTTCGCCGAGTGCCTGTTTGAACGGCTCGCTCATCATGTCCCATTGTTCACCGCAGCCCATGCTGGTAATCAATACAAAGCGGGCTTGCGGATTGGCGGCTTTCGTAGCGGCAATGATGTTGATATTGCCCAGCGCATCGCTGCGGATACCCTCTTCGTTTTTACCGCCGACAAAACTGATCACGGTATCGGGACGATATTGTGCTAATACTTTATCAAGCGCGTCGGCATCAAGCGCATCGGCGACGACGGTTTGAATATTGTGTTCGGTAAAAAAGCTGTCTTCAGACGGCCTTCTCAATACGGCGACGGTATCGGTTGAGTCAGTCAATGTACGGATATAGGCGCGGCCGGACGGGCCGTTGGCTCCGAAGATGAGTTGCATGTTTGGGGTTCCTTTGTATGGTAGATGTTTGTTGTTAGAAAATCCGCTCCTCTATGCAACAAGGAACGGATTATCAGACCGTCTGAAACCGTTTAAGCGGCATCAAACAATTTGCGCATGGCTTCGATTTGGTGTTGTTTCAACTCGCCTGCCTCATCGCGGCCGACGAAAATTTTAAACATGGCGCCGCCGTTGCGGTTGATAAAGTTGAGCGAGCAAGTAGCTTTGCCCATGAACGGGCGTTCCAAAAGGTAGATGGAGGCGCAGTTTTCGTAATAGATATGACCGTGTACGCCGCCATCGGTTTCAGGATGGTCAAAGTTGTAGAAACCGCGGCCGACTTTGCCGTTAGGCAGTTTGCCGCTGACTTCGACGATGGCATCGGGGGTGTGGGCGATGAAGGTAACGGATTCATCCCATGCGGCAATGGCTTGGAGGATTTCGACTATGCGGCTGCCTTCGGTTTGGCGCACGTTCTCTTCTGGCAGACAGCGGATAACGTCTTCAAAACTGCATTGGTTTTGCGCTGCCAGCATTTCCAGTACTTGGCCGGGATTTTTTTCCAATGATTGACGCAACATGGTTTGTTGTTCGGCTGAAAGTTTTTGCATGGTTTGATCCTTTTCTTGAGTCGGAAGAGTGAGCATGAGTTTGCGGATAAGGGTGGGCGACCAATAACGGCCGCTGGTATTCAAACGGATAATGCCGTCTGAATCGGGTTCTTTAAAAAGCTGCATTTCCTGCCATTGGGCAATCAGCTTTTGCGCTGCTTTGTTGCCGTCAAACAATAATGGATTCAGACGGCCTGTTTCAATATCGTGCTGGACTTTGCTGAGCAGTGCTTTATTTGGACTATGGCCGCTCATAAATGCGATGTTTTTCTCGCCTTTCGGCGTGGCGAGATAACTCTCCAAATCGCCCTGCACCTGATAGCTGAAACCGCCGAAGTTACCGCCTGCGCCGGAGCCGAACGCCAGACAGGGAATGTCGGATTTGATCAGGGTATTGTAGCGGTTGCGCTCGCCGCGGCCGGGATAGGCGAAGTGGCTGTTGCTGACCTGTTCCCAGCCTTTTTCCAGCAGTGTTTCAACCGTGTAGGCATATTGGTTTGCCTGAATATCAAAACCCGGCGGTGTCGGAAATGCGCCTTTTTCAATCATACGGTTGATGGGCAGCATGGGATAAAGGTTGAACGCGTATGTATCCAAACCGGACAAGGGCAGCTCGGCGGCGCGGGCGATATCGTTTTGCCAAACTTCATCGGTTTGATTGGGCAGGCCGAACATCAAATCGGCCACAATCACGGCATCGAGTTCGCACAATTTTGCCAAATATTCAAACGCCTCGTCGCCGCTGTGTTTGCGGCCGAGACGGCGGCGGATGGCGGTATTGAAAGTTTGTACGCCGATGGAGATTCGGTTGGCGCCTGCTTCGAGGCAGGCCTGTGCTTTTTCCAAATCGAAATGGCTCATGCGCCCTTCGATGGTGAACTCGCAATCTTCGGCAAGCGGCAGATATTGGTAGCAGGCACGAATCAGGTGGACGAGGTCTTCCGTAAGCAACGCGGTCGGCGTGCCGCCCCCGAAATAAACAGCTCGGATTTTGCCCTTACCTGTACGGACTTCGGCTTCAGCGGCCATTTCTTCGATAATTTTGTCGGTGTACACGCTGCTTTGGCTATCCTTCCACGCATTGCGGTAGAAGCCGCAAAAAACGCAATGGTTGGCGCAAAATGGAATATGCAGATAAGCAAGCGCGTCCACATCGGTGGCATGGGGAAGCTTTTTCTTCCAAATGTTCTGCCACTGGGGGCGCGGCATGGGAACACCGCCCCAAACGGGCATTAATGCCTGACGTTCGGGAAATGCCTTGGGCGCGGATTGTTTCGGAGTCCAAACAAGCTGCTGTACCATGATAATGATTAATAAAAATTATTAATAAGATTTATATATTAAATAACCATCATCGTTTTCTTGTCAATATTTTTGCGTAATTCAAAATTAGTATTATTTTAAAATATTGTATTCTATAAATAATTAAATGTATTTCTATTTGATGAAAATCGGCATTTTATTTGTGAAATGCGCAAAATTTGGTTCTTCAAGTCGGGAATATCCTCCCATCTCGTTTCATTTTTGAACGATAAAATAAATTTTCTTTATCGTTTTTCAGACGGCCTGTTGGCACTCAGCTTCTGAAATAAAACCCTGCTTCATCTTCGCAACGGCGTATCTGCCAACCGTAAACCGATTCAAGCAAGTCGGGGCGCATCACTTCGTCCACCTTGCCTGATGCAACTACTTTTCCCTTATTCATCAAAATAATATATTCCGCATAACGCGCGGCAAGGTTTAAATCGTGCAATACCATCATTGATGAAGCATGGTTTGAATGCCCGACCAAATACTGCATCAGGCGGTGTTGGTGGCGGATATCGAGATGGTTGCACGGTTCGTCCAAAAGCAAGACCGGCGCGTTTTGCAACAGGGCGCGGATGATGTTGGCACGTTGTTGCTCGCCACCTGAAAGCTTGCCGATGCGCTTATCCGCCAACGCCGTCAAATCAAAATAATCGAGTAACTCGTCCGCCCATTCATGATTCAGACGGCCTTTTTGTACGAATGACGCCAACGCAATGTATTCGCGTACGGTCATCGGCATGTTGTAACGGCCATGCTGCCCGACCCATGCCACCCTGCCCGCGCGGATTTGCGGCGCAACGGCCTCACCGAAAAGCGTGATTCCCCCCTGCCCTGTTTGCCCGATTAAGGCCCGCAGCAAAGTAGATTTGCCTGCGCCATTCGGGCCGATAATGACGGTCATGCCCGAAGGTATATCCAGTTGATCGATTTCAAGCAGGGTTTTGTCTTGGACGCGGACGGAAAGATGACAGATTTGAAATAAGGTGTGCATGGCAAAAGATATGGGGCAATGAAGTTTCAGACGGCCTGTTTAGGCATCAACGGCTTTTCAAAGGCTTGATAAACAAATACATAAAAAACGGTCCGCCCAATAAGGCAATCACGATACCGACCGGCAAATCGACAGGGTATGTCAGCCAGCGCGCCGCTCCATCCACCACCATCAAAAACACTGCGCCCAACCAAGCCGACAGCGTAATCAGTTTGCGGCGGCTGCCACCGACGGTTTGCGCCAGCACATTGGGGATCATCATGCCGAGAAAACCGATGATGCCCGAAAGCGATACCGCCGCCCCCGTCATCAATGCCGCGCCGATTACGGTTTGCACACGCAAAGCCCCAACTGATACACCCATACTGGCAGCCGTATCTTCCCCCGTCATCAAAACGTCCAGTCGCCTGCCTGCGGACAACAAAATCAGAAAACCGGGCAACATAACCGCGATTGCCGCGACAGGCGATGAGAAACCGGCTTCGGCAAGGCTGCCCGACAGCCATGTGGTTGCGCTGCGCAATACCAAATCGTCAGACAAAAACAAAATCATGCTGACCGCCGCGCCCGAAAATGCGCTCAACACAAACCCCAACACCAGCAATCCCAAAGTACCGCCGCCGAGCAGTTTGTGCACCGCCAAAATCAGCAGGCACACACCCAATGCACCGAGAAAAGCCGCCGCAGGTACGCCAATCGTACCACCGCCCAAAGCCAATAAAACAATTACGCCCAAAGCCGCACCGCCCGAAGTCCCAATCAGGCTCGGGTCGGCAAGCGGGTTTTCAAACAAGGCCTGCAAGGCCGCACCCGAAGCAGACAAACCCGCACCAACCAACAGTGCTGTGTAGATACGCGGCAGACGGATTTGGCGGACGGTTTCATCCATCGCCAACGGCGATTCCCACGCGCCAAAACCGATGCCGCAACACAAATAAACAGCAGCGGCAGTAAGCAGCAGGCAGAGGGTAAGGGTATGCGGTTTCATGACATCATGCGGTTGAAGCGGATTGAGGGACGGTTTCAGACGGCATTTTTAAGACAACCGTTTTGCTTCCTACTCAACAAGAAGGAACAAATCAAGGCCGTCTGAAAACAAAAATCGGGCAGAGTTTTCAAAACAGGTGCGTTTATTTCGCCAAACCGTGCAAACGCTGAATCACTTGCGGCGTATCCAGCCCGTAACGGAACATATCGTTGGCCTTCCACAAATAAATCTTGCCGTTTTTCGCGGCAGGCGAGCCGGCTATTTCGGGGCGTGCGGCAAAGGTTTTGACGTTGCCTATCATGGCGGTGTTGTGGTCGGCAATAATGATGATGTCGGGTTTGGCCGCAATCCATGCCTCACGCGTCATCGGTTTGAGGCCGTCAATGGCGGCTGCGGCATTGATACCGCCGGCGCGGCGGATGATTTCGTCGGCGGCAGTATTCTTGCCCGATACGATGCGCCCGTCGTAGCTGAAGAGGTAGCGTTTGCCGCTGGAAGGCTGCTGTTTCATATCCGCCTGCCACTTGCTAGCCAACTTGTCCGCCTGCGCGCTTTTGCCGATAAGCTGGCCGATGTTGCGGATACTTTGCGGATAGGCGGCGATGCTGTCATCGGGCGCAACATTGACGGCTTTAATGCCTGCTTTTTGCAGGTGGGCAAAAATATCGGCAGGCTGCGCCATCCATGAACCGATGGCAATGTCGGGTTTGGCGGCCACAATCGGCTCAACCGTCAGACGGCGATGAATGCCGATAATGGGCTTGTTTTTCAACGCCGGATTTTGAACGGTCTGATCGCGGCCGACGATTTCGTCCAATGCGCCGAGTGCGGCAACAATGTCTGCCGTATCGGGGGTTAACACGACGATGCGTTGCGCGTGTGCAGTGCCGGCCAACGAAATAACCGCGGAAAGCAGGAGGAGTTTGAGTTTCATTGTTTTTTTCCTTGTCGCATGCTTTCAGACGGCCTGCTCGTTTTCTCAGGCCGTCTGAAAACGGTTGAATCACATTAGAACTTCAGTTGTACGGTTGCGGCAAAATTGCGGCCGGTTTCGGTGTACAAGTCCATCACACTGGCACGGCTCATGCCGGCAACGTCTGCGTGCTGCCAGTATTTTTTGTTGCCGACGTTGTAAATGTTTGCGCCGATTTCGAGGTTTTTAAACGGCTTGTACCACGCGCCGACATCCCATACGCCATAACCCGGCGCTTGGAAAACAGTGTCGCTGCTGACGCGGCTGTGTTTTTTCGACCAGCGCAGCTTGGTACCGACACCCCATTTTTCCTGCGTGTAATCCAAACCCAAAACGCCGTTGAGCGGATAAGCGGAATCCAACGGTTTTCCGTCCTGCTGCTCACCGCGCATCCAAGCGATGCTGCCGGAGACTTGCCAGCCCGGCAAGAATTTGTAGGCGGCAGAAGCTTCGGCACCGTAGGTTTTGACCCTATCCAGATTTTGATATTGGTACTGGATAATCGGGCGGCCGCCTATGGAGGCAGTGCCGACTTCGGTGCGGTTGATGAAGTTGCGGTAACGGTTATAGAACGCGGTGACTTGCGCACGGGCGCGTTCGTTTTTGAACTTCATCCCCAATTCAAAGCTGTTGGAGCGTTCGGATTTGAGGTTGGCATTGGGAATGACGGCATAGCCGTAGGTTGTGTTGGCAAATGCCATGGTCGCGCTGTCAAACGGCGGCGTGCGGAAGCCTTGTGAATAAGTGGCGAAACCAGTGAACTGCTCACCCATCGGCACACTCAGGCGCAGGCTGGGCGTGAGCGCGGAATCATTGAAGCGGGTTGCCGTGCCGTCGGGATTGGCGTTGAGATAGGCTTGGTCGGTCGACGTGTTCAGCTTGTCTTTTTCGTAACGCAAGGCCGGAGTTAGAACGATGCCATTGCCGAAGGTCAGGCTGTCTTGTGCGTAAACGCTGAACGTTTTGCGCTTGCTGTCGGGGAAGGTTTTATTCGGATAGGTGCTGCCTGCATAAACTTTGCTGACGGCGCCGGTCAGATTGTCCACTGTCAGGCTGTCGCGCGGACGGGCGGTCTCGGTGTGTTTGTATTCAGCACCGGCAACGACGGTTTGTTTGACCGCGCCGTCAAACTCCCACACGCTACGTCCGTTCAGCCCACGTATGGTCTGATTGAAACCGTAGTCGGAATAACGGGTCGAGTTGCCCAGTTGGCGCGTGCCCATGCGGGTAATGCTGACATCGACGGCATCGTCTTCCGTACGCAGTTTTTGCTGATAGGCAGTCAGGTTGGCTTCTTTCAGACGGCCTTCGCCAGTGTAGCGGTAGCCTGCTTCGATACGTTGACGGCGAATACGGTCGCGAGCATTGCTCTCAGATGTTGTGATGGTTACCGGCCCGCGCGATTGCGAACCCAAGCCGTTTGCCAACACGGTGTCGTTGGCGTGGTAATACTGTTCGTACAAGGTTTCAAAACGGTGGCGTTCGTTGCCGATATTGCCTTTCGCCAAGATATTGTAGGCATTGTTTTTCTGAGGGTTGGTGGCGGTGCGCGAAGTCGAGTAGCTTTTGTCGCCGCCCATGTTTTCCGTTTCGTGGCCTTGGCGGCGCGTCAGCATCAACAGGCCTTCGGCGTTTTCATGGAAACCGGCGGCTGTCGCCGTTACACCGTGGCTGCGGTCGCGGCTGCGGTAGCCGTGTTTCAAACCGAAATGCCCGCGTTTGCCCGCATCGACAAAATCACTCGGAGAAAGCGTCACCATATTCACCACGCCACCGAGCGCATCGCTGCCGTACAGCGCGGAATAAGGGCCTTTGACAATATCGACCTGCTTCAGCGTGTCGCTTTCAACCATATCGCGTCCCGAAATCGCGCCGTTGGAGCCGCCGCCTGCATAAGATTCGGGAATGCGCACGCCGTCCACCATCATCAGAATGCGGTTGCCGTCTATGCCGCGGATATTGATGCCCGCATGGCCGCGGCGGTTGTTGTCAGACGGCACGCTGACGCCGGATTCATACATCATGATATCGTCCAAATTCTGCGCCGAGGCTTGATTCAAGGTTTTACGTCCGACAACCGACACATTCGGCGCGGCTTTATCCAAGGTTTGCGCATTGCGGTCGGCCGTAACCACCACAGGCTCTATTTCTGCCTGAGCTACCGGCATCTGAGCCGCATATAACTGTCCGGAAAAAACTGCCCCTACTACACAGGCAATCGCTTTCTTTTTCATTACATAACCTTATTATTTGAATAATAATGGTTTGCATTTATAAAATAAATAGGCGGTTTTTGCAAGTTTAGAAACCACAAGATATCACTAACAACGACTTCAAAAACGCAAAATATAGTATGACGTAGCGGGATAAGTAATTCATGGATCAGAGGCAAAGTGTCCGACCTCGTCGGCATAGAAAATCGACCTGCCGTCAGCGACCAAAAATCCTGTATCGGCGATTAGGAGGCCGACCCCATCATCGACAATGATCGAGAAGTACATCGCAGAGAAAAAACATCTAGCCACGAAACGCCAAGTGTTTTATTCTTGAATCTGTTCCAACCACCGGTACCCGAGTGTTGCATTTGAAACCCGAATCCAAGCCTGCCTGAAATTTTCAAACAGGCTTTTATTTGTTCCACTTATCCCTCACCCTTCTATTTACCTCAAACTCAAAAAACATTTCCATATTATTAAAAATTAGTTAGAATTTCAAAAATTATAAATAATAATCAAAATTATTTGTATTATTTTAGTCAGAGTGTAATCGCATCTATTTTCGGTCTGTCTTGTTCAGACGGCCTTACCAATCAAGTTATATGGATACATTCTATGCAACCGATCAAAGTCCTCCCCTCTCCGCCTGTATCGCCGCCATTGGTTTCGTCCCTGCCGTTTATGCTGCAGACAATTCGACAGTTATTCTCGATACCATCACTGTCAAAGGCACACGCAATAAAGACGAAATCGGTAAAAACCGGGTTTATACCCGCGAAATCGTCAATCTTTACAAGAGCAAAGACGAGGTCGAAACCTTCAAAGGCAACACCGTATCCGACCTTCTAAGCGGTATGTCCGGCGTGTACAGCGGCGACGCACGCAACAGTGGCGCGCTGGATCCCAATATACGCGGCGTACAGGGACAGGGATGGATTCCCGTTACCATCGACGGCACGGAGCAGGCGATTACCATCTGGCGCGGCTACGCAGGCGCAAACAAACGCAACTACGTCGACCCCAACATCATCAGCAGCGTTTCCATCGAAAAAGGCCCATCGTTCAGCAGTGATATGAAAAGCGGCATAGGCGGCTCCGTCGCCCTGAAAACCATCGATGCCGACGATATTGTCCCCGAAGGGCAGAAATACGGCTTTGAAGTGAAGGCGGAGGCTGCCAATAATTCCATCAAACAACGTGCCAATATCTATGAAAAATCAGTCGATTATCGGACATTGGATGATCCTACCGTCGCACTCGGCAGTATTTGGCGGGCAATGTGGGACGATACCGACCGAGTCAGCCAACGTTTTAGCGGACGCAATAAATTTGGTGAGGATAAAGCCTACCGTATTGCCGCCGCCACCAAGCAGGACAATTTCGATGCCATGCTCGCCTATGCCTACCGCAGTAAAGGCAATTATTTTTCCGGTAAAAAAGGGGCGGAGCGCTACGGCTATATCGGTCCTTGGACACAAGAAACTTTAGACGAATTAAAACGTCGTCAAGAAGAAGCCGCTGCCAAGGGCGAGAAATTTTACGGCAGTGAAAACATGCTGGGCGCACCCGATATTTCAAAAATCGGACTTTTCTACCATCCGGGCGGAGAAGTCAGCAATACTTCGCTTGAAACCAAATCATGGGTAGGTAAAACCACCTTCCGTCTGCCGAACCGCCAAACGCTCAAATTCGGTCTGCGCCATACCGATTCCACGTTCGGCGAAATCATGCCTTCGCGTATTATCGGCCCCATCAGTTGGGATGCGTCCGTCCTCAACAAAATTGCCGAATGGCCGCAGGCATGGGTAAAACAGCGTTCCTACAATATCGACTATTCGTGGAAGCCCGAGGGCAGCCGTTGGATAGATTTCGATGCCACGCTTTGGACAACGCGCACCAATTCCAAAACCAATACCGCAGGCGGCTCGCCCGGCGATACCGTTTATGAGGACAACAAATTTCAAATAGCATGGGATGAGTACGACAGATGGCAGAAATACACCCCCGCAGAGCGTCAAGAATTGCTGAATGCAGGCTTTGAAACCCCAAAACCGCCCAAACCCGAAACGCCCAATACCAACGGCAGGTTCAACACCATTGAAGGCAACGCCTATCACGCCCGTAACAACCGGACAGGCTTTCAATTCTCCAACCGTATGAAATTGAGCGACAAACTGTCGTTGACCTTGATGGGCGATTTTCAAAATGAAAAACTGACGTCGCGCAATGATTTTTCAGACGAGCTGGAGCGGGGAGGATACGACAAATATCGTGAAGAACTCGAAAACAGCACCATCAGAGCAAATTACGGATTAAACGAATTCGGCGTACCGCGCAACGGCAAGCGGCGAGAATACAATCTGGGCTTCAATTTCCGCTACGAGCCGTTCCGCTGGCTGACGTTGACGGCGGGCGGATGGTACACGAATTTCCAGCTTCAGGACAAAAGCAAACGCTTGGAAAGCGGCACGTATAAGACCGGCTATCCGTTAGAAATGAACAGGGGAATAAAATATTCGATCGGCAGGGTTGCCACGCCGCAAGAATACGCGGATTACAAGGCAATTGACGATGCTTTGGCAAATGGCAGTCTTGATTATGCTTTATATATGGCGGACGAATATTCAGAACAAAGAAAAAAACATAAACAAATTAGCCTGTATTCGTTTCAAGTCAATTCGCAATATATTCCGACTTTGACAGATGATCGCGAAAAATGGGGCAATCCTAATGAAAAGGTGGATTTCTATTGGTTGAAAGACGATAAAGGCCGTCTGAATATGCAGGATCATCCCCTTACCAATGGCAGCATTCCTGATTTGCACACCAAAGTCGCCAATCCTGTTATGACTCGTCTATTCCAGACAGTCCGCAATTTGTACCTAAATACTACGCAGCCAGTGCAAGTGTTTACACAACGCCAATGACCGAAGCCGAAAGACAGAGGGCAATGAAGCAGAAAGGCAGCGGTTGGGTGCCCGCATTTTCTGCCACTGTCAATTTTACTGATTACAGCCGCGCCTATTTGCGCTATACCGAAACCCTGCGCTACCCCAGCATTTTTGAAGGGACTTACGGCTTTTCTACCGCCGCCGGCTCATTCAACCGCATGGGCTATGGCTGGCGGCCCGAACACGCCAAAAACTGGGAAGTCGGCTACATTCATGATTTGACGGGGCTGTTACCGAAAATGAAAAAAGTGGATTTCCGCATTAACTACTTCCATAACAAGACCGAAAACGTTATCGACAGGGATGACAATCTCGAATTCGAACAATTCGACAGGCAAATCCGCAGTGGTGCCGAGCTGTCCACTCGCTTCGATACCGGACGCGTTTTCGGCAGCCTGAACGTATTCCGTAGTCTGAAAAACAAAATGTGCGACGAAAATTTCCCTTGGACATCCGCAACATAGGGCATGGTTGATTCAAGCTATTTTGTGCAAAACGGTAAGACTATGAACCGTCCTGTCTGCAACCACGGCGGCTTGACCGATTCGGGCTATCTGGCAAGCGCACTTCAACCTCGTTGGTCGATTGATGCCGAATTGGGCAGCCGTTTCCTTGCCAACAAACTGGAAACAGGCGTGCGCCTCCATTACCACAGCCGCGTCTATGAAAACCGCAATGATGCGTGGCAGCCCCACTACAACGTATTCAATCAATATATGGGAACTAATCATAAACCCCAATATAACGATATGCGCTGGCAGCCTGTTGCGGTATGGGATGCCTACCTGCGCTATAAAATCGGCAAAAACCTGACTGCCGAGCTGGTGGGCAGCAATCTGACCAACCGCTACTACCTCGACCCAATGAGCCGCTCCTATCTGCCTGCACCGGGCAGGACAATACGCATTGGGATAACTGGAAAAAGGCCGTCTGAACATTGGGTTTTAGACGGCTTTTTACATGATGGCTTAGTTATGCCCTACTCTTTCATGTTATATGAAAGTTGAAGCTAACCTGCATAATTTTTATATCTTCTGCTTTGAAATTAAAAAGGCTGTTTGAAAATGAAACGTCTATATTTCAGACGGCCTTTGCTTTATAGCAAACTCGAAATCTAAGCTACGAAATCCAACCCTATGTCCAGCGAACGGCTGCTGTGGGTCAGATAGCCGAGGGCGATGCCGTCCACGCCGGTTTGCGCTACGCGCTTCAGGCGGTCGAAGCCGATGCCGCCCGATGCTTCGCAATAGATGGTGCGGGGGTGGGCGATTTGCGTGTGGCAGCGGTTTGCTGCTTCTTTCAGGGTTTCGTCGTCCATGTTGTCCAGCAAAATCCGTTCCGCGCCCGCCGCGATGGCTTCGTCCAGTTGTGCCAACGTGTCCACTTCGATTTCCACGCAGGTCAACGGTCCGACCGCCTGTTTTGCCTGCCGAACGGCTTGGGCAATGCTGTCGCAATAGGCGAGGTGGTTGTCTTTGATGAGTACGGCGTCGTCCAAACCCATGCGGTGGTTCACGCCGCCGCCTGCCCTGACGGCGTATTTTTGCAGGACGCGCAGCAGTGGGATGGTTTTGCGGCTGCACACGATGTCTGTACCGTATTCGGCGACTTCAGCAACGGCACGAGCGGTGGCGGTGGCGATGCCGCTCAAGTGCGTGAGGTAGTTGAGCGCGGTGCGTTCGGCGGCGAGCAGGGCGCGGGCGTTGCCTTCGACGGCAGCAAGCGTCTGACCTGCGCGGACGGTTTGCCCGTCTTGGATTTCGGCTTGGAAGCGGACGGACGGGTCCATCGTCTGAAAGGCGAGGCGCGCCAAGTCCATGCCGGCGATAACGCCGTCTTCGCGGCTGACGAGGGAGAGTTTGGCGGTTTTATCGGGGGCGATAACGGCGGCGGACGTAATGTCGCTACGCCTACCCAAATCTTCGCTCAAGGCTTGTTCCACCATGGGGCGCAACAGGGTGTCGGGCAGGGGGAAGAGGGTGTTTTCAGACGACATGGGGTTTCCTTTGTTGAAAAAGATGGATGTTGCACCGATGGGGTAAAACTTCATTTTATAGTGGATTAACAAAAACCAGTACGGCGTTGCCTCGCCTTAGCTCAAAGAGAACAATTCTCTCCGGCGTCATCTGATTATTTTGAAATTGCCATTTCAATGACTTGCTCAACATAGTTGTTTTCCAAATCAATTACGTCTCCTTTTCTTTGATTTGATTTTTTTAGTTCATTATATGCATAAAAAATGACGATTTTCTTCCCTTCACAAAATAAATGTCTGTCGGATTTATTCATCATATACATACTTTCATTCCTTACGATGCCTTCACCATCTATAAAACTAAAACTATTCGGTATATTTCTTCGTTCCATTCCCGCTTCATATATTGACGATATCACTCCGGAAACGCTTCTGGTGATAATCTGTCCGGAATCAATATTACTCCACCATTCCTCTGATGCAAATAAGCCTTTGTCTTTTTTGATGCCAAAGATACTTTCGTCATTTAATGATAATAATCTTGTCTTTTCAATAAATTCTTTTTCTCTTTTCATGACTTTTTTAAAATCATAGATTAAATACATATCATCATCCAAAATCAAATAACTCATTTTACGTCTCCAATTTTTTCAAAATAAATAATCTGTTTCTCAAAAGTTTCTTTACCGCCAGATTTCCCCAGCCCTGTATTGACTACCCCTTTTCCTTTATTCACATGTGGTTTTCCTTGGCCTTCAAGCTTGAATTGCACTTGTGTTTTTTCAGTCCATCCCTTATTTGTGCGAGGTAAATCTGGAAAAAGTTTGCCTGTGGCTGAGTTGCCTGTGGTGCCAATCTTTTTTAAAACTTCCATAGTTCCTGGTAAGGTGTTCAAGCACCAAGTGAATCGGTTCCGTACTATCTGTACTGTCTGCGGCTTCGTCGCCTTGTCCTGATTTTTGTTAATCCACTATAGGTCGTCTGAAAACGGGCTAACGGCTGCCCAGCGGCAGTCCGATGTCCGAAATCAGCCTGTCGGGCAGGACGTCGTCGCGGAAGCGGTAAAGCTGCGCGGGACGGCCTTTGCTGCCCGATACGCCGGTATCCGACGGCTCGATGAGGTTTTGCTGCTGAATCTGGCGGCGGAAGTTTTGCTTGTGCAGCAATCTGCCGCTGATGGCTTCGACGCTGTTTTGCAGTTGCAGCAGCGTGAATTCGGGCGGCATCAGTTCGAAAATCACGGGGCGGTATTTGATTTTAGCGCGCAGGCGGGACAGTGCGGTCGCCAGTACGCGGCGGTGGTCGTGGCGCATGGGCTGCCCCGTGAGCGTGAAGTCGAAGTTTGCCTGCGGCTCGGCGGCTTCCGCTATCAGGCCGCTTTCATACAGCATTTCATAGCGTTGCAAAACGTATTCTTCCGACCAGTTTTCCGGCTCGACCCCCCAACACAAATGAATGCGCTTGAGCCGCTTTTGGCGCACTTCCTCCGTGTCCGCCGAGTTTGCCCAAATGCGCAGGCGGCTGACAATGGCGTCGCGCTGCCCGCTGTCGGCGCGCAAGTCTTCCCACGGGAAATAGCCGTAGCAGTCCTGCCATTTCGCGTCGGGATGCAGGATGCTGTCGGCTGCCTCGCGCACCAGCCCCAGATAGCTGACGTACAAGACGGGCATGCCGTGTTCGTTGCGGCGGTGGGTATCGACAAAGGTGTAAAGCTGTTCCACATAGCCCATAGGCTGCGAAGTCTGCTTGGCAACCCACAGCTTCACGCCCGCCTGCAATGAATTGCGCAGGGGGGAGAGCGGGCCGTTGGGCAGGAGCGTGCCTTGGGCGACGGTCAATACCCGCAGGCCGCCGTCGGTAACGGCAATCAATACGGGAACCAGCTCGACGATGCTTTGCGGCGGGGCTTCGGCTTCGGGGTAGGCATCCATGCTCGGCTTTCTGCGGGTGGGAAAGGCTTTATTGTAAACCAAAGCGGTTTGTCGGAACGAAGCGGGTCGGTTTTGCGGTATCTCAAACCTGGTTTCAGACGACCTTGCATATTATACTCAAGTTGAGCATAATATAAAAACAGTTTGAAAAACAGACGGCAAACCTTCATGCCGTCTGAAAACCAGCTACAAGGAAACATCATGCAAACCGCCGCCCGCCGCTCGTTCGACTACGATATGCCCCTCATCCAAACGCCGACTTCCGCCTGCCAAATCCGTCAGGCGTGGGCGAAGGTTGCCGACACGCCCGACCGCGAGACGGCAGGTCGTCTGAAAGACGAAATCAAGGCCTTGCTGAAGGAGAAAAACGCGGTCTTGGTGGCGCATTATTATGTTGATCCGCTGATTCAGGATTTGGCTTTGGAAACGGGCGGATGCGTGGGCGATTCGCTAGAGATGGCGCGCTTTGGCGCGGAACACGAAGCCGCTACATTGGTGGTGGCGGGCGTGCGTTTCATGGGCGAGAGCGCGAAAATCCTCTGCCCTGAAAAAACGGTGCTGATGCCTGATTTGGAAGCGGAATGTTCTTTGGATTTGGGTTGTCCCGAAGAAGCTTTTTCAGCGTTTTGCGACCAACACCCCGACCGTACGGTGGTGGTGTACGCCAACACTTCCGCCGCCGTGAAAGCGCGTGCCGATTGGGTGGTAACGTCTTCGGTGGCGTTGGAAATCGTGTCGTATTTGAAATCGCGCGGCGAGAAGCTGATTTGGGGGCCCGACCGCCACCTCGGCGACTACATCCGTCGCGAAACGGGCGCGGATATGCTGTTGTGGCAGGGTTCGTGCATCGTCCATAACGAATTCAAAGGGCAGGAACTGGCGGCGTTGAAGGCGGAGCATCCCGACGCGGTGGTGCTGGTTCATCCCGAATCGCCGCAAAGCGTCATCGAACTGGGCGACGTGGTCGGCTCGACCAGCAAATTGCTGAAAGCTGCCGTATCGCGTCCTGAAAAAAAATTCATCGTGGCGACCGATTTGGGCATCCTGCACGAAATGCAAAAGCAGGCGCCCGACAAAGAATTTATCGCCGCACCGACGGCGGGCAACGGCGGAAGCTGCAAAAGCTGCGCGTTCTGCCCGTGGATGGCGATGAATTCGCTGGGCGGCATCAAATACGCCCTGACAAGCGGACGTAACGAAATCTTGTTGGACAGGAAGCTGGGCGAAGCCGCCAAACTGCCCTTGCAGCGTATGCTCGACTTCGCGGCAGGACTCAAGCGCGGGGATGTGTTCAACGGCATGGGGCCCGCCTGATTTGCCGTCCATATTGCCGTTTTAGACGACCTCTCAAATAAGGACAACACCATGCAAACCGATTGCGACGTATTGATTGCCGGAAACGGGCTGGCGGCACTGACGCTCGCCCTATCGCTGCCTGAATCATTCCGCATCGTCATTTTGTGCAAAAACCGGCTGGACGACACTGCCAGCCGTCATGCGCAAGGCGGGATTGCGGCGGCGTGGTCGGGAGAGGACGACATCGAAAAACACGTTGCCGATACCTTGGAAGCGGGCGCGGGTTTGTGCGACGAAGCCGCCGTCCGCGCCATCCTGTCGCAGGGCAAACCGGCAATCGAATGGCTGTTGGCGCAGGGCGTGGCGTTCGACCGGAATCATAACGACCTGCACCTGACGCGCGAAGGCGGGCATACCTGCCGCCGAATCGCCCACGTCGCCGACTACACGGGCGAAGCCGTCATGCAGAGCCTGATTGCCCAAATACGCCGCCGCCCGAACATCCGCGTTTACGAGCAGCAGATGGCGTTGGATATCCAAACCGAATCAGGCGCGGCGTGCGGACTGACTGTCCTCGACCGCCAAACGCAAGAAACCTACCGCATCCGCGCCCGCCATACCGTACTCGCGGGCGGCGGCTTGGGACAGATTTACGCCGCCACCACCACGCCGCCCGAATGCACGGGCGATGCCATCGCCATGGCAATACGCGCAGGTTGCGCAGTCGAAAACCTCGAATTTATCCAATTCCACCCCACAGGCTTGGCAAGGTCGTCTGAAAACGGCCGCACCTTCCTGATTTCCGAAGCCGTGCGCGGCGAAGGCGGCATCCTGACCAACCAAGCGGGCGAACGGTTTATGCCGCATTACGACCGCCGCGCCGAACTCGCGCCGCGCGACATCGTTGCCCGCGCCATCGCCGCCGAAATCGCCAAACAAACGCAAGACTTCGTCTCGCTCGACATCAGCCGCCAACCCGCAGAGTTCGTCCGTCAGCATTTCCCGTCCATCCATCGGCACTGCCTGTCCCAATGCGGTTTGGACATCACGCGCCAAGCCATCCCCGTCCGCCCCGTGCAACACTACACCTGCGGCGGCATCCAAACCGACCCCTGCGGCAGAACCTCCCTGCCGCAGCTCTACGCCTTAGGCGAAACCGCCTGCACCGGCTTGCACGGAGCCAACCGCCTCGCCAGCAACTCCCTGCTCGAATGCGTCGTTACCGCCAGGCTTGCCGCCCAAACCATCGCGGACGGACAAGCATTCCAAGCTGTACCGTCCCAAAGGTCGTCTGAAAGCCCCTCTGTTGAAGCAGGTATCTTTTCAGACGACCTCCAAAACACATTCAGCCGCCACGTCCTGCAAGCCTTCAACCAACGCCATCTCGGCATCCTCCGCAACGATACCGGCCTGCGCCGCGCCATCGCCCAACTGCGGCTTTGGAAGCAAAACCAAGCCGAGCCGCACACCGCATCCGAATACGAAAACCGCAACCTGCTCGAATGCAGCCTCGCCGTCGCCCAAGCCGCATACAGGCGGAGACAGAACATCGGAGCACATTTTAATAGTGATTGTTAAGGCTGATAGTGAAAACATTTCTTCAATAAATAAAGTCATGTAGAAAATAACCGCGTTGTTTACACCACAGGTTGAGAATGAAGCCTGCAAGACCTCAAACGGCGTATCGCCGTTCAAACTGCGGTGCGGCTTCACAGTGTTATAGAAATTAACAAAGCGGCACAACTCCTTTCGCCGGTGTTCCGGACTGTCAAACAACTGTTTCTCATGCCACATCTCCATCAGGGTGCGGATAACCCGTTCCGCCTTACCGGCAGACAGTGCCGCCAAGTTTCTGACTGGACACCTGATTGATCCCTGCCCATACCTGATTGAGTGCGTTTACTCCGACAACGGTACGGAATATAAAGGCTCGGCCAACCATGCTTTCGGTGTAGCCTGTTATGAGAACGGGATTGGTCAAAAGTTTACCCGGGTTGCCCGTCCGCAGACCAACGGTAAGGCGGAACGGGTTATCCGCACCCTGATGGAGATGTGGCATGAGAAACAGTTGTTTGACAGTCCGGAACACCGGCGAAAGGAGTTGTGCCGCTTTGTTAATTTCTATAACACTGTGAAGCCGCACCGCAGTTTGAACGGCGATACGCCGTTTGAGGTCTTGCAGGCTTCATTCTCAACCTGTGGTGTAAACAACGCAACGTTTTCCTACACATTACCACTACCAACTTGAACTAAGCCGTTAACCGTATCTGGGTTTACTTTCCCAAGGGTTTCCGGAATTCCGTCATTAGTCCCTGACCAAGTAACGCTTGCATTCGCAGCCAATGGCGCGGCTAATAGAAGCAACGTAAGTTTATTAAGTTTAAATTTTATAGTTTTTTTCCTCTCTGTCTCAGAATTAAGACGGGGCGCGATCATATCACTTTTTTATTGCTGAAACAAATTAGCAACCATATTATAAGAACCAAAAAATCTAATAAAAAACCACCTTCAGAAGAAGGTGGTTTTTGTTTTATATATTTGTTATTTGAATTACCAAGCGTAGCTATAACCTAACACGGCTTTCGCACCGGAACGGTTACCTTTATTGCCTAGAGAATGTTCTAAACGAAGATCCGCATGAATAGCGTGGTTACCGAATGGCACATTTAAACCTGCACCACCTTCCAACCAAGTGCGGGCATCATTTTCGTTATATTTGGTGTCACCGATTAAGACAGATTTTGCAGTAACAAAATCATGCCATACGTTTGCAACAAAATACACGTTTGGGTTACGTTGGAAATCTTTGCTGTGGCTTAAACGCACACCAATACGTCCACGTAAGTTGTTATCAGTACCTTGTTCAACACGACGATCTGCATCATGATAGAACGATTGAAGTTTTAAGCGTTGGTAAATCAATTGGGTTTGAGGTTCAATACGCCAGTTGGAGTTGCCCAATGCAAAGCTGTGACCACCCTCAACAGATAGTGCACCACTCCAACCATGTTGTCTTACTTCTGGATTAGATACAAAATTGTATTTGTTAGTTAAGTAAGAGAATTGCGCTACTGTGTCCACATAGGCATTATTTGGTGCACGGTATAAGTGATATACACCGATATTTGCTGCTGTTGTTTTACCTTTACCGGTATATTTATCAGCAGCTACAACACCGTTTTTTGCACGATATTGGTCGTAGAAACGGCTATCTGCACGAGAATAAGCAAAATATACCCCACTGAGAGATTGCGGCAGACCATTTTGCATTTCGCTACGGTTAAAGTCATAACCCACTTGTGCGACATATTGTGAGCTGTCAACGTCTAAACGGGTACGACCCTCAGTTTCTAAACGTTTACCGGAAACACGCGCCCAAACGGAAGAATTTGGCGATTGGCTAATTTCACCACGACGTTGATGTAAGGTATCCAACACGCTATAACCTAATTCCATGTTGACACGAGGCATTTGAATATAAGCAGTAGCTGGCTCAATATAAATATTTTGATCGAGTGCTTTTAAGGTCCATGCATAAGTATTAGCATCTTTTTTAGCTAATTGTGCCTCACCTGCATTAGTTGTTTTCGCTGTGCCGGTAAAGGTACCTGAATGATTTGCATCAGCAACTTTAACTACATCTGCAGAATAAATGTCTCTATTTACTTGACGAAGCACATCGCCTTCAATAAGACCGGTTAAGGTGGAAACAACGGTATTACCTTTCGCAGTACCTTTAATATCTAACATATCAGAAGAACTATTAGCACTATTCCAAATTGTTTTCACCAATAGTTTTCCGTCGCCACTGTAATCTCCATAAACAGTAAGTTTTTTATCCGCATTATCTGAAGTAAGATCAAGCGTACCTTGATTGTTAATGGTGCTAACAGAGGCATTAAAATTGTTTAACGCTAATGTACCTTTCTCACCAATATTCACTTCAGTGGTAACAGAATCGTTACCGAATGCATTATCTCTACCGAATGCATTATCTCTACCGACTTTTAATGTACCGTCAGTAATATCTACCTTAGAATTCACATTATTCATACCTATTGGAGCAAATAACGTTGTTCCAGAACCACTTTGTATGAAATTAACATGAGATTCTTTCAGTGAACGATGCGTGTGGATAATAGGGGTAAAATTCAACATATCATTTTGGTCAAAGGTGAATTTTACATCTGCACTACCAATAGTAAAACGTTTAACATCTAGTGTTCCACCTTTACCTTTGTTGCCAATTTGGATATTGGCTGTGCCATTTTCTAATTGCAACACACCTGCGCTGAGTTTACCGCCATTAGAAATCAATACATCAACATTTGTTTCTTTGTGGCCGCCACCAACTACACGAATTAATGAGTCTTTATGATAAGAAAGTTCAGAACCTTCACCATCAATAATAATTTTAGTATTAATAGCTGTTCGACCATCTGGCTTATGAAGAAGCCATCCCCAAAAGTGAGGCGCGTTAGGATCACCATGAAATGTTGAGCTTACCTTTCCGCCCTCTAAAATAGAGAGATTCGCATTACTGTAGTTACCGATATTTAATATCCCGCCTACATTTAATTCACTTCCGGCACCAGTGACAGTCAATTTACCACCGAAACCGTCATTGTTTTGATTTCCAATCATTACTGTATCACTGATATTTAACTTAGAGCCATTATCAATGGTCATTTCACCATTTGCTTGCCCTGCAGGGGTTGTTTTACCCCCCTCCGCAATGGTTAAAAACCCATTTATAGTATGCTCTTGATTATCCGTGATGCTTGTAGCTAAGCCACTAGGCAGAACGTTGGTTCCGTTATGAGTGATGCTCGCATTAGCAATAATGCGGAGCCGATAATAAAAGTAATGTAAGTTTATTAAGCTTGAATTCCATTATTTTATCCTCGTTTTTAATTAAACAGAGCTCGAATTTTAGCACGACATATACCCCAACACAAATCAAAGGAGTGTTTCGGAAAAAACTGACAGAAAACTCACCGCACTTTTCTAATTAAATCCAAAAAGTGCGGTAATTTTTCAAGGTATATTTCATATAAAAAATCGCCTTACTGCGGAACAATAAGGCGATTTATTTTTAGATAAATAAGTCAGAATATTATTTTGCGTCTTGTGCCGGCGCTGCGACCGGTGCAGGATTAAATTTTTGTTCTAATTCGACACTTTGTTTTTGTAACTCGGCCATTGCATTTCTTAATACTTCAGCTTTTTCAGCATAAGCTTTTTGTTGCTCCGGTGTTTGTGTCGGGTTAGTGAAACTCATATTAGCTTGATCAACCAATAAACCACTCGCCAAGCTTAATACATTTTTGGTTTGCTCTTTGATAGACTTAATTGATTCTGCTTTTACATCTAATGCATCTAAGCTTGTAATTGTATCTTTTACTGATTGATTAAATGTTTCAATCGCTTCTTTCACTTTTTTCTCATCTTGAGCTTGAACTGCAGCAACCAAATCTTGTTGGAATTTTTGTTGTGATTGTAACTGTGTTTGTTCTTGTGCCTTGTTCCAAAAATTATGAATGGTGAAAACCGATTTAGCCGGACGACCTTTATTAAATAAATAGGCTGCGGTTAAACCGGCATGCGCCCCATTGGTCTTGGCGGCGGTTGTGGTGCGACGAGAGGAATTGGCTGATGAGATAGCCGTGCGCGGCGTGAATTTGTACGCCTGAAAAGCCTGCCTGTTCGGCAATTTTCGCGGTTTGCACAAATTGCTGAATCAGCCCGTTGATTTCATCAGCACTCAATTCGCGCGGCGGATTGATAAAGCCATCCATGCCTACCAATGGTACAGCGCTCGGCGCAAGCGGCGTTTTATTGACTACCGCAGGTGACTGTTTGCCCGCATGATTGATTTGCATGATGAGCAGCGTGTCGTTTTGCGTGCCGGCTTTCGCCCATTTTTCAGCATCTCAAGCCCCCGGTCGTCTGAAATCACCACATCGTTTATCAAACCTTTGCCGCTTTCAGCGACCATCACATTGCCCGTAACCAAAACACCCGCGCCGCCTTGCGCCCAAGTGCCGTACAGGCGGACGAGTTTTTCAGACGGCTGATCGTGTTGGGCAAGTTGCTCTTCCATGGCGGATTTGAAGATACGGTTTTTAGCAGTTTTGCCGTTTTGAAAAGTGAATGGCGTGAATAACATAATCGTTCCTTTAAGTTGATAAGTTTAAAAATGTAAACGTATTTGGATAAAAATAAAGGGTTAACGGATAACCCTATTTTGAAAGCGGGCAATTTTGAGCCATCAAATCAGCAAGCTGTTTCAATCTCGCCACCGCATCCGCCATGGCAATACTGTAAAACCGCTCTTTGCCGACCTGCTCCACCGCCACTGCCCCGGCTTGCAACATGATTTTCAAATGATGCGACACCGCAGGGCGCGACAGATGCAGATGCTCGGTCAGCTCATTCACATTCATCCTGCCGTGTTCCCACAGCACGCGCAGGATTTGATGGCGGTTTTCATCACTCAACACGGTAAAAATGGGAATGCACTCACGCATTAAATTCATGGTTTGGTGTGGCATATTTGGCTTCTTGAGTTTATATGTTTAAAAACTCGAACGCATTTTAGAGGGAAAGATGGGGAATGTCAAAGGGAATTTAAGAAGGTTTTTTAAATCAGGATTATTTAACCTTAGCTGCTTAAAAGAAAAGGCCGTCTGAAAGATTTTCAGACAGCCTTTAAACCTTCATTAATATCACAACCTTAACAACATAAGCCTACAGTTGCTTTGCATGTTTCACACATTCTGTATCATCCAATGATATATTGCTTCAATTGCGTCATCTTCAACATTAAGTTTTAATAGGATTAAAATCAATACCCGTAATATAACGTTGTCCAGCATGAGCTTTAATGTGCACAACAATATCAATGGTCTGCCTAAGCAGGTTTTTAATAACTTCAAACTCCAGACCACTTCCTTCTGGTGATGCTTTTACCATTAATGCCAATTGATCCCATGTTTGTTCTGTGCTACCAGCATGGCAACTTGTAATAGATCCCGGGTGTCCAGATGCACAATTTCGAATAAAATAAAATGATTCGTCACCACGTAGCTCTGCTAGAATAATTCTATCCGGCTTCATACGCAGACAGGATTCCATACAACTTTTTGCCGTAATATTTGAACTACCTTGTCCACCTTTTGAGTAAAGCAAATGAACTACATTTTCATGAGGAATAAATAGCTCCCTAGCATCCTCAATGCTGATTAGTCGCTCACTTAAAGGAATGTGATTAACCAATGCTTTCATGAAAGTAGTCTTACCACTGCCAGTTGCACCTGAAACGACTATATTCTTTTTATATTCAACGGCTTTTTTAAAAAATTCTTCGTAGTTCCGATTGTTCTTCAGTTCTACTAATTCCTTATCTTGAGGAGATAATTCTCCATTTAACTCAATAATCTGACTAAAGAAACCATCTTTACTATACTGACTTAAGCTCTTTGTGTGTTTTGATGGCAAACGGATCGTAATTGAAGCTTTTCCTGCATCACAGGCAGGAGGAATCACAAATTGGGCACGTTGTCCTGTTGGGAATGTCAACGATACCATCGGCTCTGCTTCCGTAATTCGCTGCCCAGTATTACTTTCATTAACAACAGCAGTACAGAACTGACGTGCCCTATCAAAGTTTAGCGTATTTACTTCTACCTTTTTCCAACCCTGAGAGGTTTCTAAAAATACCTCTCCTGGTCTATTAATACAAATCTCAGTCACATCAGGATCTTTTAAGAAAGAGGTAATTCCCAATACTTCATATTGATAATCTAAGAAATCCGCTGAAATTGTTGAGTTTAATTCATCCATGTTTAAAATAAGTTTATTCAAAAATTTAATTACAATAATACTTGAACCTTAGGTGTATTTTTCATTTTAGCCTAAGAAATACTCAGCCCTCTGGCTTGTGTTAACTGCTTTTGTTGTGTTTCTAATTCAAATTGCTGAGTTGTTTCTTGTACTTTGATAATACTCTCCTCTATCGGAGTAACCGCAGCTTTCTGCATATCCACAGAAGCAGTTCTTAATTCAGGAGCCTTATCACCAATAAGAATATGTCCATTTTCTTTGATATTAATAAGAGATGCACCTCTCATCTTGTTTGCGTACCCTTCAGCAGCCAGTGCCATAGCAATATTATCTAGGCTTCTTTCATCGTAGATAATATCTTTTTTATTACAGAATTCAGTAAAAATTTTTTTACTCTGCTGATAGATATTTTGGGCATTTTGTGGGATTGCTTCCAAATTCAAAGGCTGATTAGTGTACATATCATCCCCATTGCTAGGAGCTGGAGTATGAGCCATGTTGGTATTCCAAGGTTGACGCAAAATCTTAATACCATCTATTCCCGTAGCAGAATGTACTCTAACAACATCATTATATTGGCCTGTTTTTTGGCCTGTTTTTTGTTCTTTTAAATGAATTCCTAAATCACCATTTTTGAAATTTTCAATTTTAAGACCATTTACATCTAATGTCCCTGTATTTCTATCCCATTCATATACCATTCTAGAACTGCGGTAAACAAAACGGTCTGGCTTAGATAAATCGCGTACACCTCCCTGTAATATATAACCATTTAATGACACTTCACCCTTGCCGTCTGAATCTCGGATAATATCTGAATTATCAGCACGATATTTGTCATATCCTTTACCACCAAACAATTTATCTCTTCCGGAATTACCAGCTAAAATATCATTGCCATTACCACCAATTAATACATCATTACCATTACCGCCTAATAAAATATCATTTTGATTAGTACCTTTTAGAACATCATCTCCAGCATCTCCATACATATATGCACCACTTTTTAAATAAGTCTTAGATCTGCCTATCAATAAACTATCACGACTATATGATCCATCAGCAACAATTTTATTGTTACCCTTATTTCCAAAAGTGTCATAATTTGCCATATGTTTAACAAATAATTGTTTGAAATTGGGGCTTAAGAATGCTTCTTCAAAGTCTTTGGAAAAATTGGTACGAGTATTCAGGAAATATTCAATATCAGTTTCATAATAAGTCATTCTGATCGATCCAGTTCCATTACTTGGGTACATGCCATACATATTCTGACGAGCAATTAGATCTTTAACCTCTCCAAAACTCTTACCTTTAACGTATGGGTAAAGATTACCACTAATTCCTGTGCTATATGCTCTACCATTATATCTTTCTTCGTAAGCAACCATACGCGCTTCGTTAAAGATTGCCTCAGCTTCTCCATAGCCTCGCGCTTGAGCATAAGCCTTAGCAGTATTGTAGTAACTAGCTGCTTTAGCTTGATGTTTACCTAATGCATGGCCCACTTCATGAGATATTGTCCTAGCGGTAATATATCTGGAACCTTGTTCTAAATAGATATTCCCATCTTTCGAATTATAAAAGGCCCCCTTACTTCCATCTACAATCCTAAAAAATCCATGACCTTGACTGCCAAATTGATTAATTTGCCTTACTAACTCATCATTAGCCTTTATTCTATCCAATTCAGACATAGTAGAATTAAAACGTTGATTATGGAAACCTAATATTTTTAATTGAGCTTCTGCTTTTTCATTTAATCTAGTCATGATTTATTAGCCTTTGTATCAAAAACCCATAGGGCTCATTTCTGTATTACTGTAAAAAGTAAATGCATGAATAGCACCGGAACCATTGTTTGCCGCAACCATTTCTCGACCATTTTCACGCCAATAATAATTAACTAATTCTTTAATTGGGTCATTTTCTTGACGTGGGTAATAGTCCCCATATCTAGGAGGCATTTCTCTTTCATTAGGTTTAGGCAAAAAATCAGGAAATTTATTTTCAGGGAAAATACTTATTTTTTCTTTGTAGTATTGTTTAGTTGGTAAAATAACGAAACTTGTTTGAAAAGAATCATGTCTTATTGCTACATACAAACCAATGGATGATGAGAGATTTCTATGTAATTGATTACTATCATAACCTTCAACAACCGGAATTTTCCAAATATTTTCTAATTCTAGCGCATACATTGCATACAGGCAGTCATCCTTAAATGCTGTATCATACATCTGCTTAATTAGATCATCCCGATTTTCCACTTTGTGCAACATACTTCGGCAACGATTGCGCACTTGTTCCATAGTTATTTCCTTTTGTATATTCTGCATCTTGGAAGAATCCTTAATATTTTTATTACTAATCTGCGGAGTACAGGAGGTCACCAAGCATGCAGTTAATATGGCTGTAATCGCTGATAGTTTCATATAAATTCCTTTTTAATTATTCTGGAAATTTAATTTTCAGACGGCCTTGAGCTTTTATTACTATTACCGTTTTCCTTTTAATGAGGCAACTTTCACTGCCTCCATCAGTCGTTTGGTAAATGTTCCATCTTGATAATAACGGATTTTCCCCACTTGCGCCGGATGTGACATACCTTCGTAAAGGATAATTTCTTTATCTTGGCTCATTGCCTTTAACTCTTGCGGCAACATCAGTGCGCGACGCTCTTCGCTTTCTGAGACACTACGTTCACGTCCACGGCTGACATTTTTTCTTTTCACTGTAGTATAGCCCAACATTTCGGAGTATTCATTTGCATCCTGCTGTTCTCTAGGTGTATAGATGATTTGCAAAGCATGGTTGGTGATAATAGTACGTGCATATTCTTTGCCATAGACAGCATCCAGCTGGGCAACTGATTGGATAATCGGAAATAGGCGAATGTTGTAACCTGCCATATAGCTGACAGAATGAGCAATAATTTCAACTTTACCGATACTGGTAAATTCGTCCATTAACAGCATACATTGGTGCTTCAAATCTGGGTTGTCCTGAGGCAGCTCTTTCGTATTTTGGTTGATAAGTTGAGAGAAAAAGAGGTTAACAATGACTCTTGACTCAGCAAGTTTGTTAGGAAGAATGCCGATATAAATAGTCATTTTCTTTTTACGTACGTCAGTCAACAGAAAATCATCAGCGGAAGTGGCGGCATCAATGACAGGATTAATCCACGGGTTGAGGGGTTCTTTAAATGTACCCATGATAGAACCGAAGGTTTCTTTTTCTTGAGAGATTAAACCGGAAAAAGCAGTTTTTGTAGCCTCGCTGAGGTATGGTTGTTGTGATAGAGATGTAAAGTATTCCTTGAGTTCTGTTCCATTACCTGATGAAAGACGGTATATTTTTCCTAATGTACAGGCCGGCTCATTTTCTTTGCCCACCACGGGAAAATCAGCCATTGCTTCATGCTCATCAAAACAATAAAGTGAAAACGCCAAAAACGCATTTCTTGCCTGCGCTACCCAGAACTTATCACGACTATCCCCATCAGGATATAGCATTGCAGCTATCGACATTAAATCCGATACTCGCTGGTCAGGATCGGAAGAAACATAGGTAAACGGATTCCAACGGTGCGTCCTTCCATCTTCGGCAAACGGGTTGAACAAATAGACTTCCTGACCTAATACTTCTTTGCGGTAGCCACTAGTCAAATTGAAATTCTCCTGTTTGATGTCCAAAACCACTACCGATCCTTTATAACTTAACAGGTTCGGAATAACGATACCGACACCTTTACCCGAACGTGTTGGCGCTGCCAACAATGCGAATTGCTGGCCATTGTAATGTAACAATTTGCCGTTGTATTTACCGATGACAATTGAAGTATCCGTTTGTTTGAAAAATCCTGCTTTTGTCAAATCAGCCATCCCGGCAAATCGTGCTTCTCCATGAAGACTTTGGGAAGCTGTACGCCAAATAGGAATTAAACCAAGCAGACCAATCAGAAAAGTAAAACCAAATCCAACAATTCCTGATGTTTTAATTTGTAGTGAATATTTGGCAACCTGAGGAATATCTAGCGTATTATAGTATTTGAACCATGTTGTAAGTAGTAAGGGAGTTTTATCTAAGCCTAACCATTGCAGCAGGATAAAGCCTGAAAGGTAACAGCCTAATATGAAAGAAATTAATAGTAAAACTACCGTAATAATAGATTTGTTTTTTAGAGTCATTTCAATACCTGTAAGTCAAAGTAATAGATTATTTTAGCTTTCTAGTGAAGATATTAGTTTTCAGATAGCCTAAGGTTAAGGTGATGAGTGTATTATGAAATTTATCACTCTCTTTTAGTACTATCCTTGGCAGTTTCACTGTATGTTTGAACTAAATATTTTTTGCTTTTTTTGATAATACTCATGCACACTGCTCTATACAAACTCTTAGGGATACAGCTGGCAATAGAACTATAGATAATAGTAGGACGAGAGGCTTCATCAGCAATTATCCTTTATGATAAACACATAATGATTAGGCCGTCTGAAAAAAACAGACGGCCCTTTAAAATTACTGCATAACCGAACTAAAATCAATGTCCTGGGCAGTATAAATATTAATCAAGGTCCCTTGGTTGATCGTTACTGTATTAGGACGAGCATTATTTCGCTCAAGCTGGCTGATAGCCTGTTGCTTCAATGTATTGGCTGTATCACTCTCGTAAGGATTAGTGGTAGTCGATGTGTTGGTTGTAACTGTTTGTCCTTGTGGACCATATTCAGTAGCAGCATATTTAAAAGCATCTGAAATCATACTAATCAATAAAGCCGATGCCAAACGTGATCCCCAATGAGACTTAAATTTACCAACATGGCCAGCCGCACCAAGATTATCTACTCCAGGGGATTCTAGTGTTACATCAACGCCTTCTGGTGTTATGATTCGATTCCAAATGACCTCCATCCGCGGGCCAGTAGGATTGCTGGAACCATATTGTCCCATTACTTTCGAACCTTTCGGCAACAAGAGATATTTTCCACTGGCAGAGTATACAGGCTCAGTGATGATACAAGATGTAAACCCTTTTACTTCAGAAACAATTTTAGTTTCTAATACACAGCGTAAATAAGTACCCTGCAAAAGTAATTTATCCCTGTTATGCATATAACGGACAGCATTAGCTTGAGCTATGCCTGCTCCCGATTCTTTCTGAGCAGCCTCCCCATCTTCAACAAATTTAGAATCCGTGTTGGCATACATATCCGCCGGCTGCACGGGAATATTAGGAATTATAGGCGGAGGGGTATCTATTATCGGTGGAGATAGTGTTTCTATTGGTGGCGTAACAGATTCGGTAGTTTTAGAACTCTCTGGATCAGGCTTCTGCTCTTCCACTAAGTCAACCGGAGGTATCTGAGTAGCTTGAGGCTCCGGAGCAGGTAAATCTGGAACAGTAACCACCTGAGGACGTTCCGGTGGAGGTGTCTCCTCAGTGCCACTAAATTGATGATATGCAAATGCCCCTAACCCAGCCAATCCAAATCCCGCTGCCACAATAAAAGCAATTGCTTTTTTGTTAACAGTACGATCAACTGGAGCATTCAGTTGAGGAGCATTCTCCTCCAGCCCTGCCAATTGATCTTGCTCATACTGATTTGAATATAAGTTTTGTGATGACTCACTATCTTTATGATGTTCATTATTTAGCTTATCAGACATACTCAATTTCTCCTCAACCCAACTACATCATCTCCATGTCTTAAAACTAAAAACGGATAAGTTCCATGGATAATAACCACATTACCTTCAACATTACTATTTAGGACAAACTCAGTCCCTCTTTCAAACTTTCGACCATAAACGGTAGGAAAATCTCCTGTGAATTTTCCCTTACTCAAATGTACATAAGTAAATCTACCGTCATCATAAACCTTTAAAGGAACTAGCCAACGAGATGTGTCACTTACAGCCACATCATAATTAGTATTGTAAGTTTTAGAAGAATCATATTTCAGGCTATAACCAGCTAAAGTACTTGCCCGGAGACTAAAGTCTGTAGAATCAGGATATCTGAATTTAACTTGATAATTCACTCCCTTATCTGAAGCGTCAGCCAAGTTACCTACAACATTTTTCATAACTTTAAGTTCAAAAATGTATTGATGTTCCTGAGTACGCACAATGAGATTTGTATCAACTGCATCAGATTTTGGACGCAGATAAAATACATTTTCTCGGCGTACCAAGTCCCAACCACCACTCAGACCTGCACCAAAATCTTTAACCTTTTCACGAGAATCAAGTTCAATTTGTGTAACCACACCCTGTGCAGTATGAACAGGATATGTCGTATTTTCTTGAAACGTATATTCTTGAATAGCTGCAGCATAGACACTTCCTTGCAACAACCACGTTGCTGTTGCTGCTAAAACCATTTTTTTTAACATTATTAATTCCCACTTTCAACAGATATAGGAGAAGTACCGGGGACAGCATTATCCACAGATGTAGGGACTTCTGGTTGAGGTACACTTTGTATTTGTTGCTGAGTCTGACTTTCAGGCAATGTTCCACTAGAAAGATAATCAGAAGACAGATCTTGAACAGAAGATTCGCTGGCATCAGGATCGACACGATAAGACAACACTTGGAATCCTAGAGGGTTTTTTAACCTATACTTTTCATCCATCTTCAAATTACTATTATAAGTGTAGGTTAGAGTAGCAACATTACTATCTATGAATCTTGATATACCAGTACTCTTATTCAATAAAAATCTTTGGAATCTAACTGTCGCACTGGCATCACGACCATCAGCCTTTCCGCTATTATTAAGAACGATACTCAAAATTTTAACGCGAATTGACTGAGTTGACCCGTAAAGATTAAATGGACTATTCGGGTTACTTTTATTCATTAAGTTACGATAGCTATCTGATACTCCTGCCACCGACATAGAATAAACTGTTGCCCAGTCATTATCATAAATAATTTGACTATCAAAAGACTCTCTAGCAATAATGAAGTGAGAAATATTACTCTTACTTACCGCCTCATTTTTAGTAATATCTAAATTATTCCAATCACCAGTCAACTTGGCAACAGTAGCTTGCCCTGTGTAGACATCTGCCATGACAAGATAAGGTTCTTTTTCTTTCAACGGCAAGATATAAAATAACCCCCCGAGCAAGCACAAAGAAGAAAAAGTAGCAACACCGGCAACTACCCATGCCCTTTTCTCACTTTTCTTACGGATATCGACTAGAGTCGTTTCGAAATCCAAAGATTTTTTGATAGCTTTTTGAATTTTATCATTGGTAGTATTTTTATTTGAGTTAAACATATATTCCCATTTTAGTTTTGAGATTTAACATCAGTTTTTACTGATTTCTCATGCTTTCTCTTTTCGCTGTTTTTTACAGCAGCCCCCATTTTTTTATGCGCCATAATGACACCATTCTGAATGTAGAAAACCATTCCACGATCCTCATAGAGTTTGGATAATTCACCTAACGCATTTTCAATATTGGTATTTCGTACAGTCAATACCTTCTTATACAATGTAAAATCAAGCGTATGGTCATAAACGACAGGCATTTTTGCCTCTTCCCCCCAACGCTCTAGCAAACCTTTTACAGTCGTATCAAGTTGCGTCACCTGATAAACATGGGGCCTAACAAGAGGAATTTCAGTTACCTGATCTGGCAATTCATTTAATTGCTTCCATGACTTTGGAAAATCTGGAGCAGACTGGCTTGCGCAACCCACCACTAGCACGCCTACACCCACAGACAGCAACAACGTTCTTAAAAGAAACATACATAGCACCTTAATAAAACAACTGTAGTAACAACCAAAGCACCTTAACCAAAAGTTAAGAAAGACAATTTACGCTTGGTTATTTTTATTGGTTAAATCTTGTTAATTATTTTAATCTGTGCTAAATTTCACGTCAATACAAATTCATATTTTCATCTCAACATCATGTTTTTTTCCTGCACCGACTTAGCTGTCCCGCATGATATTATGCATCATGTCGTGAGAGTTGAATCCTCAGGCAACCCATACGCTATAGGTGTTGTAGGCGGACGCTTACAAAGACAGCCTAAAAATTTGGCTGAAGCAGTTGCTACTGCTAAAATGTTGGAACAAAAAGGATTTAACTTCTCCTTAGGATTAGCTCAAGTTAACCGATACAATTTAAAAAAATACGGGTTGCATTCCTACGAACATGCATTCCAAGTGTGCCCAAACGTCAAGGCAGGTTCGCATATATTGCGAGAATGCTACAATCGTGCAAAAGACTGGGGTAAATCTTTCAGCTGTTATTATTCCGGTAACTTTGTAACTGGTTATAAGCATGGATATGTGCAAAAAATTTTTTTATCTATGGGGAAAGGGAGAGCAATCCCACAAAATGCCATTCCAGTCATCAGCAATACTGTGAATACCCCTCGCCCTATGGGCCAAATGCCAGCACAACAAGCTAACCGCCCAAATTTGACAGTTACCGCTAATCCACAACCATACTCGGCCACTGTCTCTAAAAACCAACATTCCTTGCAAGATAATAGTACTGCACAAGCGAAAAGCAATATTTATACAGATAGTGCAGCAGTCTTCTAGACAATACGATTTTTTTCCACATCAACCTGTAATAAACATAGGAAATTTCAAATGAAAAACACTCAGATCCAAAAAAAATCCCGCTTTACTGCCGAAAACGTTGCAACAGCAGCTTTTGTTGCTGCAGCATTTTTAGCGCCAGCTGTAGGTATGGCAGCCGATGATTTCACCTCAGCTTCTGGTGGTGCCTGTAAATTTATTAAAAACATCCATACCGTATTGAACTTGATGTCTGTTGCTGTCGTAACCATCGCCATCATCTTTGCCGGTTACCAAATTGCTTTTGCTCACAAACGCATTTCCGACGTCGCACCTATTTTAATTGGTGGTGTGTTAATTGGTGCAGCTGGTCAAATCGCAAAAATGCTGGTTGGTAATGCAGACTCCTGCTCTGCAGGTACAACTTCAGCAATGATGCAAGTATTGCAATTCTTCGCATAATTATTCATTATGCAAAAAAACATCGTTTTTCGAGGATGTACTCGTCCGGCAACCTTTCTCGGCGTACCCTATATACCTTTCTTTATAGGAGCCGGCTCAGGATTATTAATGGGAATGTACTTCAATTTGTTTTTTTTGCTAACCATCCCATTCATCATTCTGATTATGAGGCAGATGGCCAAGCGAGATGACATGATTTTTCGTTTTCTAGGCTTACGCCTGAAATTTAGGCTTAAAGCCAGAAATCGAGAAGAGTTTCCTGACACATGGTGCTTCTCGCCTAACGAGTACCGCAACAATCCTCCCAAACAATGACAACAAAACGTCCGACAGATATTTTTTTCTGTCGGACAATTCCAACACAAAAAACAAATAAAATGTTTACTCCTGACGCATCAATCAGTCAATTCGTATCCCTATCCACTCATGTCTCTCCAACCATTGTTAAAACCACTGGTGGAGATTACCTGACAACATGGCATCTATCCGGCCTTCCCTTCGTAGGTCGTGAAGAATGGGAGCTTGAGCACAAACACAATACATTTAACCGTTTGCTCCAATCCTTGCGTGCCCCCGACTACGTAAATGTCGCCTTTTGGGTACATGACATTCGACGTCATCGTAATATCGATTTACGTCCTGAATTTCAAGAGTCTTTCAACCAAAGCCTCTCTGATCGTTATTTCTCTCGACTCTCCCAAGAAAAGCTCATGAATAACGAGCTTTACTTGACCATGATCTATCGCCCAGTTGTCGATGGCAAAAAATTCGTTGATAAATCGGGTAATATCGATCGTCTCAAAGCCGAGCAGGAACAAGCTATTGGTACACTTAACGAATTAGCAACCAACCTTGAAGCTGTTCTCAAAGACTACCATCCATACCGACTTGGTATGTATGAAGGTAAAAACGGGACTGTATTCTCTGAAACCCTCGAACTTTTCGGTTACATCCTTAACCGCATTAACGAGCCAGTTCCTGTACTTCCTGCACCAGTTTACAACTACTTACCCCTTAGTCGACATCTCTTTTCTTCCAAAACCGGCGACTATATCGTCCGTACTCCTGAGGGTAAAAACCACTACGGGGCCATACTCAACCTTAAAGAATATCCTGATGGTACCTACCCTGGGATACTGAATGGTCTCAAATATTTGGATGTTGAATACGTCATCACCCATAGCTTCAGCCCAATGAGCCGATACGATGCTATGAAAACCCTCGAGCGCACTCGTGGCATGATGATCTCTTCCGGCGACAAATCCTTTACCCAAATTGCAGAACTCGACCATGCAATGGACCAGCTCGCATCTGGCAATTTTGTTCTTGGCGGCTACCATTTTAGCCTTGCTATCTATGCCGACAGCCAAGAGCAACTTTCCCAAAACATTGCCTCTGCCCGAGCCGAACTTTCCAATGCCGGCTTTGTAACGACTAAAGAAGACTTAGCTGTCTGCGCCGCATATTATGCCCAACTTCCAGGCAACTGGAACTACCGCACCCGCATTGCCAACCTCTCATCGTTAAATTTCTTGGGCCTCTGTCCTCTTCACAACTTTGCCGTTGGTAAACGTGAGGGCAACCCATGGGGGCAATGCGTTACCGTTCTTCAAACAACCAATGGTCAGCCCTACTACTTCAACTTCCATGCAACCCTTGAAGGCGAAGATTCCGAAGGTGAAAAAGCCATTGCCAATACCATGGTTATCGGTAAGTCCGGTACCGGTAAAACGGCACTTATCAACTTCCTCCTCAGCCAGGTACAAAAATATGATCCCAAACCCACTATCTTCTTCTTCGATAAAGACCGTGGTGCCGAGATCTTCGTCAGAGCTTGCGGCGGTGCTTATATGGCGCTGGAAAGCGGTCAGCCGACCGGCTTCAACCCCTTCCAATGCGAAAATACAGAGGCAAATGTCCAATTCCTCTGTGGCCTTATGAAGCAATTAGGTGGCAAGGCGCACTATTCAGCAGCAGAAGACGACGATATCCTGCGCGCCGTTCGAGCCATGCTTGATACCCCAATGGCACTGCGCAGTATTTCTAACTTCCAAAAATCGCTGCCCAATACCGGCGACGATTCCCTCTATGCCAATATCCGCAAATGGACTAGAGGAAACAGTCTCGGCTGGGTCTTTGATAACCCTCAGGACAAAATCGACTTCAGTGGTGCCAACATCATCGGCTTCGACTACACCGACGTGATTGAAAACCCACAGGTACGCGATCCAGTCATCGGTTATCTGATCCATCGAATGGAAGAGCTTATCGATGGTCGCCGCTTTATCTATATCATGGATGAATTCTGGAAAATCCTTGATGGCGAAGGCGGCTTGAAAGAGTTTGCCAAAAACAAACAAAAAACCATCCGTAAGCAAAACGGTATGGGTATCTTTGCCACCCAGTCTCCGGAAGACGCCCTCAAAAGCGATATTTCTGCAGCACTGATTGAGCAGACAGCTACCATGATACTGCTGCCAAATCCGAATGCAGATAAAAAAGACTACATCGATGGACTGAAGCTGACCGATTCAGAGTTCCAAGTGATTAAAAGCCTGGACGAGCGCAGTCGCTGCTTCTTGGTCAAACAGGGTCATGCTTCCGCAGTATGCCAGCTCAACCTGCGCGGATTTGACGATGAATTGGCAGTCATCTCCGCCAGTACCGACAACATCGACATCATGGACGGCATCATTAAGAAAACAGCTGAACGTTTAGGTGTCGACATTGATGCGGTAAGGCCAGAGGATTGGTTACAAACCTTCTACGATGAACGTAAAGGTTCCGGCAAGAAGGCGGCTACTAATCTCATGCGCAACGCTGATTAGACCTCTTCGAAATGAATGTACAGAAAATAGGGCCGCCTGAAAATAATAGATTTTCTGACAACCCTATAATAAGAAAAACTTGGATATTCGAAATTAATTGAATCAAAGAAAGATAAAAAAATGAAAATTGGAATGAAAAAACTGGCAGCTATTCTAGTATGCGCCGGAATGTTGGGAAGTATGCCCGCAATGGCTGGCGGAATTCCCGTATTTGATGGTGCAGCCTTAGGTCAAATGATCAAAGACGGTATAGAAAAGTTTACTCACTATAAAAAAATCTATGATCACTATAATAAGCAATACGAACAATGGAAAGAGCAATTTAACAGCCAAATTCGTGGTCCGCTTTCTTCTGTTCAGCAAATAGATTCGATCAAAGAAATGTCAAATGAGGAAATTTTGCAGATTTTGAATAAACGCATCCAACAGTGTAATAGTCTAGTCAATGAAAAATCTAAACAACTGTGTAGTAACTCCATTCAAATCGACAATCAGAAGATCAAACTTTATTTTACTGCCGAAGACCGCATCTCGCAAAATATGAAAAGACTAGAGGCAACATTAAAGAATTATGAAAGAGTCAGTTCAAAAAACAATGACGGTAAAAACTCAGGTGTTCTCCAAACCATAGAATCCGACATCCGTAACCAAATGTTGAACATCAACAATATCGTCAAAATCTACGAGCATCAAATCAAATTGTTGGATGCTAAACAAGAAATGATTCAGAAGGCCCGTACTGCCGTAACACAAGAGCAACTCCAAGGTTCTTTTTCAGTAAAAGGGATGGCTGCAAAAGCCGCTGTTCATGCTGCTATTGTCACTACGCTAAAAAGCCAGGCAGGGGACTATAAAACTAAAGCTGAAGGTCTTCGAAAAGGATCCTCAGATTCTTCAAATAAAGCATTTTACCGATAACAGAAAAAGATTAACACTATGGATCAATTTATCAGTGGCGTTGGCGAATTAGCCATCTATACCAGTATCCGTGACTACATCTATGCTCGCATAGAATTTTTAACGGAACACCTACTTTCCAAAAACCTCAGTATGGCTTTGTCTTTGGTCTTAGCTCTACTTACCCTTTGGATCATGGTTCAAGGTTATCTGATTGCAACCGGTAGAAGCCAAGAAGGGCTTAAAGGGTTTGCATTTGGTTTGGGTAAAGCCTATTTTATTGTCTTTGTCGCCTTGGGCGTTGCCTCAAGCAGTAATTTTGCCATAAGAACACTGACCGATACGACAGCAGATACCCTATCTGAAATTATGCGTGGCGACAATAAAATTGGGGCAGCCTGTCTGACCCAATCAACCGACAGCTTTGTTGGCTGTAAAATCGACCAAAACCTTACTGTTGCCCAATCCATTATGGGCATGTTGAACAGAATCGATACCGCAGGTGATCCAAACATTTTCACCCAACTCAATCAGGCAAAATGGTTTGCCGGTGTCGGTACGGCCGGACCGGGCGTAGTAGCAGGAACCATGCTGATCGTATTCCGCATCGCCATGGCTCTCTTTATCGGCTTTGCGCCCATCTTTATTTTATGCCTTCTGTTCAAAAAGACCGCCCCGCTCTTTCAGAAATGGCTATACTATGGGCTGGCAACTATCTTTTCAGGGGTTATGCTCGGCGTGATGTCAGATATTGCCATGGACTTAGTTTCCAATGTTGGTACCAGTCTTTTTCTTTCAAAAGAAGCTGTACAGTTTGTGACTAAAGAAACCATTTTGGGCCTTGCCGATACAGCTACCCAACAGTTGGGTTTAGGTCTGATTCTCTCGACTTTGCTGATTGTAGTGCCGCCTATGGCAGGAATGTGGTTTAATGGCGTGATGGGCAGCTTCAGTGGCTACAACCCAGCAGAACGTTGGAATAATCCAAGTAATGGACAACCGAGTACGATGCCAGGGCATAATGCACCTCCTCAGATTAATTCTACTCAGCAGCAAATAGGAAATAATACTGACTTAAATACTAATAGACCTCAGGGTAACTGGCAATCTGGTAACGCAGTCTCAAATACAAATGTAGTTAAAACTCAAGGACAATCTACATTAGGAATAGCTACTGGTGGCAAAGATCCGAAGAATCCAATAAATTGAGGAACAAATATATCATGAAAAAAGTAACCTTTATTCTTTGTATGGGCCTGTTTCCCATGTTTTCTTTTGCCTGTTCTCCTGGGGTAGGCGGTGGCCCCTCTGGAGATCCACACTGTATGGCTCCCATTTTAGCAAATGATCCATACTACAACGGTTCCATGAATCAACAACAAACTCCAGTTATTGTTCATATCCCTTCTAAATACGGTGCTGTGGCTATGAATATGGATACTGGCTATGCAAGCGGTGTATTAAATCAGGACTCTTTGTCTAAAGCAAAAAAAGCAGCTTTGACTCAATGTAGACAAGGAAACCCAAAGGCTTCTTGCAGAGTAGCTTCTTGGGTTAGAAACGGTTGTATTGCTGCTGCGAGAGGCCAGATAATTAATAACCCAACTCAATGGACGTCTTTTTTTGCAGGAAAAGAAAAGGGATTGGCAGAAGCTGCTGCATTGGCCAAATGTAAAGCTGATCCTAAAGTGAGAGATTGTCAAGTTTATTTACCTGAAGGCTGCTCCCTACCTTAATAGCTATCCCCAAAAGGCCGTCTGAAACTTCAGACAGCCTATACTGAAATATATAACTTTTATCCATTTTAACTTTATGAATAAATTTATTTTAACCCTTTGTTTCGGTATCTCTTCTGCATTCTCTTTTGCCTGTTCTCCAGGTGTAGGTGGCGGGCCCTCTGGAGATCCACACTGTATGGCTCCAATTTTGGCAAATGATCCTTATTACAATGGCTCTATGAATCAACAATCTAGGCAGCCTCAAACTATACCTTCTAAATATGGTGCCGTAGCTATCAATAACAATATACCAACCTCTGCAGGAGTCCTTAACATGAAGTCCCTGCGTGAAGCTAAACGAGAAGCTATTAGAAGATGCGAGGCTGGAGGAAATGCTCCGTGTAAAGTTTTAGGTTGGATTCGTAATGGCTGCATTGCAATAGCTGAAGGTAAAAAAGGGGATAAATGGGTTTCATATTTTGCAGGAGAAGAACAACCTGGGGTTGCAGAGAGAAATGCTGTTAATAAATGTATTGCAGCAAACGCCTCTAATTGCAGAATTTTTGTTCCAGAAGGCTGCTCTCTACCTTAATAGCTATCCCCAAAAGGCCGTCTGATATTTCAGTCTGAAATTCAGACGGCCTTTTGTAAATAGTCGGTTTCGCGCCTATCTTTATATTGTGCCTCCTATTCAAAAGAACCGCTCCGCTGTTCCAAAAATGGCTATACTTCGGATTGGCTACCATCTTCTCCAGCGTCTTACTCGGTGTCATGGCGGAGATTTCCATGGACTTGGTGGGCCACTTATTTGGCGGTGCGGCAGCCGGCAAATTTGTGGCAACCGTTATCGGTGAAGGCGGCACTACCGGCATTATGGAAACCGTTACCCAGCAGCTGGGCTTGGGCCTGATGCTCTCCACCCTGCTGATTACCGTACCGCCTATGGCAGGCATGTGGTTTAATGGTGTAATGGGCAGCTTCAGTGCTTACTCAGTCATCGGCAATGGAAATGGAAATCGTCAAGAAGTACCACCACATTTGGATGGAGGAGCAAGTCAGCGGACTAATTATAATGTACAAAATAACACTACTAGCGCTGATACGTCCAGACATAATATTCCACAACAGCCAATATGGACAACAGGTGGTAGTCAGACAGGAAGTACCACTACCGATGCCATGAAACAACCTCGGCAACCTGGCAAAGGAAGTAATCCATCCTAATCTAGTATTTTTACATTCAAATATTAAAAATCTAAGAAACAAAAGATTGGACTTATAATGAAAAATTTGCTTTTTGTATTATTCGGACTGACAAGCCTTAATATTTATGCTGCTGACCCCGTAACTAGAGGAGCATTACAAAACAATCCGGCGCTGTGTCAGTATGGCTATAATCCCAACTGTACGTCGTCTCGGCAGTATCAACAAAATCAACCTACGGAAATTGTTAATATCAATGTTCCTTCAAAATATTTGGCACTGGCCATAAATACAAAAACAGGTATGTCAGGTGGTGCACTCGATATGGATTCTCGAGCTGCAGCAGAGAGAGAAGCCATCAGAACTTGTGAACGTGGAGGAAGTAATGCTCCATGTAAAGTACTTGTATGGGCACGGAATGGTTGTGTCGCCAGTGCACACGGTGATGAGGGCAAGAGACCAAGACTATTCTCAGTTACAGGGAAACCTGGATTTGCTGAAGCAGAAGCTTTAAGAAGATGTCGAGCTGCTGGTGTCCCTGGATGCAGGATTTTAATCCCAGAAACTTGCTCTCTGCCTAAATTCTGATAGACTCAAAGCCATCTGTTGTTCACAAGACCTTTGATATCCTCCTCCAATTACCAATTTAATTTTAACGAGTACGACACGATGAAACACTTATCCATTTTTGTTTTAACCGCGGCTCTGTTGCCGTTTTCTGCCTCTGCCGTCAACGCTTCAGATATTGCCGGCAAACTGCTGACTGGTGATAAAAAATATGCCTGCGAGGCCATCACCTGCCTGACTTCTCCGGGTACGCCGCCTAAAGAATGCAACCCTGCACTGCACAGGTTCTATTCCATTCACCACAAATACGCGCAAGACACCATCAGCGCACGCCGCCGCTTCCTCCAGCAGTGCCCTGCTTCCCGGTGACAAAGAGATTGCACCCATTATCGAAATAGTCGTACATCGATAATCTATCGACACAAAGGCCGTCTGATATTCAGACGGCCTTTTCTCTTACAAAGAGATTTTGCAAGTTACCTTCAAATCTAACCGTCTAGTCTGCTAGATTATTTACACAAGCTTAATCTTATCTTTGCCAATATAGGTTAAGGCTTTTATATGGATTTGAAATGCCGTCTGAAACAACTGAGCACCATCCGCAAAGCGGATCGAACAAATAAAGAATGGTTTGTTTTGTTCTGATTCTTCCCTTTTTACCCCACCAAAACCGACGTCATACTAAGCGAGCCTGCAATCAAATTATCATTGAAAAACGTAACTTCATCTTGCGGTTCGCATAATGCCATGATGTACAGTAAGGGCAAGTAATGATCCGGCGTTGGCACGGAAAGCTCGGCCTTTTTGCCTAGTTGCTCATAATGTACCAAAGTTTTATCATCTCGCGTTGCAATCGCCTGATTGACTGTTTCACGGAAAGCAAACGCCCAGTCATACCCTGCACCGATTTGATCGATATGTTCCCAGCTTATCGCTCTTAGATTATGCACAATGTTGCCACTGCCGATAATCAACACGCCTTGTTCTCGCAAAGCAGCTAATTTTTTCGCCAAGTTGAAATGCCATTCTGCCGATTGCAAACGGTTAAGGCTAAGTTGCACTACTGGAATATCGGCATCGGGATAGAGATATTTCAACACCGCCCATGCGCCATGATCAAAGCCTCGTGTTGACATTTTCCGGCTGTAATAATGATCGCACTTGCTCCGCCAACTCAGGCGAACCAGGCGCAGGATATTGCACTTGGCTGAGTTCATCGGGGAAGCCGTAGAAATCGTAAATCATTTCAGGGTGTTTGCCAGACGTAACCTGCAAACGGCTGCTGTACCAATGCGCTGAAATCATCAAAATGGCTTTTGGTTTGGCAAACTTTTGCGTAATTAGGCTAAAATTCTGATTGAACGGGTTTTCTTTATCTAACGCATTCATCGGACTACCATGCCCGACAAACAATACAGGCATTTTTTTCATGATTTACTCCTCGTTATCGGATACAGCAAATTGTACGGATAAATTTTTATTCAAAAAATACCGGTTTATGAACAACATTTTTTACTAATAAGAAATCATGACTGATAGGGGCTTGAGTTTCTGAGAGAATATGTAGGATAAGGATTTATATAAAAGGCCGTCTGAACATTTTATTTCAGACGGCCAAAAATTTCTTTATTTCTGTATTGACAGAAATAAAAGATAAAAATAGAATACCATCACTATGAAACTGAATCCGACCACTGAAAAATTTATCCTCCATTGGGGCGAAATGGGTACAAAATGGGGCGTAAACCGTACCGTTGCGCAAATCCATGCCCTGCTCTACATCTTAGGCAGACCGATGAACGCCGAAGAAATCACCGAAACACTCGGCGTAGCGCGCTCCAATGTCAGCAACAGTATTAAAGAGCTGCAAAACCTGAGACTGGTGCATACTGTGCATATCTTGGGCGACAGGCGTGATCATTTTGAAACTTCTGATGATGTCTGGACTTTGTTCCGCACCATTGCAGAAGTACGTATGCAGCGTGAAATCGAACCGACGCGGCAATTTTTGCAAAGCCTGATCGACAGCCCTGAATTCAGCCAGGAAAATGAAACTGCTAAGCAGCGAATCCAACAAACCCATGATTTCATCAGTACGCTGACCGTGTGGGCAAATGAAATGCTGAAGCTTTCTACTTCAACCATGGTGAAAATTTTGAAAATAGGCGCGGGGATACAGAAATTTTTCCGATGATGGCAATGGACTTGTGAGCAATAAACACAGGCAATATTATTTTAGAATATGGAAACATGCACATGGCGACCTTGTATGGGCATGTTTATCTGAAGCTTAATGTTCCTTTGTAGATTTTGAATCACTTGATATGGATTTCCCACCCAAAGAAACAATCCCGAAGCCTATCCAAAATTTTTTACGCTATAATTTCGCTTTTAACAGAAATTATAGAAATTTCAGACTGATTATATTTTTGAACTGAAATGAAATTAGGAAACCAATATGCCTGACAACACTACGCACAATCTCCCCGCCTACCTGCCTTACTCGATGGGGCTGCTATGGCTCTGGAGCGGTACCCAGCCTCTGTTTTTCATGCCTGAAATGTCATTGGATTTACTGCATTCAGTCGGCATTCCCAATCCGTTGCAATGGCCAACATTAATTACCGCTTCACTATTGGATATCGGTTTTGCCTTTTTATGCTTCAGCCGCTTTCGCTCTTGCTCTGCAATATGGCTGCTGCAATTGATAACCGTCGCGGCATACAGCCTGATCATTGCCTTCAGACTGCCCGAAATGTGGGCACATCCATTTGCGCCTTTGGTAAAAAACCTGCCAATCATGGCTACTTTGTTTTTCCTGTATCAATCCGTAGGAGATAAAAAATGAACACCTATTTAATCGTTAAAACCCTGCACATCATCTCGGCTACTTTAATGGTCGGCACTGGTTTTGGTACAGCGTTTTACCTCTTTTGGGCAAACCGCAGCGGTTCAGTTGCCGCGCAGTCGGTCGTCTCGCATTGGGTTATCAAAGCCGATTGGTGGTTTACGACCCCCGCCGTCATTTTCCAACCCTTATCCGGCTTATGGATGCTGTATGAACGCAGCTACACTGTTGCCACTATGCTGGAACAAAATTGGGTATGGATGACGTTTGCCTTATACATCTTTTCAGGCATTTGCTGGCTGCCCGTTGTCTGGCTGCAAATCCGCATGGCCAAGATTGCCGAACAAGCACACAAAGAAAACGCAGATACCATTCCGGAACCCTACTGGCGTTACGCTAGACGCTGGGAATTGCTCGGCTACCCTGCCTTTTGCGCCACTATTGTGATTTACTTCCTGATGGTGATGAAACCGATTTAAAGGTTTTCAGACAGCCTCAGCAACAACATAAAGAAAAAAACATGAACATCATTATTTTCGGAGGCAGCGGCTTTATCGGCAGCCGTACCGTTCAAATCCTCAAAGAACAAGGCCACCAAGTTTTCACGCCCGACCGCCGCGCCTTCGATTTTCTTCATCCCAACGAAACCGCCGCACGCCGTTTATTGGAAGGACAAGACGTCCTCATCAACTGCATCGGCATCATGAGCCGTCATGCCGAAATACTAGAAACCGTACACTACCACACTCCCAAACAGCTCGCCTCATGGGCAAAAGCAGCAGGCGTAAAACGCTGGGTGCAACTATCCGCACTGGGTGCCGATCCATCTCAACCCATCAACTTTGTCGGCAGTAAAGGACGTGGAGATGATGCCGTTACCAAAAGCGGCATCCCGATTGCCATAGCCAGACCATCCGTCGTTTATGGGCGAGGAGGAACCAGTTGCGAACTATTCATCAAACTAGCCCGCTTCCCTTTACTTCTCCTACCGGAAGGCGGCCGCTTTCACTTGCAGCCTGTACACCTTGCCGATGTTGCCGAAGGTTTGGCGAAACTTGCCGCCCAAACCGACACCGGCCATAGTGTCATCAATATGACCGGCAGACAACCCCTGACTTTGGCGGAATACCTGACCATCCTCCGTCAAACACTGCACCATAAACCGCCACAACGTATCCTACCCATTCCCCTGCGTCTGATTGATCCAGCGCTACCGTTGGCAAACATCCTCAGCAACGGCATTATCAGCCGCGACAGCTTTGCCCTACTCAAGCAAGACTCATGCGCCGACTATTCTGATTTTGCAGCTTTACTAGGCAGGGAACCATTGGCAGCAAAAAACTTTGCCGGTTGCCTATAATTTGTTTAGTTTTAAAATGACAAAACAAAGGCCGTCTGTTTGTTGTTCAGACGGCCTAAAGCTTTTATAAAATACTTCTTTGCAAAACAATTCACACTTTTATCGGCTTATTGCTTCTACCTACCCAACTACAAAGGCTGGGCCAAATCATTTTCCGTGTTGTAGCTGATAAAATCCTGTTCATGAGGGAAATGGACAACCCTTGCACGCTGTTGCTGCAGCCAGCCGCGGATGCTGCGCATTCCTGAATAAAGGTATGGCACGGTACTTTGCAGGATTTGCGGCCGGATGAACATCACGCTGTAATGCGGTCTGGCAGGGGTCTCCACATAAAACGCATTGCACAATGGCGTGCGCCGCGCGATGGTTTCAAATTGGGAAACCAAGTTTTCCGGCAAACGCGGCATATCGCAGGATACGATTAACAGCCAATTGGCAGTGGCAATTTGCAAATCGTTGGCGGCAGTACACAAAGCAGCTAAAGGGCCGTAATGCTGCCATTGGCGCGCATCCGAGAAAACGTGTGCGCTGCGTTGTGCGTAAGATTCAAGATTACGGTTGGCACTGATGGCGATATGGCTGACTTGGGGGCGGATTTTTTCGATAACATGATCTATCAAGGCTTTGTTGTGCCATTGCACCAACCCCTTATCGACACCTCCCATCCGGCTTCCCTGCCCGCCGGCCAATATCAGTGCGAAAATTTTCATTTTGGTAGTCCTTTGCGAAGCAGAGTATGGAGTATGGTTCAAGATGTTGTGTTTATTGGATAAGTTTCAAGGTTTCAGGCCGTCTGAAACCTTATTTTTATGATTTAATTCACTTGAGATGAATTTTATCATAACATGATTTTACATTAAACCCCTGTTTTTTCTTATCATAACCATACAATTATTTTAGACAGGTTGTTTATAGACCAAAAGAATGATATTTTTATAAGATTATCGGATTAGTTCCCTGCGTGCTTTATGCGTTTATTCTCCGGATCTTCAGACGGCCTGAGCCTGTCTTCGCGTTTAAAACTGCTGACTTTTTTATGGGTCAGTTCGGCGTTTTTGTCGATTGTCTTTACCCTGCTGCTTTCTTGGCGTTTGGAAAACGCAGCCAAAACGATTGAAGATGCGGGCAGTTTGAAAATGCAGGTGTATCGTTTGGCTTATATGGCAAGCGTCCGTACACCCAATGCGCAAATTGACAACCAAATCAAAGAATTTGAGCGTACGCTGGCCAATGTGACGCAAAGTGATGCCATTCATCCGCTGATTCCGTCTCAAACGCCGCTGGCTTATGACTTGATTCAATCGATGCTGTTGATTGATTGGGAATCTAACATCAAGCCGTCTTTACAGCATTACGAGCGTCCGACCCAAATCGGCCTGTATCGTTTTGCCGGCAACATCGAGCTGTTTTTACAGGCGATGGAAAATGCCAACGAGCAAAATACCTTGTGGCTGCGCCGCTTTCAAATGGCCATGATGCTGATGATTGTTGTGGCTGCCGGTTTGATGATTGTTTGGCATTATTCATGGGTTATCCGGCCCTTGGAAAAACTGCGCGATGGTGTAGAGACCATCAGCAAAGGGCATTTCGGCGTTCAAATCGAGACAGACCAAATTCGTGAGTTTGCCCAAGTAAGCAAGGGCTTCAACCAAATGAGCCGCCGTCTGCATACGCTTTATACAGACTTGGAAGGACAAGTTGCCAAACAAACCCAAGACTTAGCGCGGCAAAACCGTGATTTGACCCTGCTCTACCAAACCACGCGCAATCTGCACCAAACTTTTACGCCGCAACAGGCGGCAGAAGAATTTTTGACTCAGATTCTGCCGGCGTTTTCCGCTTTGGGCGGTACGGTATATCTTTCCGATGAGGAGCGTAAACGTTCTGATTTGGCGGCAAGCGTCGGTGAAACCGAAGAAGGAAATCGTGTAGAATTTCCGATCGTTTATCAAGATGAACAGCTTGGCGTATTGACCCTATATTTTTCAGACGGCCATATGCCTGATGAGCAAGACGAAAAACTGCTGCATACTTTAAGCGGACAGCTGGGCATTTCCATCGCCAACAACCGCATGGAACAAGAGCGCCGCCTGCTTGCAGTCTTGCAGGAGCGTAACTTGATTGCGCAAGGTTTGCATGACAGCATCGCGCAAGCTTTGACCTTTTTGAATTTGCAGGTACAAATGCTGGAAAGCGCGTTTGCTTCAGACCAACGCGAGCAGGCCGAAGAAAATATCGGCTTCATCAAAGACGGCGTGCAGGAATGCTACGAAGACGTACGCGAACTTTTGATGAATTTCCGCACCAAAATCAGTAATAAAGATTTTCCTGAAGCGGTAGAATCGCTGCTGGCGCGTTTTGAACGACAAACCGGTATTCCAGTTGATTTAAAATGGCAGGACGACGGGCAGGCTTTGAATTATGATGAGCATTTGCAGATCATCTTCATCTTGCAGGAAAGCCTGTCTAATATCCGGAAGCACGCGCGTGCGCAACATGTCAGCGTCGAAATTGCTAACCACGGCGATTTTGTCATGACGATTCGTGACGACGGCGCAGGCTTTAATAAAGAACACCTATCAAACCGGCCTTCAGGCGAACATGTCGGCTTGGGCATTATGCAAGAACGGGCCCAACGGATTAACGCAGAATTGGCCATTACATCGCAGATTGGGCAAGGTACGGCGGTTATGCTGACTTTGCCGCAACAAATGAGAACAGCATCATGACGATTAAAATTACCCTTATTGACGACCACACCCTATTTCGCAGCGGTATCAAGGCCTTGCTTTCGCGCCAGCCTGATTTTGAAGTCGTCGGCGAAGCTTCAGACGGCCTGGCCGGCGTAAAAATGGTTGAGCAGCTCAAGCCTGATGTGGTCTTGCTGGACTTGGATATGCCGGTTATGAACGGCCGCGAAGCATTGGCACAAATTTTAAGTATCAATCCGCAGCTGACCGTCATCATGCTGACTGTTTCTGAAGACAGCGATGATTTGACCGAGTGTATGCGTATGGGTGCAAAAGGCTTTTTGCTGAAAAACATCAACGCCGACTTCCTGTTGGAAAGCATCCGCAAAGCTGTCGATGGCGACAACGTCTTTTCTCCAGAAATGACCAGCCGCTTGGTGCAATCGCTGATTTCTCCCTCTCCTTCCCGCTCCGACCATCTGCTGGAGCAACTGACCCCGCGCGAAATGGAAATCTTGGGCTATCTTGCCGCCGGACACAGCAACAAAATCATTGCCCGCCATTTGAATCTGGCAGAGTCAACCGTCAAAGTGCATGTACAAAACCTGTTGCGCAAGTTAAACCTAAGCAGCCGCGTCCAAGCAGCGGTTTATGCGGTGCAACACAAAGTACCGCAACCGGTATTGTCTTAAAAAGGCCGTCTGAAACCTTCTTTTTAAAAGGTTTCAGGAAAAGCGTTTATTCGCTATAATCACGCCGATTTATATGCAGGGTTGTCTGATTCTTTCAGACGGCCTTTTTATTTGATTTTTCACTGATTTAAAACAACATGTCCGAAAACATTCCAGAAAATACACCCGAAAATACCGTTCCGGAAGAACACAAACGCAGCATCCGCAGTTTCGTCTTGCGCCAAGGCCATATGACCGCTGCCCAACAGCGCGCCATCGATACGATGTGGCCGCAATTTGGTGTGGACTTTCAAGAGACTCCTTTGGACTTGAACCGCGCTTTTGGACGGGACAATCCTAAAGTATTGGAAATCGGTTTCGGTATGGGCGTCGCGACAGTAGAAATCGCCAAACGTCTGCCCGATACCGACTTTTTAGCGATTGATGTTCACGGCCCAGGTGTCGGTAATATTTTGAAGCTGATTGATGAAGAACACATTTCCAATATCCGTGTGATGCGTCATGATGCGGTGGAAGTAGTGGAAAAGATGCTGGAAGACGGTTCTTTAGACGGCATTCATATTTTCTTCCCTGACCCTTGGCACAAAAAACGCCACAATAAACGCCGCTTGGTACAAGTGCCGTTTGTTGAAAAGCTGCTGCCCAAACTCAAAAGCGGCGGCTATGTCCATATGGCGACCGACTGGGAAGAATACGCCGTGCAAATGCTGGAGGTTTTGAGCAGTTTCGACGCTTTGCAAAACACGGCTGCCGATTACGCCCCTACACCTGATTATCGCCCTGAAACCAAATTTGAAGCTCGAGGCAAACGATTGGGTCATGGCGTTTGGGACTTGGTGTTCCGTAAGAAATAAAGCCAAACATAAAACACAAGGCCGTCTGAAAAATTTCAGACGGCCTTTTATCTTATTGATTAAGCCAAGAAAAGTTTATAAGCCGGATTATCGGTTTCTTCTTTATAAACATAACCCAAGCTCTCCAAAAAGTCGGTAAAGGCTTCATTGTCGCTTTCAGGTACATCGATACCGACCAAAATACGGCCGTAGTCCGCACCATGATTGCGATAATGGAACAAAGTGATATTCCATTCGGCGCGCATATGGTTCAAGAAACGGGACAATGCGCCGGGGCGTTCCGGAAATTCAAAGCTGACCAAACGTTCACTGGATACTTTTTCCGTACGTCCGCCGACCATGTAACGGATATGGATTTTGGCGATTTCGTCATTGGTCAGGTCAACATTCGGCAAACCTGCGTCAGCCAGTTGTTTGCTGATGACGGCCAAGTCTTGCGCACCGGCAGTTTGCAAGCCGACAAAAATATGAGCATTGTTGTCATTGCCGTAGCGGTAGTTGAACTCGGTAATATTCCGACTACCCAATATATTGATAAACTTGAGGAAGCTGCCTTTTTCTTCAGGAATGGTAACGGCAAAAATACCTTCATTACCCTCGCCCAGCTCACTTCGTTCTGAAACATGGCGCAGGCGGTGGAAGTTCATGTTGGCACCGCTGGTGACGGCGACCAAGTTTTGACCTTGGATATTGTTTTTCGCAACGTAAGCCTTCAGGCCGGCAAGGGCCAATGCGCCCGCAGGCTCGGTAATGCTGCGCGTATCGTCAAAAATATCTTTAATCGCGCCGCACAACATATCCGTATTGACCGTAATAATCTCATCCAGCAGCTCTTTACACAGGCGGAAGGTTTCATCACCGACAACCTTGACCGCCGTGCCGTCTGAAAACAGGCCGACATCTTTCAAATGTACGATTTCCCCAGCCTCTACCGATTGCTTCATACAGCAAGAATCATCGGTTTGCACGCCAATGACTTTAATTTCAGGGCAAACCTGTTTGATAAACGCCGCCACGCCTGCTGCCAAACCGCCGCCGCCAATCGGGACAAAAATCGCATTGATATTGCGGTGTTGACGGAGGATTTCCATGCCGATGGTTCCCTGGCCCGCAATCACATCAGGATCATCAAACGGCGCGATATAGGTCAGTTTTTCCTTTTCTGCCAACTCCATCGCATAATCATAGGCATCGTTGTAAGACACACCTTTCAATACCACTTCACCGCCACGGCTCTTTACTGCATCAATTTTGATTTTCGGCGTAGTTTCCGGCATCACGATGACGGCGCGGCAACCCAAATATTGAGCCGATAAAGCCACACCCTGCGCATGGTTGCCCGCGCTTGCTGCAATCACGCCGCAATCCAAGGCTTCTTTTGGCAGCTTCGCCATTTTGTTGTACGCGCCGCGAATTTTGAACGAAAACACCGGCTGCAAATCTTCACGTTTGAGCAAAACCTGATTGTTCAGACGGCCTGACAGACTACGTGCCAAATCCAAAGGCGTTTCTACGGCCACATCATAAACAGAAGCGGTCAAAATACGGGTTAGATAATCAGAAAGAGGAAGGGAATGGTTCATGGTATTTTAGTGTTCGGAAATAAATTGCAATTTGGTCAAATCGACCGGAGGAAAAAGTTAAAACCATACCCCTGAGGCCGTCTGAAGGCAAGAAAAATCTTAGCAAAGCCTAAATGAGACGGTATAATGCCCGCTTAATATCTATTTAATATGCCAAACTGTTTGCCTCATAACAGTGTCCACTCATATTCAAATCTACAAATAATGATGAAAAAAACGCTACTTAGCTTAATTTTTGCTACTCTTATTAGTACTCCTGCCCTTGCGGCCGATCCGGTTGTATCCGCACCTGCCGTACAAAACGAGGCTCAAACGCAGCCGCTGCTGCACAGCATCAACAGCCCGACAACGCCGCCGGAAATTGCGGCAACTGCCTATATCGTTACCGACCTGCACAGCAAGCAAACCTTGGCATCCAACAATGCCGACACGCCTATCGAGCCTGCCGCGTTGACGCAAATGATGACCGCCTACCTTGCCTTTAAAGCACTGGAAAACGGTACGCTTGAGGCAGGACAAATGTTGACCGTTTCCAATGCTGCATGGAAAGTCGAAGGTTCGCGCATGTTCCTCGATCCCAAAGTTCCTGTCAGCGTCAGCTCCTTGATTAAGGGTACAACCATCCAATCGGCCAACGATGCCGCCATTACCCTTGCTGAAGCCCTTGGCAACGGCTCTATCGATGAATTCGTCAAACAAATGAACGAAGAAGCCAAACGCTTGGGCATGAAGCACACCCACTTCAACAACCCGACCGGTATTTCTTCTAACGGCCATGTTTCAACCGTTGGCGACCTTGCCATCTTGGCTGCCGCACTCATTAATGACTATCCGAAATATTATCCTTTATTTGCAAACAAATCTTTCAAATACAATAATATCGAGCAACCCAACCGCAATCTCCTGCTCTATCGCGACAGCAGTATCGACGGTTTGAAAACCGGCTATAGCGAAGGCGCAGGCTATCATCTTGCCGCTTCCAGCAAACGCAACAACCGCCGTATTGTATCCATTCTTGCCGGTGCCGAATCCACCGAAGCGCGCGCCAGCGAAAGCAGCAAACTGCTCAACTGGTCATTGCAGGCATTTGATACGCCTAAACTTTACAACGGCGGAGAAGTGATTTCCCAAGTCAAAGTTTACAAAGGCAGCACCAAAGCCGTAGATATCGGTTTCTTGGACGATGTTTACATTACCATTCCTCACGATACCGGCAAAAACGTCAAACCAATCTTAGAAACGCTTCAGCCCGTCCTCGCCCCGATTGAAAAAGGCCAAGTATTGGGCAAGCTGAAAGTCATGAAAGACGGTAAAATTATTGCCGAAAAAGACGTCGTCGCCCTGACCGGCGTAGAAGAAGGCAGCTGGTTGCGCCGTATGTGGGACGCGATTGTGTTGTGGTTTAAAAGTTTATTCAGTTAATCCTCTTTCTATCAAAACATAAATAAAGGCCGTCTGAAATTTTCAGACGGCCTTTTGTATATCTATTTTATGGCTTTAATAAAAATTCCTAACAAGAAATTTATCCATTTTAATCTTAGCAGTTTCAGTGATTGCCAATATGAAACGCTTCAAAAAATGCCGTCTGAAAACACAACGGTTTTCAGACGGCATTTCAATACCTTAATAGCTTATCAGTATGGGCTTAAACTAAGCCTTTTTTCTCCAGATAGCTTTCGTAATCGCCCAAGTAGTGTTCATATCCGCCTTTGCCATCCAATTCGATGATTTGGGTAGCCAATGAAGATACAAACTGACGGTCGTGCGATACGAAAATCAACGTGCCGTTGTATTTTTCCAGCGCCATGTTCAAGGATTCGATGCTTTCCATGTCCATGTGGTTAGTCGGTTCGTCCATGACCAAAACATTGGGTTTCAACAGCAACAGTTTGCCGTAAAGCATACGGCCTTTTTCGCCACCTGAGAGAACCTTCACTTTTTTCACGACATCGTTGCTGCCGAAGAGCAAGCGGCCCAAAGTGCCGCGGATGACTTGTTCGTCATCGCCTTCCTGGCCCCATTGGCGCATCCATTCGCTCAGATCCATATCGACGTCGAAGTCGTTTTCATGGTCTTGCGGGTAGTAGCCGACACTGGCTTTTTCCGCCCATTTGATGGTACCTTCGTCCGGCAACAGGCCGTCTGAATATTCGGGGTTGTATGCGCCGGCCAAGAGTTTCAGCAAGGTAGATTTACCCGCGCCGTTCGGGCCGATGATGGCGAGGCGCTGGCCTGCTTCAAGGATGAAGTTCAGGTTTTTAAACAACTGGGTTTCAAAACGTTTGGCCAGTTTTTCAACTTCCACAGCCTGACGGTGCAACTTGGCTTTTTCGTCGGCTTCAAAACGGATATACGGGTTTTGACGGGTAGAAGGTTTGACTTCGACCATCTCCGATTTGATTTTGTCTGCCTGTTTCAGACGGCTGGTTGCCTGACGGGCTTTGGATTTGTTGGCGGAGAAACGGGCAACGAACTCTTGCAACTCTTGCAGTTTCTCTTTGGCTTTGGCGTTGTCTTTCAGGGCGCGCTCACGCGATTGGGCGGAAGCGAGCATATAGTCGTCGTAATTGCCCGGATAGATGGTGATGGTGTTGTAGTCCAAATCCGCCATATGGGTGCAGACTTCATTCAAAAAGTGACGGTCGTGCGAGATGATAATCATGGTGGAGTCGTATTGGTTCAACACGCCTTCCAGCCAGCGGATGGTATTGATGTCCAAGTTGTTGGTCGGCTCGTCAAGCAACAACACATCAGGTTTGGAGAACAGGGCTTGCGCCAGCAATACGCGCAGCTTGAAGCCCGGGGCGACTTCCGCCATGGTCGCATTGTGCAAATCTTCGGAAATACCTACGCCGCTCAACAGTTCGGCGGCGCGCGCTTCGGCGGTATAGCCGTCGTATTCTGCGAACTTGGCTTCCAGTTCGGCGGCTTTCATGTAGTCGTCTTCGGTGGCTTCGGGATTGGCGTAAATCGCATCACGCTCGGTCATTGCCGCCCACATTTCGGTGTGACCCATCATCACCACGTCCAGCACGCGCATGTCTTCGTAGGCAAACTGGTCTTGGCGCAATTTACCCAAACGTACGCCGTTTTCAATCGCGACTTCGCCGGCAGTCTGTTCCAAATCGCCGCCGAGAATTTTCATGAAGGTAGACTTGCCTGAGCCGTTGGCGCCGATCAAGCCGTAACGGTTGCCTTCGCCAAATTTGACCGATACGTTTTCAAACAGCGGCTTTGCGCCGAACTGCATGGTGATGCCGTTGGTAGAAATCATTATTCGTAAAACCTTTATAAATAGAATGTTATAATCGGACGCGATTGTAGCATATTTTTGCAAAGACCTCAGGATTGAGGCTATGGCAAATGTGCCCAATGCCGATGCAAGATGAAGACAGGCAACGCTTCACGCAAAAATGTGTTGTAGTCAGTATTTCAGGCCGTCTGAAACGGAGAATCTATATGGAAACGCACAAAATCTATTACGCCGTGATTATTTTGGTATGTGCCGCTTCCATGCTGCTCAGCCCGTTTTTCTATATCCGCCGCACGCGCTCTGGCACTGAATTACGACGTGCGCCCAGACAGTGGAAACCCATCCTCTTCGCCAACATCATCATGATTGCGGCTTTATTTGTTTGGTGGAAATGGTTTTAAGGAAAAATAAAAAATGAACAAACTCTGGATCAGCACATTACTGCTCGCTTTGGCAACTGCGGTTTCCGCCGCGCCTATTTTTGAATGTACCGATTCTGCCGGCCGCAAAGTCTATACCCAAGCCGGCGGCAAAAACTGCAAAGCCAGCAATATCGGCAAACCGTCCGTATATACTTCTGCGCCTGTTTCAACACCGGCAACGCCGATTTCCCCAAGCAAAGCCGAGCAGGCAGAAGAAGCTGTCGCCCCGGTCAATCCGACTGATGTCGGCGCGGCCAAGCGTGCTTTAGATACCGCCAAGAAAAATTTGGAAGAAGGCAAAAAAGTGCGTTATGGCAATGAACGCAACTATGCCCGCTATCTCGAACGGATCAACGGTTTGGAAAAAGCCGTCCGCTCGGCTCAGGAAAACTATGACGCGGCGCAACGCCAGCCTGCATCTCAAGATCCTGTTGCCTATTGATCCTTACCACACCAGCAAGGCCGTCTGAAATTTGGTTTTCAGACGGCCTTTTCATGTCTTCAATATAACAAAATCGTCTTTATACCAAACAAAGCATTATTTCCAGTTTTCAGATGGCATTGTTAAAGTAAGCGTGTATTAAATTCTGACGATTGCCATTATGTTGTTACTCAAAACGCCTTCTGTATTGCCGGGTTTCAAACTCAGCCTGGGTTTGACGGTTTTGTGCCTGTCGCTTTTGGTGGTGTTGCCGTTTGCGATGATGGCGGCCAAAGCGGCGGAAATCGGCTGGAGCGGATTTTGGAACACGATTACCGAACCCAATGTCTTGGCGGCCGTCTGGCTGAGTTTGCGGATGTCGTTTTATGCGATGTTGACCAATATCGTATTCGGTACGTTGGTTGCCTGGGTATTGGTGCGCTATGAATTTCCGGGCAAAGGGTTGGTAAACGCATTGGTCGATTTGCCGTTTGCGCTGCCGACTGCGGTAACAGGCATTGCGTTGGCAACCCTATATGCGCCCAATGGCTGGATAGGCCGTTTTTTCGAGCCTTTGGGCATCAAAATCGCCTTTACGCCCATCGGCATTTGGATTGCGCTGATTGTTGTCAGCCTGCCCTTTATCGTCCGCGCCGTGCAGCCGGTATTGGAAGAATTGTCGGGGGAATATGAAGAAGCGGCGGCAACTTTGGGCGCAAGCCGTTGGACTACGTTTCGCCGCGTCCTCTTGCCAGAAATCACACCGGCACTGTTAACCGGCGCAGGCATGATGTTTGCCCGCTCTACCGGTGAATACGGCTCGGTCATTTTTATCGCAGGCAATATTCCGATGGTGTCTGAAATCCTGCCCTTGATTATTACTGGCAAACTGGAGCAATACGATGCTCAGGGCGCATCTGCCGTTGCTCTGTTTATGCTGATGATTTCGTTTGTCATCCTGCTGATTTTAAACATCATGCAATGGACTTTGAGCCGCCGCGCCGGAGCGAAGGTTTAACAAACAACAGGCCGTCTGAAACATCAAGCAGACATTTTTCAGACGGCCTAAACGGATACAAGAATAAATAGAGGCTTCACTAACATGAAAACCCATTCTACCAATCCAAACCTGAGCGAACCGCGTTGGCTGCGCGTATTGCTGACTGCTACCGCCTTGGGCTTTCTGCTGCTGATGCTGGTCGTACCGCTTATCGCCGTATTTTACGAAGCACTGAAAGGCGGTTGGGATTTGTACCTGCAATCCTTGACCGATCCCGAGGCATGGTCTGCCATCAAATTGACGCTGATTACCGCGCTGATTGTCGTTCCCGTCAATGCCGTATTGGGCGTGGCGATGGCGTGGCTGCTGACCCGCTTCGACTTCCGTGGCAAGCAGTTGCTGACCACCCTGCTCGATTTGCCGTTTTCCGTATCGCCCGTGGTGGCCGGTTTGATGTTCGTCTTATTGTTCGGCACACACACGGCATTGGGCGGCTGGCTGGAAGCGCAAGGCATACAGATTATCTTCGCCATCCCGGGCATTATTTTGGCTACCTTGTTCGTTACCTTCCCCTTTGTCGCACGCGAAATTATTCCTTTAATGCAGGCGCAGGGCGACAGCGAAGAACAGGCCGCCTTGATACTCGGCGCCAGCGGCTGGCAGATGTTTTGGCGCGTTACCCTGCCCAACATCAAATGGGCGCTGCTCTACGGCATCATCCTCACCAACGCCCGCGCAATGGGCGAGTTCGGTGCGGTCAGCGTAGTATCGGGACACATCCGCGGCGAAACCAACACCATCCCGCTTTTGGTCGAAATTTTCTACAACGAATACAACTTCACCGGCGCATTCGCCCTCTCAGGCGTATTGGCACTTTTAGCCTTGGCCACCTTGCTGGTACAAAACATCATCACCAAATTACAAGATAAAAAACTCGCCGCCGCCGAAAGGAACGCAGCATGAGCATCACCATCCAAAATCTAAACAAACACTTCGGCAGTTTCCACGCGCTGAAAAACATCAACCTCAACGTCCCCACTGGCAAACTCGTTTCCCTGCTCGGCCCATCCGGCTGCGGCAAAACCACACTCCTGCGCATCATCGCCGGACTGGAAAACGCCGACGGCGGCCAAATTCTCTTTGACGGGCAAGACGTCACCGCCAAGCATGTGCGCGAGCGCAAAGTCGGCTTCGTGTTCCAACACTACGCCCTCTTCCGCCACATGAACGTGTTTGACAACGTCGCTTTCGGTTTAACCGTATTGCCCAAGTCCGAACGCCCGTCCAAAGAACAAATCCGCACCAAAGTCGAAGAACTGCTCAAACTCGTGCAGCTCTCCCACCTCGCCAAATCCTATCCGCACCAGCTCTCTGGCGGCCAACGCCAACGCATCGCCCTTGCCCGCGCCCTCGCTGTCGAACCCAAACTCCTGCTTTTGGATGAACCCTTCGGCGCGCTGGATGCCAAAGTACGCAAAGAATTACGCACCTGGCTGCGCGACATCCATCACAACTTGGGCGTAACCAGCATTTTGGTCACACACGACCAAGAAGAAGCCCTTGAAGTTTCCGACGAAATCGTCGTCATGAACCACGGTAAAATCGAACAAACCGGCAGCGCCGAAGCCATTTACCGCAAACCCGAAAACGCCTTCGTTACCGAGTTCTTAGGCGAGACCGACGCCTTTGAAGGCAGAATCGAAAAAGGCATCTGGCACTACAACGGCTTCGCGTGGAAATTGGACGCGCAATACAAATGGCAGGAGCAAACCGCCACCGGCTACATCCGCCCGCACGAATGGCAGATCGCCGCCGAACACGAAACCCCGATGATCCGCGCCGAAATCGAAAAAATCCACGCCGTCGGCGCATTGACGCATATTTTGGTCAAACACGGCAAACAGGACGTGCATATCACACTGGCAGGTAGCGATGCCGCGCGTTACCAAATCGCCGAAGGCAAAGAATTGAAGCTGATTCCGAAACAGGTTTATGTCTTTTCTCAAAACGAACTGATTGAATATTCGATTTGAAACTAAATCATAAGGCCGTCTGAAAATCTACTTTCAGACGGCCTATCATCTTATTTAAACCTGCCAATCAATCGGCTCTAAACCATGCGCCTGCAAATAAGCGTTTGCCTGCGAAAAATGTTTGCAGCCGAAAAAGCCACGATAGGCCGACAAGGGAGAAGGATGCCGCGCGGTCAGCACCAAGTGACGTTTGCGGTCGATAAACGCACCTTTCTTCTGCGCATGGCTGCCCCACAGCATAAAGACCAAATGCTCGCGTTCCTTATCCAATTGTCGGATAACTTCATCGGTAAACGCCTCCCAACCAAAAGTCGCATGGGAATGCGCCGAGCCGGCACGGACAGTCAACACAGTGTTCAACAGCAACACGCCCTGTTCCGCCCAATGCTGCAAATAGCCGTGTTGCGGAATCTGAAAGCCTCCAATATCCGTCGCCAACTCTTTATAAATATTGACCAACGACGGCGGCACCGCAATTTCAGGCTGCACGGAAAACGCCAAACCATGAGCCTGACCCGCGCCGTGATACGGGTCTTGCCCCAAAATCACTACTTTTACATTTCCAAATTCAGTCGTCCGAAAGGCATTGAATACATCGCGTTCAGGCGGATAAACGGTTATCCCCGCCTGCCTTTCATGGCGTACCTTCTCCAAAATCGTTTGAAAATACGCCTTTTCTTTTTCCGCACCAATTGCCTCGTGCCAAGTCTGCATTATTTGCCGCTCCGTATTTGAACGGACTTATTATAACTGAAATAAATTTCAACCTTAGCCTTTTCATTTCAAGCTGCTGCCATTATGATAAGGATTCTCAAAAGATTATTAAAAGGATATGCCGCATGACGATATGGTTTGTTGCCGCCGCCGTTGTTCTGATTGTCGAATTATTTATCGGAACGGTTTATCTTTTGGTAGTCAGCGTAGCGCTGGTCGCCGCCGGAATCATGTACGGATTAAGCGGACACTTTTCTGCCGCCGTTTTGACTGCCGCCATCATCAGTGCACTCGGTATCTGGCTGGTACACGGCCGTCTGAAAAATCAGTTGGCTCCCCAAGTGCTTAACGATGATTTGGATATTGGGCAAAACGTCCGCATCCTACGCCACCTGCATGACAATATTTACGAAGTCGCCTACCGCGGCACACATTGGCAGGCACAAGCCGAACGGCCTCAAGATACTTTTCAGACTGCCTCAAGCGCAGTCATTACCGCCAAAAACGGCAATCTTCTGATTATCCGCACACTCTCCCAACCATCATCATAAGGAAACATTATGGAATTTCTGCTCAGTCTCCCCGTCCTCATACTCATCGTCGTTGTTGTTTTTGGTTTCAAATCCTTTATCGTTGTACCGCAGCAGGAAGTTTATGTGGTCGAACGATTAGGCCGTTTTCACAAAGCGCTGACTGCTGGCCTGAACATCCTTATCCCATTCATCGACCGCGTCGCCTATCGTCATTCGCTGAAAGAAGTTCCTTTGGATGTTCCCAGCCAAGTCTGTATTACCCGCGACAACACTCAGCTGACTGTGGACGGCATTATCTACTTCCAAGTTACCGATCCAAAACTCGCTTCATATGGTTCCAGCAACTACATCATGGCGATTACCCAGCTTGCGCAAACAACTTTGCGCTCTGTCATCGGCCGCATGGAATTGGATAAAACCTTTGAAGAGCGCGATGAAATCAACAGCATTGTTGTTGCTGCTTTGGACGAAGCGGCAGGCGCTTGGGGCGTGAAAGTCTTGCGTTACGAAATCAAAGACTTGGTTCCGCCGCAAGAAATCCTGCGCTCAATGCAGGCGCAAATTACCGCCGAACGTGAAAAACGCGCGCGCATTGCCGAATCCGAAGGCCGTAAAATCGAGCAGATCAACCTTGCCAGCGGTCAGCGCGAGGCAGAAATCCAACAATCCGAAGGTGAAGCGCAAGCCGCCATCAACGCGTCAAACGGTGAAAAAATCGCCCGCATCAACCGCGCACAAGGTGAAGCCGAAGCCCTGCGCTTGGTGGCCGAAGCTAACGCCGACGCCATCCGCAAAATTGCTGAGGCTGTCCGCTCAGAGGGCGGTGCTGAAGCCGTCAACCTGAAAGTTGCCGAGCAATACGTTGCCGCCTTCAGCAATTTGGCTAAAGAAAGCAACACGCTGATTATGCCTGCCAACGTTGCCGACATCGGCAGCTTGGTCTCCGCCGGTTTGAAAATCATCGACGGCAACAAGCCTAAAGCGTCATAATAGCGTTCTGACTCAGGCCGTCTGAAAACCCAATACGGCTTTTCAGACGGCCTTTTTATATCGTTCGATTTTTATATGAATACACAAACCATCAAAACCTATCTTGTCGGCGGCGCCGTCCGCGACCATCTGTTAGGCCTGCCCGTTAAGGACCGCGATTGGGTAGTCGTCGGTGCAGATGCGCAAACCATGCTGGCTCAAGGCTATCAACCTGTCGGCAAGGATTTTCCCGTCTTTCTCCATCCGGACAGCCACGAAGAATACGCCCTCGCCCGTACTGAACGCAAAACCGCCAAAGGCTATGCCGGATTCAGCTTTCATGCCGATAAAGACGTTACGCTGGAACAAGACCTGATGCGCCGCGACCTGACCATAAATGCCATGGCTCAAGATTCAGACGGCACGATCATCGATCCTTTGGGCGGACAACAAGACTTGGTGGCCGGCATCCTGCGCCACGTTTCGCCTGCCTTTGCCGAAGACCCCGTGCGTATTTTGCGTATCGCCCGTTTTGCCGCGCGTTATGGTTTTCAAATTGCCGATGAAACCATGTCGCTGATGCGGCAAATGGTAGAAAACGGCGAAGCAGATGCCTTGGTTGCCGAACGCGTCTGGCAAGAATTGGCCAAAGGCTTGATGGAGAAAAATCCGCGCCGAATGATTGAAGTTTTGCACGAATGCGGCGCACTCAAAGTTTTACTGCCCGAGCTTGATGCTCTTTTCGGCGTACCGCAACGCGCTGACTATCATCCCGAAATCGACAGCGGTATTCATACGCTGATGGTTGTACAACGAGCTGCCGAGATGAACCTTTCCCTCGCCGAACGCTATGCCGCCTTATTGCACGACTTGGGCAAGGCAAAAACACCGGCCGATATTCTGCCTAAACACTACGGACATGACGTCAACGGCGTCGAACCCGTCCGCGAAGTCAATCAACGCCTGCGTGCGCCCAAACACTGCGCCGAGCTTGCCGAACTTGTCTGTCGCTGGCACATCATGCTCCATCAAGTCGGGCAGTTCAAAAGCAAAACCATTTTGAATGTTTTGAAAAAAACCGACGCATTCCGCCGCCCCGAACGTTTTCAGACGGCCTTAAACGTCTGCGTGGCCGACAAACAAGGCCGTCTGAATCTTGAAGACGCCCCCTATCCGCAACGCGAACACTGGCTGGCCTTACTTGAGGCCGCCAACCGAGTAGATGCAGGCAAAATTGCCGCCGAGTGCCGCACACAAGGGAAAGCCCATTTAATTGCTGAACAAATCGATCATGCCCGCTTGGCACAAATTACACCGCTGCAAAAAGCGTATCAGGCTGAAAAAGTAGGAGGCTATTCAAGAGGCGGTTGTTTCCCATTTGAATGATGAACAGACTGTTTTAAAAGGGCGATACCGTTTGGAAGGCTCAAAAGTGTTTTATAATGGGCAAACCGATATTGCTGTCGTTTTTGATAAAGACAATAGGTTTGAAACGGCAATGAAGATAAGTGGAAAACAGCGCGAGCATTATTTGAATACGGATTATCTGCAATGAAAAGAACGGTTTTTTCCAAGATAGCGCAAGATTTCTTCGACGGGAAAACGGATGCCGAAACGTTTTACAACCGGTTTATGGACGATTGGATTGCCAACAGTAGCAAGCCGGATGACGTGCGTGTGCCTGTTCCCTATATCGAACAGTCTTTGAGTTTGGCTGTCGGCAGTTATTGTCCTGTGGAGTTTCGGGATGATATGCAGCCGTATGATTATGATGAAGAGCAGTTGAAGCGGGTTGTTGGTATTTATCTGCAAACCGATGATGTGGATGAGGCTTATCGGATGATGAGGCGGCAGGGTTTGATTTGATGGCTTGATGCCGTCTGAACTTGGTTTCAGACGGCATTTTTATTGCCCTTTGTTTGGAAAAACGGGGCGTTTTGCGGCGGATGCCGCTTTTTTTACGGAGTTTTGAAACATGAAATTGAAATTGGATGAAAACGGTTATGTGGTGGTATCCGACGGCAAGCCGGTATATGTACATGACGACGGGAAGGAAATCCCGTTTAACGCGCCTGCCGCGATGCAGAAAATCAGCGGCCTGAATGCCGAAGCCAAGCAGCACCGCGAAGCCAAAGAGGCGGCTGAAGCGAAGTTGAAGGCGTTTGATGGTATAGACAAGCTTTGAAACATCCGCCACAATATCCGCTATAATCTGCACCTTGACCATCTTATTTCAACAATAAAAATCATGACTATCCAGACCGATTTACTTCACGAAAAAATCAGCAATGAAGATTATCGACGCCTCATTGTCAAACACAGCGAATCTTTCAGTGACGGCGAAATCCACCTATTAAACGAAATCCTTGAAAAATTCCGCTTTGATGTCGTACAGGCGCAGGCTTTGGCGCAAGCCGTCATGCAGCAGGTGCGCTTCGATCCAAACGACTACCATATCGACAGCGATGATGAAGATACAACCGGCATCTGTCCGCACTGCATCAATCCGCCCATGCCGCCCCTGCGCGATTATTTAGTTTGGCGCGAAACGCGCGGCTAAAAATTTTCCTAATCGATTTTGATAAGTTACTAACTATTCGCTATTGAACAAGGCCGTCTGAACAGGTGTATTCATTACATTTGTTCAGACGGCCTTTTGTAAATAAATGTTCACGACTAGGATAAATCAGTATAATCTGCGCCGTTTGAATTTTCTTTGGAGCTTTTATGAACCAGCTTAAAACGGCGATAGCCGGTACGCAGATTTTGTTTGTCGCATTCGGTGCCATGGTACTTGTGCCGCTTCTGACGGGACTGAATCCGGCTTTGGCATTATTGGGCGCAGGCTTGGGCACTTTGCTGTTCCAATTGGTTACCAAACGTAAAGTGCCGATTTTCCTCGGCTCTTCTTTTGCCTTTATTGCACCGATTATCTACTCCATCGGCGAATGGGGCCTGCCTTCTACCATGTTCGGCCTGTTTGCGGCAGGTTTCATGTACTTTGTCTTTGCCGCGCTGATCAGATGGCGTGGTCTAGATGCGGTACACAAGCTATTGCCGCCCGTGGTTATCGGCCCGGTGATTATGGTAATCGGCTTGTCCGTGGCCGCTGCAGCCAGCAGCATGGCCATGGGTCAGGCAGATGGAAAACAGGTCATCGACTATATCGACTCGCTGATTCTGTCCGGCTTTACCTTTGCGGTAACCGTCATTGTTTCCGTCTTCGGCAGCAAAATGATGAAGCTGATTCCGATTCTGATCGGCGTGGCTTCCGGCTATGTATTAGCTTTGATCATGGGCCTGGTCGATACCAGCGCCATCATCAACGCTCCTTGGTTTGCCGTCCCTCATTTTGAAACGCCTCAAGTCAACTGGCAGGCTGCCCTGTTTATGTTGCCCGTCGCCATTGCCCCGGCCATCGAACACATCGGCGGCATTATGGCTATCGGTAATGTAACCGGCAAAAACTACACTCAAGACCCGGGCTTGGACAAAACCCTTGCCGGCGACGGCTTGGGTGTGTGCGTGGCCGGTTTGATTGGTGGCCCTCCTGTGACCACTTACGGCGAGGTAACCGGCGCGGTGATGATTACCAAAAACAGCAACCCCGTCATCATGACTTGGGCGGCAATTTTTGCGATTTTGATGGCGTTTTTCGGTAAGTTCAATGCGTTTTTGGCTTCGATTCCTATGCCGGTTATGGGCGGTATTATGTTGCTGCTATTCGGTACAATCGCCTCTTTAGGCATCAAAACATTGATTGATGCAAAAGTCGATTTGATGCAGCCGAAAAATCTGGTTATCGTCAGCTCCGTATTGACGACCGGTATCGGCGGCATGATTATCAAAGTAGGTACTTTGAGCTTCGCCGGTGTAGGCTTGTGCGCCGTATTGGCCATTATCCTGAACTGCGTTTTGCCCAATACAAAATCAGAAGAAGCATAAATAGCTGGTTCATAAACTCAAAGGCCGTCTGAAAATGAGATTTCAGACGGCCTTTTTATTTTTATTACGCTTTATACAATGAAAAATGCCGGAGACTTAACTATCTCCGGCATTTTTGAATAAGGTGGCGAGCCGAACCCCCGGCACTGGCTCATCAGAGTGGGCTGCTGGCTTCCGCCCCTGACCCGGTGTTCCGAATTACCATGCGGGGAGACCCGCCATAGAAGAAACGCATTATAGCGGTTTTACAGAAAAACTCAAGCGATAAAATCTATCAGGCCGTCTGAAAACCATTTACACGACAAGATTGTAAACAATATTACCTAGTTGCAAATCATTCCCATTGAAATGTTTATTGTCTTTTCCATTGAAAAATATCGAAAATTACACTACATTAACACTTTACGCCATCAAGAAGAATTTGTATTTTTCAGACGGCCTTTAATATAAAAACATTACATCCATCAACGGAACACGACCATGACCACGACTACTGCTCCTCAGCGTATTCGAGAAATTCCCTATAACTATACTTCTTATACCGACCGCGAAATCGTCATCCGACTGTTGGGTGACGACACGTGGCAAATCCTGCAAGACCTGCGTGGTCAACGCAAAACAGGACGTTCGGCACGAATGTTGTTTGAAGTATTAGGTGATATTTGGGTGGTCGTGCGCAATCCGTATCTGGTCGATGACTTATTGGAGCACCCTAAACGCCGCGCCGCGCTGGTGCGTGAAATGCGCCACCGTTTGAACGAAATCCGCAAACGCCGCGACGATAATCCGCAAGTCGATTTGTTGGTTGCGGCGGCGGAAAAGGCGGTCGAGCGTTTTGACGGCAGCTTTGACGAAACGCGCCAAAAGCGGCGGCAGATTTTGGAGCGTTTGAGCAAAATCACCAAACCGCACAATATTATGTTCGACGGGCTGGCGCGGGTAACGCACGTTACCGATGCGACCGACTGGCGCGTGGAGTATCCATTTGTTGTCGTTAATCCTGATACCGAAGCAGAGATCGCGCCTTTGGTGCGCGCCTTAATCGAGCTGGATTTGGTCATTATTCCGCGCGGCGGTGGTACGGGTTATACCGGCGGCGCCGTGCCTTTGGATGCAAACAGCGCGGTCATCAATACGGAAAAGCTGGACAAGCATCGCGGCGTCGAATATGTTGAGCTGGCAGGTTTAGACGGCAGACATCCTATTATCCATTGCGGCGCGGGCGTGGTCACGCGGCGGGTGGAAGAAACCGCACATCAGGCAGGTTTGGTGTTCGCTGTTGATCCGACTTCCGCCGATGCGTCTTGCGTGGGCGGTAATGTGGCGATGAACGCAGGCGGTAAAAAAGCCGTGCTGTGGGGTACTGCCTTGGACAACCTCGCCTACTGGAACATGGTTAACCCTCAAGGCGAATGGTTGCGTATCGAACGCGTGCACCACAATTTCGGCAAAATTCACGACGAAGAAACCGCCATATTTGACGTACATACGCTGGATTCAGACGGTCGCAATATCATCAATACCAAACGTTTGGAAATCCCCGGCCACAAATTCCGCAAAGTCGGTTTGGGCAAAGACGTTACCGACAAATTCTTGAGCGGCCTGCCCGGCGTGCAGAAAGAAGGCACGGACGGCATCATCACCAGCGTTGCCTTCGTGTTGCACAAAATGCCGAAATACACGCGCACTGTGTGTATGGAGTTTTTTGGTACGGTCGCCACCGCTACTCCGTCCATTGTTGAAATCCGCGATTTCCTGCTTACCCATGAAAGCGTGCGGCTGGCGGGTTTAGAACATTTAGACTGGCGTTACGTCCGCGCTGTCGGCTATGCCACCAAAGCGGCGGGCAAAGGCCGACCTAAAATGGTCTTGCTGGCAGACGTGGTTTCCGACGACGAAGCAGCCGTACAGGCAGCCGCCGAACACATCTGCGAACTCGCCCGTGCTCGCGACGGCGAAGGCTTTATCGCCATATCTCCCGAAGCGCGCAAAACCTTCTGGCTTGACCGCAGCCGCACCGCTGCCATCGCCAAACACACCAACGCCTTTAAAATCAACGAAGACGTGGTAATCCCACTTGAGAGGCTCGACGAGTATTCAGACGGCATCGAACGCATCAATATTGAGCTTTCCATCCAAAACAAACTCAAACTCTGTGCCGCCTTGGAGCAATATCTGTCCGGCAAACTCCCCATCGACAAAATGGGAACAGACCTGCCAACCGCCGAACTGTTAGGCGAACGCAGCAAACACGCCCTAGCCCACGTTTCCGCTGTCAAAGCTCGATGGGAATGGCTGCTTGCTAACTTAGACGCGCCGCTTGCCGACTATAAAGCACGCTATGGCGCATCCGTCCACGCCGCTCCCGAAGCCAAAGACAATGAAAGCTGCTTTATTGCCTTCCGTGATTTCCGTCTGCGCGTGTCTGTCAAAGCGGACGTAATGAAGCCACTTTCTGAAATCTTCAGCGGCAAAACAGATACCAAAATTATCCAAGGTTTGGGCAAAATCCACGCCAAAACCGTACGCAGCCGCGTCTTCGTCGCCCTGCATATGCACGCCGGCGACGGTAACGTTCATACCAATATTCCGGTTAACTCAGACGATGCCGAAATGCTTCAGACGGCCTATCGTTCGGTCGAACGCATCATGAAAATCGCTCGTTCGCTCGGTGGCGTAATTTCCGGCGAACACGGCATCGGCATTACCAAGCTCGAATTTTTGACCGATGAAGATTTGCAACCGTTTTGGAACTACAAAAACCAAGTCGATCCCAAACACACCTTCAATCGTCACAAACTCATGAAAGGCTCGGACTTACGCAACGCCTACACGCCATCTTTCGAGCTTTTGGGAGCGGAATCACTGATTATGGAAAAATCAGACCTCGGCACCATCGCCGATTCCGTCAAAGACTGCTTGCGCTGCGGCAAATGCAAACCTGTTTGTTCTACTCATGTTCCGCGCGCCAACCTGCTGTACAGCCCGCGCAACAAAATCCTCGGTGTAGGCTTGCTGACCGAAGCCTTCTTATACGAAGAACAAACCCGCCGCGGCGTTTCCATCAAACACTTTGAAGAACTCATGGACATCGGCGACCACTGCACCGTGTGCCACCGCTGCGTCAAACCCTGCCCCGTCAACATCGACTTCGGCGACGTAACCGTAGCCATCCGCAACTACCTTGCCGATTCCGGCCACAAACGCTTCGCACCCGCCGCATCTATGGGCATGGCGTTTTTGAACGCCACCGGCCCGAAAACCATCAAAGCCCTGCGCGCCGCCATGATACAAACCGGCTTCCCCGCGCAGAATTTCGCCTACAAAATCGGCAAACTCCTGCCCGTCGGTACCAAAAAACAAAAAGCCGAACCCAAAGCCACCGTCGGTACCGCTCCGGTTAAAGAGCAAATCATCCACTTCATCAACCGTCCTTTGCCCAAAAGTGTGCCCGCCAAAACACCGCGCTCCATGCTCGGCATAGAAGACGACAAAAGCATCCCCATCATCCGCAACCCTGCCGCGCCCGAAGATGCCGAAGCCGTGTTCTACTTCCCAGGCTGCGGTTCCGAACGCCTGTTCAGCCAAATCGGGCTTGCCGTCCAAGCCATGCTCTGGCATGTCGGCGTACAAACCGTCCTGCCGCCGGGCTATATGTGTTGCGGCTATCCGCAAGACGCAGGCGGCAATAAGGCTAAAGCCGAAGAAATGAGTACCAACAACCGCGTGGCTTTCCACCGTATGGCAAACACCCTTAACTACCTCGACATTAAAACCGTCGTCGTCAGTTGCGGTACCTGCTACGACCAACTGGAAAAATACCGTTTTGAGGAAATCTTCCCAGGCTGCCGTATCATCGACATCCACGAATATCTGCTTGAAAAAGGTGTGCAGCTAAACGGAGTACAAGGTCAGCAATACCTCTACCACGACCCTTGCCATACCCCGATCAAAACCATGAACGCCACCCAAATGGCCAGCAGCCTGATGGGACAGAAAGTCGTCTTAAGCGACCGCTGCTGCGGCGAGTCCGGTATGTTTGCCGTCAAACGGCCAGACATTGCCACTCAGGTCAAGTTCCGCAAACAAGAGGAAATTGAGAAAAACCTCAAAGAGCTGCCGCAGGGCGAACCCGTCAAAATACTTACCTCCTGCCCAGCCTGCCTGCAAGGCTTGAGCCGCTACGCCGATGACAACAATATGCCTGCCGACTATATCGTCATCGAAATGGCGAAACACATCCTCGGCGAAAACTGGCTGGATGAGTTTGTGAAAAAAGCCAATAACGGCGGTGTAGAAAAAGTATTGCTCTAAGGACTTAGGCAAAAACTTTTGACTGTAATAAAGGCCGTCTGAAAATCTTTCAGACGGCCTTTTTATTCAAAAGAATCAAGATAAAATCATCAAATCAAACGCCTTTACAAATAGCGATGCCACACTAGCAGTATTCAATAAAAAATAAAACCTGAGGCCTTTTAATCCTCAGGTTTTATTTATCAAGCCTTATGCTTTTTCTTTCTGGAGTTTCTCTGCCATCAGTTGATGCAGCGTTTTCTTAGCCGGTTTCATCGGAACACGGTTATTCGTCCAGCCCAGCTGCTTGCTAGGCGTCAATGCGCGGAATTTAGTGGCTGTCCAACCGAATGCACGGTAAGCTTTACTGCCGCTGAAAATACCGTCAAACGTACGCCACGCCATTTGTTCGCCGAAAGTATGCGATGCGCCTTGACCACGGATAGGATGCGGAACGATTTCGGTTGGTGAACGTTGCGCTTCAACACGCAGACGTTGCATTTGCTCGGTAATCGGAATACGTACCGGACAAACCTCAACACAGGCACCACACATGGTACACGCAGTCGGCAGATCGCGTGTCGCATCCAAGCCCAACAAATGCGGAGAGATAATCTCGCCAATCGGGCCGGGATAAGTCGTACCGTAAGCCGCACCACCGATACGGGTATAAACCGGACAGTGGTTCATACACGCACCGCAACGGATACATTGCAAGGTACGGCGCATTTGATCTTCTGCATACGCTTGGCTGCGGCCGTTATCAAGCAGTACCAAGTGCATTTCTTGAGGGCCGTCCAACTCTTCGCTACGGCGAGGGCCGGTAATCATATTGAAATAAGTGGTAATGTTCTGACCGATGGCGGAGCGTGGCAACAGGCTGTACAAAGGCGGAATATCAGACAGCTTCGCAACCACTTTTTCAATACCAGTAATGGCGATGTGCACAGGCGGTACAGTGGTACTCAAGCGACCGTTACCTTCGTTTTCGACCAGACACAAAGTGCCTGTTTCCGCGACAGCAAAGTTCACACCGCTCAAACCGACATCGGCAGTGCTGTAAATATCGCGCAATGCTTTACGCGCAAATCCGGTCAACTGGTCTACATCGTCTGTCAATGGAGTGCCAAGATTTTGATGGAAAAGCTCACTCACCTGCTCTTTGGTCTTGTGAATGGCAGGCATCACGATATGAGTTGGTTTCTCGCCGGCCATTTGAACGATAAACTCACCCAAGTCACTCTCAACCGCTTTGATGCCTTGATCTTGCAGATAATGGTTCAGCTCAATCTCTTCGCTGACCATAGATTTACCTTTCACCATCAGCTTACCGTTTTTATCGGTAATGATGTTGTGAATGATTTGGCAGGCTTCGGCAGGGGTTTCCGCCCAGTGGACTTTAACGCCTAACTTGGTCAGGTTTTCTTCCAGCTGTTCCAACAATGCAGGCAATTTGGACAACGAACGTTGACGGACATGCTCACACAAGTCACGCAGGCTTTGCAGCTCTTCTTCATCTGTCAAAACGGCTTTGCGCTTGGTCATCAGCATATCCATCGCTGTACGCAAGCTTTTACGCAGAGGCTTGTCTTGCAAAGAAATCGCAGCGTTTTGCTTGAACGTTTCCGGCTTCATATGGAATTTAATGGTTTGGGAACTCATGCTTTTTCCTCCAAATCGGCAGGGGAAATATGATCAGGCAGAACGGCCAAAACCACCAAATCGCGCGGGCCGTGTGCACCATAGGCCAAAGTTAATTGAATATCGGCAGTCTTAGATGGGCCGGAAATCAAAATAACGTTGGTAGGCATGCCTTTTTCTACCAGTTTTTCGCCTTCAACAGCATTATGGAATTCGTTGTACATTTTGCTGGTGTCAAACAAGCAGAAATGCACAGGCGGAACCAAACTCAGGCTGCGCGGCTCGACAGGACTGGACTCCAGCATAATCGTACCGGTACGGGCAATACCGCATTTAGAGCCGCTAAAACCCGCCTCAATATCTGTAAAGAATTCGTTTTTCCAATCGTCGATTTTTCGCTCAAAACCACGCGGTTCAATATTGGTATCGGCCAAAGCTGCACGGGCCAGCTGACCATGTTCTGTTTCCAATGGGAGCAGAATGTTTTTCAAGCCTTTGCCTTCGGCTACTTGGCGGAATACTTGCGGCCAGTTGGTTTTAGTAACCCAATAGATTTCAGTTTTGACGGCACGCATGGCAGCCGCCCAATGTTTCAAACGCTCGACATCGTTTGCCCAAGAAACACCCATTTCACGGTAATAATCGAAAACCGGCGGTTCTTCCATTCGCAAGGCATCGGCTTTTTTCAATTTCGCTAAAATATTTTCGCGCGCGCTCATGCTTTACCTCCGGTACGTTCCAACAGGAAAGATGCAATATGTTTCGGACGTGGCATATTGGGTTCGTCTTTGGCAATTTTGCCGCCGATATTCATCATGCAACCGCAATCCGCGCTGATGATTTCAGTGGCGCCTGTTTCTTTTAAGGCTGCGACTTTGTCGGTTACCATCGCGCCGGAAATATCGGCTTGTTTCACAGAGAATGTACCGCCAAAACCGCAGCACTCGCTTTCATGGTCGTGAACGATACGTTCAACATTTTCCATGCCGTCAATCAGCTGCCAGCCTGACAAATGGACATTCATCTCACGACGTGCCGCGCAGGAAGTATGAACGGCCACTTTAACCGGCTCGCCTTTATCTTCAGGTTTGTAACCAATCGCCAGCAGGAAGTGGGTAAATTCAATGATACGGTTGGCACAATCAATCGCTTTTTGCTCGTACTCGGTGCCTTTGAACAAAATCGGCCAGTGGTGTTTCATCATGCCGCCGCAAGAACCGGAAGGCACGACAATCGGCCAATTTTCAGGGAATAAATCCAGTTGCGCTTTGGCAACATCAAAAGCTTCTTTAGGATGACCTGACGAATAGGCAGGTTGGCCGCAGCAGCTTTGCTCCATAGGATAATGGATATGGATGCCCTGTTGTTCGATTAAAGTGATGGCATCCATGCCTGCTTCGGGCATGAAAAGGTCGAGAACGCAAGTACCGAAGAAATAAGCATCGGTTGGCTTGCTGTCGAATACGGTGATTTGTGGTGGTTTGATTGCGCTCATTTTTTTGGAACGGGATAACCCATTTTCTTGTGTAAAAATAAGATGGATACTTTAAGTAATTGCTTGTAATGGGTCAAGTCTAATTTTAAAAAATAATATTAAAAAAGCATGACAAACCAGGCAGACACCTCTCCCTTATTGATTTGATAATCTACATAATAACCACTATCAATAAGAAATTTTATGGGTTCATTTTTAAATAAATGAAATTCAACCATTCACTCTCTCTTCAAAACACAATAACTGCCTCTTTATAGAATCTTGATTTACATCAGAAGTCATGAACTTAATCTCTATGACACGTTTTGAAACAAAATAAGCAACCCGTTATGCTGCACATATGTTTCAGACGGCCATACTTAGCATAAAAAGATGTCTAATATAATAAAAATAAAAGTTTTTTTCACAAGACTCAGGCCGTCTGAAAGATAAGTTCGTCAAAAGGCCGCTTTCCATATGCTCAATCCTACTTTTAATCAAAATCAAACACTTGAAAAATCATCGTTCCCAACCTTGAAAACCCTATGCACACTCAAGCACTTTCAGTATTATTGTGACAGTTTCTTGACGCAAAATTACAGTCTTAGTCGCCCACAATCGGCATGGATTTGCAAAAGAATTGAAACCAAGCTTCAAAACAATTTCACCTTAACCTCGGAGTAGGCATTATGTTGACCCAGACTCAACAGGTTGATTTGACCTTGCATCACCTTAAAGAACGCACCCTATCGATTTATACCCCCGAACAGCGTGCAAGTATCGAGACATCTGAAGACTGGAAACAGTTTGACAGACGACTTGAGGAACGCTTCCCCAAACTGATGCATGAGCTGGACAATGTTTACAACAACAACGAAGCCGTCCTCCCCATGCTGGAGCAACTGATTGCCCAAGCATGGCAAAGCTATTCACAACGCAACTCATCCTTAAAAGATATTGATTGCGCGCGAAAACGATCCTGACTGGATTTTGTCCAACAAACAGGTTGGCGGCGTGTGCTACGTCGATTTGTTTGCCGGCGATCTGCAAGGCTTGAAAGCCAAAATCCCTTATTTCCAAGAGTTGGGCCTGACCTATCTGCACTTGATGCCCCTGTTTAAATGTCCTGAAGGCAAAAGCGACGACGGCTATGCAGTCAGCAGCTACCGTGATGTCAATCCGGCACTGGGTACGATAGACGACTTGCGCGATATCATTGCCGCCTTGCACGAAGCAGGTATTTCCGCCGTCGTCGATTTCATCTTCAACCATACTTCTAACGAACACGAATGGGCAAAAGGCTGCGCCGCCGGTGATCCGCTCTACGATAACTTCTACTACATCTTCCCTGACCGCTGGATGCCCGATCAATACGACCGCACCCTGCGTGAAATCTTCCCCGACCAACATCCGGGCGGCTTCTCCCAACTGGAAGACGGACGCTGGGTATGGACGACGTTCAACTCCTTCCAATGGGACTTGAATTACAGCAACCCATGGGTATTCCGTGCCATGGCAGGCGAAATGATGTTCCTTGCCAACTTGGGCGTTGATATTCTGCGCATGGATGCCGTTGCCTTTATTTGGAAGCAAATGGGCACAAGCTGCGAAAACCTGCCTCAGGCACACGCTCTGATTCGCGCGTTTAACTCCGTAATGCGTATCGCAGCGCCAGCCGTGTTCTTCAAATCCGAAGCCATCGTCCATCCTGACCAAGTTGTCCAATACATCAGCCAAGACGAATGTCAAATCGGCTACAACCCTCTGCAAATGGCACTGTTGTGGAACACCCTCGCCACACGCGAAGTCAACCTGCTCCATCAAGCACTAACCTACCGCCACAACCTGCCCGACCACACTGCATGGGTCAACTACGTCCGCAGTCATGACGATATCGGCTGGACGTTCGCCGACGAAGACGCATCGCAATTCGGTATTCACGGCTACGACCACCGACAATTTCTCAACCGCTTCTTCGTCAACCACTTCGACGGTAGCTTCGCGCGCGGTGTACCGTTCCAATACAACCCAAGCACAGGTGACTGCCGTGTCAGCGGTATAGCCGCAGCATTGGTCGGCTTGGCTCAAAACGATCCGCATGCCGTTGACCGCATCAAACTCTTGTACAGCATTGCTTTGAGTACCGGCGGCCTGCCGCTGATTTACCTAGGCGACGAAGTGGGTACGCTCAATGACGACGACTGGTCGCAAGACAGCAATAAGAGCGACGACAGCCGCTGGGCACACCGTCCTCGTTACAATGAGGAATTGTACAACCAACGCCATGACAGCTCGACCACTGCCGGTCAAATCTTCCAAGGTTTGCGCCATATGATTTCCATCCGCCAAAGCAATCCGCGCTTTAATGGCGGCAGATTGGTCACCTTCAACACCAACAACAAACACATCATCGGCTATATGCGCAACAACGCGCTTTTGGCATTCGGCAACTTCAGTGAACATGCGCAAACCATCAGTGCGCACACTCTGCAGGCCATGCCGTTTAAAGCGCACAATTTAATCAGCGGCCAAACCGTTTCTCTGAATCAGGACTTGGTACTGCAACCCTATCAAGTCATGTGGCTTGAAATTGCATTAGCTGAATTTTTTATACATCATTTAAGGCATAAGATGTATTTTGTATTTTGGGCAGTTTCGCTTAGAATGCACGCTTTAATACCAAATGACACACTTAAAGTCAGGAGTAAAAATCCATGTTGAAAAAATTCGTACTCGGCAGCATCGCTGCAGTAGTTTTGGCTGCTTGCGGTGGAGAAGGCAGCAACTCAGCTTCTTCTGCTCCGGCACAATCCGGTGCGGCCTCCGGCTCACTGATTGAGCGTATCAACAATAAAGGTACCATCACTGTCGGTACGGAAGGCACTTACGCACCATTCACCTACCACGACAAAGACGGCAAATTGACCGGCTACGATGTCGAAGTAACCCGCGCAGTTGCCGACAAACTGGGCATCAAAGTTGAATTTAAAGAAACACAATGGGACTCCATGATGGCAGGTTTGAAAGCCGGCCGTTTTGACATAGTCGCCAACCAAGTCGGCCTGACCAGCCCTGAGCGTCAAGCGACTTTTGACAAATCCGAGCCTTACAGCTGGAGCGGTGCCGTATTGGTTGTCCGCAAAGACAGCAACATCAAATCCATTGATGACATCAAAGGCGTGAAAACCGCACAATCCCTGACCAGTAACTATGGTGAAAAAGCCAAAGCTGCAGGCGCAGAACTCGTACCGGTAGATGGTTTGGCACAATCTCTGACCCTGATTGAACAAAAACGTGCCGACGCAACCCTGAACGACGAATTGGCAGTATTGGATTACCTGAAGAAAAACCCAAATGCCGGCGTACAAATCGTTTGGTCTGCCCCTGCTGACGAAAAAGTCGGCTCCGGCTTGATTGTCAATAAAGGCAATGATGAAGCATTGGCCAAATTCAGCACAGCCATGACTGAGCTGAAAGCCGACGGCACGCTGAAAAAACTAGGCGAACAATTCTTCGGAAAAGACATCAGTGTTAAATAATTTCCTTGCCTCTCTGCCGTTTATGACGGAAACACGCGCTGATATGCTCATCAGCGCGTTTTGGCCTATGGTCAAAGCCGGCTTTGCAGTATCTTTGCCTTTGGCGATCGCTTCTTTCGTTATCGGCATGATTATTGCCGTAGCCGTTGCTTTGGTGCGAATCATGCCCTCCGACAGCATTTTCCAAAAATGCTTGCTGAAGCTGGTTGAATTTTATATTTCCGTCATTCGCGGTACGCCGCTATTGGTGCAGTTGGTCATCGTATTCTACGGTTTGCCTTCCGTCGGTATCTATATCGATCCGATTCCTGCCGCCATCATCGGCTTTTCGCTCAATGTCGGCGCATACGCTTCCGAAACCATACGCGCGGCAATTTTGTCCGTACCTAAAGGACAATGGGAAGCAGGTTTCTCCATCGGTATGACCTATATGCAGACTTTCCGCCGCATTGTCGCGCCACAGGCATTCCGCGTTGCCGTACCACCTTTAAGCAACGAATTTATCGGCTTGTTCAAAAACACCTCGCTTGCCGCCGTGGTAACGGTAACGGAGCTTTTCCGTGTCGCTCAAGAGACAGCAAACCGTACTTATGACTTCTTGCCGGTTTATATCGAAGCCGCATTGGTCTATTGGTGTTTCTGCAAAGTGCTGTTTTTGATTCAGGCGCGTTTGGAAAAACGTTTCGACCGCTATGTCGCCAAATAAGGAGTTGTCATGATTAAAATCCGCAATATCCATAAGACCTTTGGCGAAAATACCATTTTGCGCGGCATCGATTTGGATGTCGGCAAAGGACAAGTGATTGTTATCTTAGGTCCTTCCGGCTCAGGCAAAACCACGTTTTTACGCTGTTTAAACGCTTTAGAAATGCCTGAACAAGGTCAGATCGAGTTTAACAATGCGCAGCCGTTAAGCATCGATTTTTCCAAAAAACCAAGCAAACACGATATTTTGGCACTGCGCCGCAAATCCGGCATGGTGTTCCAACAATACAACCTCTTTCCACACAAAACTGCGTTGGAAAACGTCATGGAAGGGCCGGTTGCCGTACAAGGCAAGCCTGTCGCCAAAGCGCGTGAAGAGGCTGTCAAATTGCTTGAAAAAGTCGGTTTGGGCGATAAGATTGACCTCTACCCCTACCAACTCTCCGGCGGTCAACAGCAGCGTGTCGGCATTGCCCGCGCGTTGGCAATTCAGCCTGAATTAATGCTGTTTGACGAACCGACTTCCGCGCTTGACCCTGAATTGGTGCAAGATGTTTTGGATACCATGAAGGAATTGGCGCAAGAAGGCTGGACCATGGTTGTCGTTACGCATGAAATCAAATTCGCCTTAGAAGTGGCAACCACCGTTGTCGTGATGGACGGCGGAGTTATTGTCGAACAAGGCAGCCCGCAAGATTTGTTCAATCATCCCAAACATGAGCGGACACAAAAATTCCTGCGCCAAATCCGTGCGGACAATGGCGATCTTCAAATTTAATTGAAACAACAGACAATTTGAAAGCATTTCCGACTGTCATTTCATAAAGGCCGTCTGAATAAGTGAAATAGAAATCGTTGATTTCGTCTTCATACTTGTTCAGACGGCCTTTTATATATCTTTTCAGGTAAAATAACGCCTTTCGTTTTACTTATCCCCTTGCCTGCCATCATGATAGAAATTAAAAAACTCACCCTGCAACGCGGTTTGAAAGTCCTGCTTGATAAAGCCGATGCCGTAATCAACCCCGGCCAACGCGTTGGTTTAATCGGTAAAAACGGTACGGGAAAATCCAGCCTGTTTGCGCTGATAAAAGGTGAAATCACACAAGATGGCGGCGAAATCCTTATTCCGAAAACATGGCGTCTGACTTCCGTCTCTCAAGAAACGCCTGATTTAGATATTTCCGCTTTAGACTACGTTTTGCAAGGCGATGCCGAATTGCAGGCTTTTCAGACGGCCTTAGCCCAAGCAGAAGCGCAAAACGACGGCATGAAGCAAGCCGAATATCACGCCAAACTTGAAGAAATCGATGCCTATACTGCTCCGGCACGCGCCGCCAAACTGCTTAACGGCTTGGGTTTCTCACAAGAAGAACATACTCACTCCGTCAAATCCTTCTCCGGCGGCTGGCGTATGCGCCTCAACCTTGCCCAAGCGCTGATTTGTCGTGCTGATTTACTGCTTTTGGACGAACCAACCAACCACTTGGATTTAGAAACCGTGTTGTGGCTGGAAAACCATCTCGCCTCCCTGCCCTGTACGCAAATCATCATCTCCCATGACCGCGACTTCTTGAATGCCACCACAACGCACACCATCGAACTGTCGCAACAAAAACTGACCCAATACGGCGGCAATTACGATTTCTACCAAGCCGAACGCGCCCAACGTCTGGCGCAACAACAAGCCGCTTACGTCAAACAGCAGGCACAAATCAAACATCTGCAATCCTTTATCGACCGTTTCAAAGCCAAAGCCACAAAAGCCGTACAAGCCCAAAGCCGCATGAAGGCATTAGCCAAACTCGAGCGCATCGCCCCTGCGCATTTGGATAGCGAGTTTTCCTTTGAGTTTGCCAATCCGACACATCTGCCCAATCCATTATTGAAACTCGACCATGCCGACTTAGGTTATGGCGACAATACCGTTTTGCACGATATTACCTTGTCTCTGGAAAGCGGCGCACGTTACGGCCTGTTGGGTGTTAACGGCAGCGGTAAATCCACATTTATCAAAGCATTGGCAGGAAAAATTAATTTACTTTCCGGCAGCATCGTCTGCTCCGAAAAGCTCAATATCGGCTATTTTGCCCAGCACCAACTGGATACTTTACGCGCCGACCAAAGTCCGGTTTGGCATATCCAACAGCTTTCGCCCGAAGTCCGCGAACAGGAAATCCGCAACTTTTTAGGCGGTTTCAACTTTGTCGGCGATATGGCGGTTCAAAAGACCGAGCCGTTCTCCGGTGGGGAAAAGGCGCGGCTTGCCCTTGCCATGATTATCTGGCAAAAGCCTAATCTGCTCCTGCTTGACGAACCGACCAACCACCTAGACTTGGATATGCGCCACGCTCTGACACTTGCCCTGCAAAGTTTCCAAGGCGCATTGATTGTCGTTTCGCACGACCGCAGCCTGCTTGAAGCGACTACCGATAGTTTCCTCCTTATCGACAAAGGCCGTCTGAACAACTTCGACGGCGATTTGAACGACTACCGTCAATGGCGGTTGGCACAAGAAAACGCCGCAGCTACCCCCGCCGCTTCTGCACAAAGCCAAAGCCGTAAAGACACCAAGCGCATAGAAGCACAAATCCGTCAGGAAAAAGCCAAACGCAGCAAACCGATTCAGCAGAAAATCGACAAAGCCGAAAAAGAAATCGCGCGTTTGACTGATATTCAGACGGCCTGTGAAGCATTTTTGGCACAAGAATCTGCTTATTCAGAAGAAAATAAACCCAAATTGCAAGAGACACTCGCACAATTAACAGAAACTAAAGTAAAATTAACGCAACTGGAAGAAAACTGGCTGCAATGGCAGGAAGAGCTTGAGCAAATCCAAGTTGATGTCGAAGCCGAGTTTTCCCAATAAAAATAGAGCCATCAGGCCGTCTGAAATAAAACACAATACGGAAAAACATGACTTCAATCATCAAACAAGCCGGATACTTCCTCGTATCCTCTTTCGTCTTGAGCATTTCTCTTCACGCAGCCGCCGCAGTTTATTCCTGCGGCAACGGCAGCTATACTTCCGAACCCAAATCCTCCTGCGCACAGGCCGAATTGCCTAAAATCAGCGGCCATCAAGGCAGCGGTTACCATCTCAACATCCGCAGTCTCAATGCCTCTGATGAACGTGCAAGTGCAAAGCCTAAGAAAAAGGCACGCACGGGAAAATCCGATAAACAAGAGAAAAAAGCCGACAAACCGAGCAAAAACAAAAACAGTGCAAAAGCTAAAAAACAGCAGCCCATGCCGTCTGAACAAGAATAAAATGCTCAACTGCAACGAATCAGCCCTACCTGAATCATGAAAAAATATCTGCTTACCCTATCCCTGCTGCCGCTTGCTGTTTTCAACAGCCAAGCCCACGCCGCAAAAATCTACACCTGTGAAGTCAACGGCTCGATTGTCTATACCTCGCGTCCAAGCGGCAACTGCCAAGCCGTCAATGATTTACCGATTGTCGGCAAATACAGCAGCAGCCGATACGACACTCCGGTTAGTGATGCGCCGACACTCGATGCACCGACATCACAAACGGCTCCGGCAAAAAGCAAAAATACGGCTGCAAAATCCAACCATAAGGCAACACCCAAACCTGCCCCTGTCCGTACTGCTTCTGAAACGGCTCCTCCTCCGGTTCCAAAATCCTCCGGCGTCAACAGCCGCCGCTCTATTTTGGAAACCGAGTTATCCAATGAACGCGCGGCTTTGGCCGATGCCAAAAAGCAACTGAGCCAAGCTCGGACAGCCAAAGACGGCAGCGTCAATCAACAGGCCATCAGCACATTGCAAGGTGCGGTTTTAGATAGGGAGAAAAACATTCAAGCCCTCCAGCGCGAACTGGGCAGAATGTAAGTCCAAATCAATCAAAACATCAGGCCGTCTGAACAGGTGGAAACGAAATCCCAAATTTTCGTCACACCAAACAGACGGCCTAAATCCTGTAATGATTACGCCCGTTTCAATTTCTTGTGCCTAGTAAATACGGTATAATTTGCCCTTTACGCACATTACCTCCGGTCTTTTCAGACGGCCTTTATCTCATGACTGCAAAATCTTCTAAAACCCAAACAAAAAAACGCGTCTCTACCAAACCGGCAGCCAAACCGACCACACGCAAATCCACCAAAGCACAAACTCTAGCCGACAATAAAGTCTCTCAACGCCTGAAAGCCGCCAAAGAGCTGCAAAAAAACGAAGAAAAAAAAGCGCGTCCCGAGCATGTCGTCAACTTGATTAATGATGCTTTATGGCTGTTTGGCTTGGTTATCACCATTTATCTGGCCATTTCCCTGACCAGCTTCAGCATGGACGACCCTGCATGGTCGCGCAGCGTTCCCAAAAGCAACGATGTCGCCAACCTCGGCGGCCTCTTTGGCTCCTATCTTTCCGATGTCGGATATTATTTGTTCGGCTTATCGTTTTGGTGGTGGATAGCCGCCTCTTGCGTTTTTCTCTACAAAAATTTCCGCCCCATGAAAAAGCAGGAAAACCACAAGCCCTACAATCACGGCGTAGCCGCTTTGGCATTGTTCCTCCTGCTGGTGTGCAGTCCGATTATCGAGCATTTCCTGTTTGATAATGCATTGAGCGAATCCCTTCCCGTCGGTGCAGGCGGCTTAGTCGGCTTGTTGGCCGGTTCAGGCTTGGCTTGGCTGTTGGGCAAATCGGGCAGTCTGTTAATTATGCTCGTAATGTTGCTTTTATCCATTTCCCTGCTGGCTCAGGTGTCATGGTTGGAAGTCATGGCCAAATCCGGCAGCCATATGGGCGGCCTATTTGGCAGCTTGATGAAAAAACTGTCTCAATTCCAAAATAAAAAAGAAGATGTCCACTCCGAGGCTTTGGAAACCCAAAATACGCGCCGCATGGTTAAAGAGGCCAAAACCATTACCGCCACTCCGGTTGCTCCGTTGGCAGGCAGCAGCAGCAACCGTAAAACCGTTGCCGTATCCGTTGCGCCGCCTCCTAAAATCCAAACTTCCCTGTTTGACGATACTGAACCTAAAAACAACGGCGAATATCACAAGCCCAACATGAACCTGTTGCGTATGCCGTCTGAAGAACCGGTTGCCGTCAATCCGGATGAATTGCAACAGACCGCAGAATTAATTGAAGCCAAGCTGGCTGAATTCGGCATCGGCGTACAGGTTGTTTCCGCCACTTCCGGCCCCGTGATTACCCGCTACGAAATCGAACCGGCACAAGGTGTCAAAGGTAGCCAAATTGTCGCCCTGTCCAAAGATTTGGCGCGCTCGATGTCTCTGCAAGCTGTACGTATCGTAGAAACCATTGCCGGTAAAAACACCATGGGTATTGAATTGCCCAATGAGAAACGCCAAGACGTGATGTTGAGCGAAATCCTCTCTTCATCCGTATTTACCGATGCCAAGTCCAAACTGACCGTTGCTTTGGGTAAAGATATTGCGGGTACGCCAGTTGTCGGCGACTTGGCAAAAATGCCGCATCTTTTGGTTGCAGGCATGACCGGCTCGGGTAAATCCGTCGGCGTAAACGGCATGATTATGTCCATGCTCTTCAAAGCCACGCCCGACGAGGTCCGCTTCATTATGATTGACCCGAAAATGCTGGAATTGAGCATTTACGACGGCATTCCACACCTGCTCTGCCCGGTTGTGACCGATATGCACGAGGCTGGACAAGCATTGAACTGGTGTGTTGCCGAAATGGAAAAACGCTATCGTCTGCTTTCTCACGCCGGCGTGCGTAATTTGGACGGCTTCAACCAAAAAGTCGAACAAGCCAAAGCGGCAGGCAAGCCATTACTCAATCCGTTCAGCTTAAATCCTGACGAGCCTGAGCCTCTGGAAAAACTGCCGTTGATTGTGGTCGTTATCGATGAGTTGGCTGACTTGATGATGACCGAACGCAAATCCGTTGAGCAGCAAATCGCACGCCTTGCCCAAAAAGCGCGTGCAGCAGGCATTCACATGATTGTCGCCACCCAACGCCCGAGTGTCGATGTGGTTACCGGCCTGATTAAAGCCAACATTCCGACACGTATGGCCTTTACCGTACAAAGCAAAATCGACAGCCGCACTATTCTTGACCAAATGGGTGCGGACGAATTGCTCAAATACGGCGACTCGTTATTCCTGCAACCGGGCAGCGCAGAACCGACACGCCTACAGGGTGCATTTGTTTCTGATGATGAAGTACATCAAGTCGTCAATTTCGTCAAAGAACAGGCTCCGACCAATTATGTGGAAGGTCTGCTCAGTGGCGAAGCAGCCATCGAAACTACTAATATTGTCAATCCGAACGCAAACAGCGATGAGTTATTCGATCAAGCCGTTGCCTTCGTATTGGAGAGCCGGAAAACTTCCATTTCCGCACTCCAACGCCAATTGCGCATCGGCTACAACCGTGCCGCCAATTTGATAGATGCGCTTGAAAATGCCGGTGTTCTCTCTCCGGCAGACATCAACGGTAGCCGACGGATTCTGGCACAAAAAGACCAGCTGTAAAAAACAACAATATCGAAACGCAAAGGCCGTCTGAAAAGTGAACTGCACCCCAAAAGTTGGACATCCCCTCCAACTCACAAGGTGCAGTTTTTTTATGAGCAAATATACATTACACTTCAAATACCAAGCCGTACTCCACTACCTGCACATACGCAGCCAACAGCGTACCGCAGACCACTACGGCATTTCCCGAACCCACCTGCGACGATGGATAACCGCCTATCAAGAAGGCGGCATCGGCGCACTCGAACATCCCCAATCCAAAACCATGCCCCAACACCGCAAAAACCCCTTCATCGCCGACAAACCCGACCAAGAAAAAACACAGGCAGAGCTTATCGAAGAGTTGTGCTATATGCGCG
>NZ_JBQCWU010000007.1:0-87372 GCF_051957095.1 Neisseria sp. P0020.S003 | reverse complement strand
CGCTGCTGGCTGCGTATATGCAGGTAGTGGAGTACGGCTTGGTATTTGAAGTGTAATGTATATTTGCTCATAAAAAAACTGCACCTTGTGAGTTGGAGGGGATGTCCAACTTTTGGGGTGCAGTTCAAACCTTACTACGAGTTTCAGACGGCCTTTATTCCATCAAATAATCAAGCCTGTTTCAATTTTGCATCGGCATCACGCAATGCAGTACGCAGACCTTCCTCGATAACCGGATGGTAAAACGGCATATCCAGCATTTGCGGAATCGTCATCTTCATTTGATGCGCCCAAGCCATCAAGTGTGCCAAATGTTCGGCAGCAGGGCCGACAACTTCCGCACCAATGAAACGGCCGGTCGCTTTCTCAGCATACAAACGCATATGGCCTTTGTTGACCAACATAACGCGGCTGCGGCCTTGATTTCGGAAGGAAACCTCGCCGATGACAAACTCATCAGGCTGATATTTCGCCGTAACTTGCGCGTATTTCAAGCCGATAGTGGCAATTTGCGGACTGGTGAATACCACGCCGATTACGCTACGGCGCAAACCGCCCTCAATATTCGGGAAAATAGCGGCATTGTGGCCGGCAATTTTGCCTTGGTCGGAAGCTTCATGCAGCAGAGGCAATTGATTGGACGCATCGCCTGCGATAAAGATATGCGGAATGCTGGTTTGCATGGTCAACGGATCGGCAACAGGCACGCCACGCGCATCTTTTTCGATATTCAGGTTTTCCAAACCGATATTGTCCACGTTCGGACGGCGACCGGCGGCAGCCAAAGCATATTTGGCATGGAACACACCTTTTTCGCCATCTTGTTCCCAATGAACTTCAACATTACCTTCTGCATCCAATTTGACTTCGGTTTTGGCATCCAAATGCAAAGTCAACTCTTCACCAAAAACGGTTTTGGCTTCTTCAGCGACAACAGGATCGGAAATACCGCCAATCGCACCGGCTACGCCAAAAATCTCAACTTTTACGCCCAAACGGTGCAAAGCCTGACCCAACTCTAAGCCGATTACGCCAGGGCCGAACACGGCCACACTCTTAGGCAAGGTATCCCAAGAGAAAACATCATCGTTCACAATCAAGCGATCGCCTAAAACTTCCCACTGTGGGAAAATCACAGGGCGCGAACCGGTGGCAATCACAAAACTTTTTGCAGTAATTTGAGTGTGGTCATCAATTTGGACGGTGTGTTCATCAACAAATTTTGCCGTACCCATAATACGCTTGTCGGCAGGCCACTCTTCTACATCGCTGACTACAAAACCGACAAAACGGTCGCGTTCGGACTTCACGCGGTGCATGACTTCTTCGCCGTTTACCGTTACGCTGTCTTTATCCAAATGTACGCCAAACGGATCGGTATGCAGAGCATGATGGCGCGCTTCCGCAGCCGCAATCAGCAATTTGGACGGCATGCAGCCGACACGTGCACAAGTTGTTCCGAATACATTGTTTTCAATCAGGTAAACATTGTCTGTATGAAGTCGGGCATTGCGAAATGCGCCCATACCGGCTGTACCGCCACCCAGTACTACCACATCTGCTTGAATCTTTTTCATATTTTATCCTTACTGTCTATATCCAAACCGATATTGCCATCAGGTTATCCGTTTTCAGACGGCCTAAACTTCATAAACTATCAAAATCTAAAAATTAATAGCCAATACCTAAATATCGATTTAAAACAATAATCTCAAATTCTACTTGTAAATATAGAGTTATTCAGAACGCCGATTTGCAAACGTCGTTTGAATAACTCTATATTTGGGTCTTTCAGACGGCCTTTTCAAGCCGTCTTAAGCATACAGGCAATTAGTTTTTAGCCAAGTAAGCTTCCAAGTCTTCGCTGCCGCCGATGTATTTGCCGCCGATGAATACTTGAGGAGCAGTCATCTTGCCGGTAATAGCGCGTACGGAAGTAACAGTTGCATCTTTGCCCAATACGATTTCTTCGTAAGACAAGCCTTTGTCTTGCAGAGCTTTTTTAGCTTTAGCACAGAATTGGCAGCCAGGTTTGGTGAAGATGGCAACAGACTCTTGAGCTTTCCACTCGGGAGCAATAAATTTCAACATAGTGTCAGCGTCAGACACTTTGAAAGGATCGCCTGGTTCTTCAGGTTCGATAAACATTTTTTCAACCACGCCGTCGTTAACCAGCATGGAGTAACGCCAAGAGCGTTTACCGAAGCCCAAGTCTTCTTTGCCAACCAACATGCCCATGCCTTCAGTGAATTCACCGTTGCCATCAGGAATCATGTAGATGTTGTCAGCTTCTTCTTCAGCAGCCCAAGCGTTCATTACGAAAGTGTCGTTTACAGATACGCAGTAGATTGCGTCAACACCGTTTTCTTTGAACGCGCCAAACAATTCGTTGTAGCGTGGCAGATGAGAAGAAGAGCAAGTTGGAGTAAATGCGCCAGGCAGAGAGAACACGACTACTTTTTTGCCTTTGAACAAATCATCAGTAGAAACATCTTTCCAAGTGTCGCCAACGCGAGTGCGGAATACTACGGAAGGTACTTTTTGACCGGTACGATCTTGCAAAGCCATTTTTAAGCTCCTTAAAAATTCGGGTTTGAGAAATGAATCAATGCTTGCATTCTAATGCAGGCCTATCGATTTGTATAATTTATAGTTCAAATAATATTAATTACATTAAACTATCAATTCAATTAAACCGAAAACAGCTGTTTCTTTAAATGAAGGCCGTCTGAAATAAAACAAGTGCCTGACTGAAATTATTTTTTAGGTAAGGGCTGAACGGGAGAATCCGAAGCCACAATTTCACCGATGGCTGTTTCCGCAATATCCTTCAAAACATAGCGGTCTTTATCCGGCATGTCTGTCGGTTTGTATTGAGGCGAGAAATCCAAACGGATACGGATTTTCTTCATAGAAACAATACGCCATAAAGACTGAAACAGGTTTACCTCCGCATAGGATGGCAGATCCGTCCGTTGTCCTTCGCCATCATAATATCGCAAAGTTACTGCCTGAATCGGCGCTTTCGCATCAATAGCCGATTGAAACAGGGCTGCTTTAAACGGCAAAATACCCAAGCCAGAAGAAGTGCGTGCCTCGGGAAAGAAACTGACATTTTGCCCTGCTTTCAATGCCGCACAAATCGCCTGATTAATCGGCTCGATATCACGGCGGGAATTGCGCTTAATAAACACCGTGCCGGCATTTTTACCCATTTTCCCCAAAACCGGCCAGCCGCTAATTTCCTGTTTCGCAATAAAACTGCTCGGATAAACGGCACTCATGGCAAAAATATCCAACCAAGACACATGATTGGCCACCACCAAAGTACCGCTCACATTTCCTTGCGGCGGTACGCCGATTTCCAATTCGATATCCAAAGCATCCAACGCACCTTTTCCCAAAACAACCACAGCGTGATTGCGTTCCTCTGCATTGTTGCCATCGATGGCACGCAAATCCCGACCGGTTCTGAATAACCAAGCTGCCAAACGGCAAAGTCTGCCCAGTCGTTTAAAAAAAGGAGCTTTTTGTTTAGACATAAAATTTCTTCTGTATTGTGTTCATTATTTTCAGACGGCCTCTGACATTTAAGGCCGTCTGAAACTATTTCTGGCAATTTGGACAATAAAATGTTCCACGCTGCCCCAAAGTTTCTTTAAAAATCAGCCCGCCACATTGGACACAAGGCTCATTGTGACGGCTATAGACCGTATACTCCTGCTGAAAGTAGCCGCTTTTTCCATCGCTATTAACGAAGTCTCGCAGCGTACTGCCGCCGGTTTCAATCGCCCTTTGCAGAACCGCTTTAACGGTTTCCACCAATAATGCGCATTCTTTTTTGGTCAACTTATTCGCCGGACGCAATGGCGAAATACCTGCCTTAAACAGGCTTTCATTCGCATAAATATTGCCAACGCCAACCACCACCGCATTATCCATCAGCGCTAATTTAACTGCTCGCTTTTGGTTTTTCAATTTCTGATACAGGTAATTTGCATCAAAATCGTCCGAGAGCGGCTCCGGCCCCAGTTTTTCCAACAGCGGATGATGCTCGGCAATACCCTCATACCACAATACCGCACCAAATTTACGCGGATCGTGATAACGCAATACGGTACCGTCATCAAATACAAAATCCAAATGATCGTGTTTATCCGGTGTGGCGATACGCTCATCATCGGCGGTAAAAATCCGCAAACTGCCGGACATACCCAAATGAATAAGTAAAATACCCGTTTCAAAAGTAATAATCAAATACTTCGCACGACGGTTGCATGCAAAAACTTTGCGCTCGGCCAAAATTTGCGCCAAGTTCGGATGAATAGGCCATCTCAATTTAAACTGGCGAATAATGACTTTTTCTATCTTTTTTCCATCAATATGCGGCGTAATTCCACGTAAAGTCGTTTCCACTTCAGGTAATTCAGGCATCATTAATTCTCCAAATCCATATATAGGCCGTCTGAAAACTATTCGGTCAAACGTGCCGTACTTAAAGCAACCGTATTGCCATCGAATGCAGATTCCAATTCAGGCAAAGGATGGACACCAATTAAATGTTTCGTTAAAACCACACCATAAACCGCCGCACATTGAGGCCACCACCTATCCCCCACCTTTTCCATAAACCGCCAAAATTTCAAAACAGATGGCGAATTCACCGCAGGCAGATAATCCATAAACTGCCCATATTCCATTTCAAAACCAATAGCGGCAATTTTTCGTTTCAACTCAGCCAGAGCCAAGCATTGAGATTTCATAGGCAGTCTTTTGCCATCAAACCACGAGCTCAATCCCCACAAAGATTTAGGGTTAAACCCCGTCAAAATCAACCTGCCCTCAGGTTTTAATATCCTAAATGCCTCTTGCAACACCAAATCGGCAGATGAAATTTCCAAAAGATGGGGCATCAATAACACATCCACTGAATGCGTTTCAAATGCCAACATTTCAGCATCCATCCGCACATCGCGCGGCACCACAATCATATTTTCAGACGGCCTCTGCCATATACCGCCTAATTGAACCGCCACTTGGCCATTCAAATATTGCAAATGCCGTCTGAAAAAATCCGCCTCTTTTTGAGCAAGATATTGTCCCATTGGCGTTTGCATAAAAAAAACTTCCATTAAAGACTCCCCTATGCATTCTGGCTTGTGTGACAGAATTTTAACACCACGGCCACATCATACAAGCAAATTCCCTACTCGACTTGACGTTTGAATGCTGAAACGATACCATCGAAAAGACGAAATTTTATTATATATTTGATAACTCTATTTACTATGGCAAAACTAAAAACCATCGCTCTGACCGTTTCAAGCCTGTCGGCAGTTTCCGCCACAGCCTACGCGCAAAACGCCACGCCCAACCAAGTCGGCATGGCCATGATGCGCCTCAACTCCTCCCTGCTCGACCAAGCCAAAGCACAAACCTTCGGCTCTGGTAGCTTGTGGGCATCGTTGCGTAAAGACTTCCGCATCAACGAAGTCAATACAGAACTGGTTCGCCGCCATGAAAACAAATTTGCTGCAAATAGTGCATATTTCGACCGCACCATCTCCCGCAGCAAACCTTATATGTACCATATTGCCAATGAAGTTAAAAAACGCAATATGCCTGCTGAAATCGCTTTGCTGCCTTTCATTGAAAGCGCATTCGTAACCAAAGCCAAATCACACGTCGGCGCATCCGGCCTGTGGCAATTTATGCCGGCTACTGGCCGCCACTTCGGCTTGGAAAAAACGCCTTTATATGACGGCCGCCACGACGTTTACGCCGCTACCGATGCCGCACTGAACTACCTGCAATACTTGCACGGTATGTTCGGCGACTGGTCTTTGGCCCTTGCCGCTTACAACTGGGGCGAAGGTAACGTCGGCCGCGCCGTAAACCGTGCCCGTGCGCAAGGTTTGGAGCCGACATACGAAAACCTGCGTATGCCGAATGAAACACGCAACTACGTTCCAAAACTTTTGGCCGTCCGCAACATCGTTGCCAACCCGCAAACTTTCGGCATGAATATCAGCGAAATCAGCAATCAACCGTATTTCAAATCTGTCAGCATCGACAAACCTATTGATAACAGCACAATCGCTCGCTTTGCAAACATCAGCGAAAGCGAACTGTTGGCACTCAACCCAGGTTTCAATGCCCCAGTATTTATCCCTAAAAACAACCGTCGTCTGTTGTTGCCAGTTTCTGCGGTTTCTGCATTTGAGAAAAACTACCGCAATGCCAATCCAGATACCCTGATGTCTTGGGATATTTATACCTCTTTGGGCAACAAAAAACTTAATGCCATTGCTAACGATACCGGCATGAGTGTAGCCGAACTCAAACGCCTCAATGGCCTGAGCGGCAGTGCCATTTCTGAAGGTCGCAGCATTTTGGTGGCTAAAAACTCAGCTACCCAAAGTCAAGACATTATTAACTTTATTGACAAAGACAATACTCCGGATACTTACCAATCCAATATGCCGGCCATGTCTCCGATTATTGCTTCCAACGTAGCAGAACCGGTTAAAGTCGCTCAAAATACCGTGACCAATATTGTTTCTCCTGTTGTTCCACAGTCCAGCAAACCGGTTGACTTTATTGCACGCAGCAAAGCTGAAAACGTTACTTCCGTAGCGGTAACAGAAACCAAGGCGCAGCCTCAACAAGTTGCAAATGTGGATGTAGCCGCCCCTGTTGTAGCCATGCCCCATACTACTTCTGATCCTGCTGCTACAAATGTTGCAGAAGCACCCAAAGCAGCTATCCCTGCCGACTTGACTGCACCGACTGTTGCCGCAAACGATGTAGCCCCTGCTCTAGCAGTTGAATCTGTTGCTGCTGCGCCGGTTCAAGAAGAGCATGATGACCTGATGGCTTTGGTACAAAGCCGACCTGCAGAGGAACCTGCAGCGACTGTCGCTGAAGCAACTCCTGAAGCCAAACAAGTTCAAACTGTTGTCACTGCCGAAAGTGCTCGTGCCGCACGTATCGCAGCCAATACCGCTAAACAACAACGCCGCATCAATGCGCGTCTTGCCCGTGTAAACGGTCAACAAAACACACAAACTGCAGCACTTGAAGCAGGCACACACCGCGTGGCAGATGGCGATACGCTGTTTAACATCTCCAAACGTTACAACTTGAGCGTAGCTGATTTGATTATTGCCAACAACATCAAAGGCAACAATATCAAAAAAGGCCAAATCCTTCGGGTCACAGCTGCTCCTGCAAAAGTCCGCAGCAACCCGATTCAAAACGTTTCCTACACTGTACGCAAAGGCGATACTTTGAACACCATCGCCAACCGTTTCAATGTTGATGTTAATGATATCCGCCGTTGGAACCGCAATACCCGTACTGTGACTCCTGGTCAACGTTTGAAACTGATCGGTAGCTAATACTTGCTTCAAAACAAAGGCCGTCTGAAACATTCAGACGGCCTTTTCTTTATGATAAATAATAAATTCAATTTTTAAAAACAAAATAGCTATCTCTTCAAGCCATAAATATCTATGCAATAACTACCACATAGAAAAAAGAGTGTGCAAAAACACACTCTTTCTCAAACAGATTGCCATCAAATTTTACTCTTAACACCTACATTCAAACATATAAATTCTGTATAAACATGATTATGCCGGTGAAAAAGCATCACAGAAGAAGGCATCTTCCGGTAAAGCACATTTTTGAGTCAGCAAACTTTGTGCACTCTCTGTCATAGCTAGTGACCCGCAAGCATAAACTTCATATTGGCTCAAATCAGGATAATTTTGTGCGGCAACGTTTTGCACATATCCATTCTCCCCTTTCCAATCGGAATCAGGCTTAGAAAGGACAGGCGAGAATTTTGCATTTTTCAGACGGCCTATTAATGCTTCTGCTTCTTCCAATGCGTACAAATCCTCCTGCTGACGTGCCCCCCAGTAGAAATGAACCGGACGTTCGCTATTCTGATGAATCAAATCAAGCAAAATACTGCGGATAGGTGCGTAACCTGTACCCGTTGCCAACAAAACAATCGGTTTATCGCTGTCCTTTTGCAAAGTAAACGTACCCAATGGACCTTTAACGCGGACAATACCTTTTTCTTTGACTTTCGGCTCGGCACCAAAAATCATTTCCGAACATACGCCGTTTTCACGTTTACGGATATGCAGTTCCAAAACACCTTCTTGGTCAGGCAAATTGGCGATTGAATAGCTGCGGCTGATATTGCCGGGAAGCAGCAAATCAATATATTGTCCGGCATAAAATGCAAATGACGGCACTTTAGGTAAAGCCAACCTCAACAAAGCAACATCATGTTTGATTTCAATCGTTTCGATGCGTACAGGCAAAGTGCGCACCGGCAAAGCATTCGGATTAAACCCCGGCACATTGATTTTCAGGTTGCTCTTCGCAGTAGTACAGCACAATAACACTTTACCCTGCGCTTTTTCTTCGGCGCTGATGGCTTTATCAATATGATCGCCCATTTCAAATTCGCCACTCATCAACTCGGCCTTGCATTGTCCGCAGGTACCACTTTTACAAGAATGGGGCAGATTTAAATTTTGACGGGTCGCGGCAGCAAGAACGGTTTCATCCTCGTTTGCCGTAAATGTGATTTGATCTGATAAGGTAATAGTATGTGTCATGGTATTTTAGAATAGTTTTAAAATCAAAAATAAAGGCCATCTGAAAATAAACCTGTTTTCAGACGGCCTGTCCTATCTATCAAGCTAATTTGGCTTTAATCAGCTCTTGAACTTGAGCCGGATTAGCCTTGCCTTTACTTGCTTTCATCACTTGGCCGACAATCGCATTCAAGGCTTTTTCATTGCCGGAACGGAATTGTTCAATGGCTTTCGCATTGTTTGCCAACACTTCGTCCACCATCGCTTCAATTGCACCAGTGTCAGTAATTTGTTGCAAACCATGTTTCTCGATGATTTCGGCAATACCTGCTTCAGGATCGGCCCACATTGCTTCAAAAGCTTTTTTCGCCAATTTGCTGCTTAATGTTCCATCCGCAACTTTAGCGACCAACTCGGCAAGACGTGAAGCTGTAATCGGGCTTTCAGCCAGTTCCAAACCTTCTTTATTCAAGGTAGCGGCAAGCTCGCCGTTCATCCAGTTTGCAGTCAATTTACCTTGGCCACAGGCTTTGGCTGCTTCTTCAAAGTAGGCAGCTTGAGCGCGGCTGGCAGTCAACAGACGTGCATCATAGTCAGATATGCCGTAATCGGCGACAAAACGCGCCGCCATTTCATGCGGCAACTCAGGCATTTGCTCTTTGGCTTTTTGCAATTGGCCGTCTGAAATAATAACCGGCAGCAAATCCGGATCCGGAAAATAGCGGTAATCGTGCGCATCTTCTTTCAAACGCATCACACGGGTTTCGCCTTTTTCAGGGTCAAACAGCATGGTTGCCTGCTGTACTTTACCGCCGTCTTCCAAGATTTCGATTTGCGCTTCCACTTCATAATTGATGGCTTGTTCCAAGAAGCGGAAAGAATTGAGGTTTTTGATTTCACGGCGTGTACCGAACTCAGCCTGACCTTTTGGACGTACAGAAACGTTGGCATCGACGCGGAACGAGCCTTCCGCCATATTGCCGTCGCAAATATCCAACCAAGTTACCAAACCATGCAATGCTTTAGCGTATGCCACGGCTTCGGCTGCAGAACGCATTTCCGGCTCGGAGACAACTTCCAACAAAGGCGTACCGGCACGGTTCAAGTCAATACCAGTAGCACCGTTCAAACCCTCGTGCACGGATTTACCCGCATCTTCTTCCATGTGCGCACGGGTAACATTGATGGTTTTAACCTCATCGCCTACTACGATTTCCAGCTTGCCGTGTTCAACAATCGGCAAATCTAACTGGCTGATTTGATAGCCTTTTGGCAAATCAGGATAAAAATAGTTTTTACGGTCGAACACGTTTTTCTGATTGATTTTCGCATCCAAAGCCAAACCGAGTTTGATGGCTTTTTCGACGACTTCGCGGTTCATTACCGGCAATACGCCCGGCAACGCGCATTCCACCACGCTGGCGTGGGCATTAGGCTCGGCACCGAATGCAGTGGATGCGCCGCTGAAGATTTTGGATTGGGTGTTGAGTTGGACGTGGATTTCCAGTCCGATTACGGTTTCCCAAGTCATAAGGGTCTTTCTGTCGAAAAAAGTTAATCGGTTAAATGAGTGATTCGTTTTTCAGACGGCCTGAATAAAAAACCATAACAGGCCGCCTGTAAGATAAGTTTATTTCCTGCGGCGTTGGAACCCGGGAAGTTGCCAATGGAAACGGTATGCAGTCAGGCGAAACAACAATCCGCCGGCAAAGAGCAGGTTTAACGTAAAAATATTAATCCAGCCCAAATGCCCGAACAGATAAATCAGCCCGCCAATCAAAATGGCTACGCTGCCGTAAAGGTCGGTGCGCAAAATCATCGGCACATCATTGACCAAAATATCGCGCGCAATACCGCCGCCAACGGCAGTCACAAAAGCCAAAGAAATAACGCCAAACAAATTGAGCTGCAAGGCCATACCGATTTGTGCGCCGGTAATGCTGAAAGCTGCCAAACCGATGGCATCGGCAATAATAAAAGCAGCGGCCAAATAGGTGCTGCGATAGCGTTGCACCCTTATCAACCACGCAATGGCAAGCGTGGCAAACACAACTATCAACGCATCGGTTTGCAAAAACACTTGCGGAATCCGGCCGACCAAACCATCGCGTATCATGCCGCCGCCAACAGCCGTCAGTAACGCCGTAATGACGACACCGAGTACATCCAATTGCTTGTTGTAGCCGACCAAATAGCCGGAAATGGCAAACGCAGCTGTCCCAATGATTTGAATGAAGTCGGTTGTATTCATATATATGTTTTATTCATCAGATGATAGTTTATTTTATAGGAGCTAAACCATTTCTTATTTGCTCTTCGATTTCATCTAACATCTGATAACGCTTACGATACATAGACCGTTTTTTGCTTTCGATTTCCTCAAAATCTTTACGCACCGGCTCTTTTGGAAGATGCCATAATCCATCAACACCCTTTTGAGCACCATGCTCCTGCCAAAATTGGTCATAGTTCATTTTGACACGTTTCTTCAAGCGCCAACGTAGCTTAACTTGCCTATCTTGTGTGATACCAATCACACCATCCAGCTTTAATGCAATAGCAAAATATTGCAATGCATGCACCATCAATTGCTGAGGACGCAATCCATGTAGCTTCTTAGTTAAAACCCGTACAGTATCTTTCGCCTCTTCTCCTGCTGGTCCCTGAAGGGAGGCTGCAAGCAGCATATTATTTACAAAGGCGAATGTTGTCATATACAGACGTCTTCCATTGCTTTCTCGTAAAGAAAGAGACCACATCCCCTCATCAACGCAATTGTCATTTCGGTTAAGCCAAATCTCAAGGCCGTCTGAAGGTTTTGCCAAAACAATATGAAAGGAACGGGTTTTCATACCCATTACTCTTTCTTTTCCAAACAGCTTTTCTGCAGCCTCAAAATCTGACTGCATAATTTTTAACCTATCATGACCACTAAATTTCTTATCAACAAACTCATGTATCAAAGGATAGGCATCTTGGGGCATTTGACTAAAAAAACTTTGGCATATTTCCGAAGCATTTACAAACTGCTCAAATGCCTTAATTTCTTTACGATACCACAATGTCCTCAATGTAAATTTTAAATGTTGCGTTTTAAACTTTGGTGCATTCTGATAAACAGTTTTAAATCCTGGAAAAGAAAACTTTTCAGGCATATAGACTCCCTACCCTTATTTCGGCGCTTTAGTGTGCCAATCGCTGTTCAGTTGAACTTGATGTGCTGCACCCAAAATTTTGGCTTCGGAGAAATAGTTGCCGATAAATTGCACACCAATCGGCAGGCCGTTTGCGCTAAAACCGGCAGGCAGAGTCAGTGCAGGCAAACCGGCAAGGTTTACGGCGATGGTGTAAATATCGGACAAGTACATTTGCACAGGGTCGTGAATGTCGCTGCCGAGTTTAGGCGCGGCAGTCGGCGCAGTCGGCGCCAAAATGAAATCACATTGACCAAAGGCCGTCTGAAAATCATTGGCTACAAGGCGGCGCAGTTTTTGCGCTTTCAAGTAGTACGCATCGTAGTAACCATGACTCAATACATAAGTACCGATCATGATACGGCGCTTAACCTCACTGCCGAAACCTTCGACACGGGTGTTGCTGTACATTTCTTCAAGGTCGCCGAATTGCGCTGCACGGTGGCCGTAACGTACGCCGTCGAAACGGGACAAGTTGGTACTTGCTTCCGCGGAGGCGAGAACATAATAAGCAGGAATCGACAATGATGTTTGCGGCAGGGAAACTTCAACAGTCTCCGCGCCTTGAGCTTTAAGCAAATCAATAACGCTTTGCAAGGCCGTCTGAACATCGGCATCCGCACCTTCGCCGAAATATTCTTTAGGCAAACCGATTTTCAAACCTTTAAGCGGTTTGTCCAAATCACGGGTGTAGTCTTCTTTGTCGCGTTCCAAGCTGGTGGAATCGCGCTCGTCAAAGCTGGCCATGGCGTTCAACAAAATCGCACAGTCTTCGGCCGTTTGCGCCATAGGGCCGGCTTGGTCGAAGCTGGAAGCATAGGCAACCATACCGAAACGTGAAACCGTACCGTAAGTCGGCTTGATGCCGGTAATACCGCAATGCGATGCAGGCTGACGGATAGAACCGCCGGTATCCGAACCCAAGGCAGCCGGTGCCAAACGCGCCGCAATCACGGCAGCCGAACCGCCTGACGAACCGCCGGGAACATGTTCAAGATTCCATGGGTTTTTGGTTGCGCCGTAGAACGAAGTCTCATTGGTCGAACCCATGGCAAATTCGTCCATATTGGTACGGCCAAGAGTCACCATACCGGCATCCAACAGGTTTTGCACCACAGTGGCAGTATAAGGAGAAACAAAGTTATCCAACATTTTGGAACTACATGCACTGCGCCAACCTGTTTGGCAGAAAATATCTTTGTAAGCAACCGGCACACCGGTCAAAGCCGTTGCATTACCGGCCGCGATACGCGCATCGGCTGCTTTGGCTTCAGCAAGGGTCTTATCTTGATCGATGGTCACATAGCCATTGATGGCAGGGTTTTTCGCAGCAATAGCAGCCAAATATTCGGTCGCCAATTCGACTGCAGAAATTTGTTTGGATTGCAGCAGGCTGCTGGCTTGTTTGAGCGTGTAAGCGGTCATTGTGCCGTACTTTCTATAAAACAGTTTTTTGCTTTCAAAACAGATATTGAAAACATCCGTTTAAATCAATAAATCGGGCCGTCTGAACAGAATATCCTTTCAGACGGCCTTGCAATAGGGGCTTGCCGATAAGCAAAGGCCGTCTGAAACCTTATTCTTCAATCACTTGAGGAACGATATACAGGCGGTTGCGCACTTCGGGGGCAACAGCCTGATATTCTGCAGCGTGATCGGTTTCAGTCACTTTATCTTCGCGCAGGCGCAAAGCGGCTTCATGCGGATGCGCCATGGGTTCGATGCCGTCGGTATTGACGCTTTGCATGTTTTCAACCATGGCGAAAATGTCGTTCAACTCGGCAAGCGTTTTGTTTTTTTCTTCGTCCGTTAAAGTGAGGCGCGAGAGTTTTGCGATTTTTTCCACATCATTTAAGCTTAAAGCCATAAAAAAATCCTTGTCTGATAGCAATGCCTCTTTGGTTTGGGGTATCATTGCATTTCGTCTTCTATGAAGCGAAGAATTATAACCGAAAACCAAACAGGTTGGCATGGTGTTTTAATTCAGACGGCCTTTTAAGGGGGCATTTATCCGTCTAAAACTGTGTACCTGTTTTTCTTATTTTAAATAATGCTAAACACATCCGGGCTGGGCCGGAATTTCAGGAATCCTATGTTTCGCCTTTTATCTCGTTTCCTCTCTAATGATATTGCCATCGACTTGGGCACGGCCAACACGCTGATTTTTGTACGCGGCAAAGGGATTGTTTTAGATGAGCCGTCCATGGTTGCGATTCAATCCGGCGCAGGCAATAAAAGTAAAATTATAGCCGTGGGCACGGAAGCCAAAAAAATGCAGGGGCGTGCGCCGCGCAATATTGAAATTGTCCGCCCGATGAGGGACGGCGTGATTGCTGACTTTGTGATTACCGAGCGTATGCTGGGTATGTTGATTAAAAAAGCCACCGAAGGACGATCTTTGGTTCCGCCTCGTGTGGTTATCTGTGTTCCGGGCGGCTCTACCCAAGTGGAACGTAAAGCGATTTTGGATTCTGCGTTTGCTGCCGGCGCGGCAAGCGTACATTTGATTGAAGAACCGATGGCTGCCGCTTTGGGCGCAGGCTTGCCGATTGAAGATGCGGCAGGTTCGATGATTGTCGATATTGGTGGCGGTACGACTGAAATTGGTATTCTTTCACTGGGCGGTATGGCCTATTCTGCTTCTGTCCGTGCAGCCGGCGATGAATTTGATAAAAGCATCATCCATTACCTGCGCCGCCATCGCGGTGTCTTGATTGGCGAAGCTACGGCAGAGGAATTGAAGAAACAAATCGGCTCGGCCTCGGGCTTTGAAACCGAAACAGCCATGCGCATTAAGGGCCGAGATCTGGCCGAAGGTACGCCTAAATCCTTGGCAGTTACTTCAGATGAAATCCGTGAAGCATTGAGTGAAACGGTGAATCAAATCATCCGTGCTGTCCGTCTGGCTTTGGAACAGGCTCCGCCCGAATTGGCCGGCGACATCGCCGACCGCGGTATTATGCTGACCGGCGGCGGCGCGCTTCTGCACGGTATCGATACCGTCTTGGCCGATGCAACCGGCCTGCCCGTCGGTATTGCCGACCAACCTCTGAACTGCGTTGCCTATGGTGCCGGTAAGGCTTTGGACTATATCGGCAAATGGGATGATACCGTATTCACGGAAAACCCATAAGGTAGATGGTTATGGAACGCTCTTCTTTGCGCTTTGACGAGGCAAAAGGCCCTAAGCTGTTGCCTCGTTTTGTCGTTTATATTGCTCTGGCTGCCGGTCTGATGGTAGCTGATTACCGCTTTTCATTAATGCAGCCTGTACGCGCGGCAGTCATGCCTATGCTCTACCCTGTTCAATGGCTGGCCAATCAACCTGTTCAACTTTATCAATATTTTGCCGACCTCTCCCAGTCTAAATCCGAGCTCTTGGAACAAAACCGCCAGCTTCTGGAAGAAAATGGCCGTCTGAAAATCGATTTGCAGCGGGATAAAGTCAATACCGATGAATTGCACGAATTGAAGAAACTGTACGGTTTGCAACAAAAAGGCATTCACAACGTTATCGGTGCGGAAGTCATTTCCAATGGCAAAGATCCGCTTTCCGAAAGACTGATTATCGGCAAGGGCAGTCAAGACGGCTTGAAAGTTGGTGACGCGGTCATCGATCAAAGCGGTTTGATCGGCCTGTTGACACAAGTTCACACACAAAGTGCAGAAATTGGGCTAATTTCAGGCGGACAAAGCATTGTCCCCATAGCCGTCAGCCGCACCGGCGAACGCAACTTGGCATACGGCAATGGCAACGGTTTGGATTTGCGCTATTTCCCAACCGGCTCCGACTTGAAACCCGGCGATATTCTGCTAACTTCCGGTTTGGACGGTACCTATCCGGCGGGGATTCCCGTTGCAACCGTCAGCAAGGTTGTCCGCGCATCGGGAACGCCTTATTACGATACGCAACTGACGCCTTTGGCCGCTTTACGCAGCAGCCGTTTTGTCTTGGTACTTTCTTCCGCCCCTTCTTCCCCACGCTGATTTCATGAACGATTTTGACGATTCTTACCGTGCAGTACCGCTGCACATCATGGCGGCCAGTCTCATAGTGATGATGATACTGGACTTTATGCCGTTTTCCTTTGACGGATTCTTTTGGCTGCCTGAAATGACGGCACTGATGTTGCTGTATTGGACATTGCACCAACCGCAACGCGCAGGCATGGGACTGGCTTTTGCCATCGGTCTGATTGTCGATGCCGCAACCGCCGCGACTTTGGGCTTGCACGCCCTGTCTTACGTCGTGATGACTTATTTCATCTTAAACCGCCGTCGCCAAATCATGCTTTACGGCCACATTATGCAATTGGCCGCTGTATTGGCTGCACTGCTTCTCAATCAGGCCGTCTTAACTGTTGCCCGCTTGTTCCTTAATCATCAGGTCATCACTTTGCAAGGCTTTGTTGCCCCATTTGTCGGCGCATTACTTTGGCCGATACTCAGCCAGCTAATGTTGATTGTGACCCGTATTTACCGCTCCTGCTGAAAAGATGAAACCGACTCTTCCACGCCGTCTTTCCGGTGGTCAACATACCAAAAAACCTTCCGCTCAGGCAGCACAAGCCGACGCTCTATTGCGCCTGCTCGTTGCCTTTATCCTGATTGTCATCTTCTTTTCCATCTTACTGGCGCGGTTCTTCTACCTGCAAGTGACTCAACACAATGAGTTTTCAGGTCAGGCATCGAGCAACCGCATCACCCTGATTCCAACGCCGCCCGTACGCGGCGAAATCGTCGATATCAGCGGCGTTCCTTTGGCCAAAAACTATCCAGTCTTTTCGCTAGAAGTTATTCCCAACCGCATTGAAGGCAAGATGGAAGATGTCATTGAAGCATTGAAAAAATACGTCGATATTACGCCGACAGATTTAAAACGCTTCAAAAAATACCGCGAAAGCTATCGAAAATTTGAAAATATCCCGCTCAAGCTCAGGCTGACTGATGAAGAGGCCGCCCGTTTATCCGTGCATTTGCGCGAATTCAAAGGCGTAGAGGTCAACTCACGCACATTCCGCGAATATCCTTACGGCAAACTGACTTCCCATTTCTTAGGCTACATCGGCCGTATTAGCGATAAAGACAAAGAAATGCTGGAAGAAGAAGGCCTGACCGCCCTCTACCGCGGCAGTACACATATCGGCAAATCCGGCTTGGAAAAATATTACGAACACCAGCTTCATGGTATTCCAGGCTATCAGGAAGTCGAAAAAGACGCTTACGGCAATATCGTCCGCGTATTGAAAAATGTCCCGTCCCAAATGGGGCAAACCTTGCGCCTGGGCATGGATATCCGTATGCAGCAGGAAGCCGACCGCATTTTAGGTGACCGCCGTGGCGCATTGGTGGCCATCAATCCGCAAGACGGTACTGTTTTGGCATTTGTTTCTAAGCCTTCTTTCGATCCCAACCTCTTTATTGACGGCATCGACAGCGACACTTGGAAAATGCTGAATGACGATTGGAAAAAGCCTTTGATCAACCGCGTTACCCAAGGCCTTTATCCGCCGGGTTCTACATTCAAACCCTTTATGGGCATGGCCTTATTAGAAAGCGGCAAAATTACTCAAAACACCATCATCCCCGCTCCCGGCGCATGGAGCATACCCGGCAGCCGCCATATTTTCCGCGACTCTGTCCGCAGCGGCCACGGCTCGGCCAACTTGAGCAAAGCCATTCAAGTATCCTCAGATACCTTCTTTTACCGCTTAGGTTACGAGATGGGTATCGATAAAGCCTCTCCGTATCTGGCACAATTCGGTTTCGGCCAAAAAACCGGTATTGACCTGCCCAGCGAATATGTGGGCGTTTTGCCTAGCCGCGAATGGAAAGCCAAACGTTTTGCCAAATCTTCCGACCCTACCGCCAAAGAATGGCGCGCCGGTGAAATGGTTTCTGTCAGCATCGGACAAGGCTACAACGCCTACACACCTTTGCAAATGGCACATGCGACAGCATCTCTGGCCAATAACGGTGTCGTTTATCAGCCGCATTTGGTCAAAGAAGTATTAGATTTTGGCGCACGCAAAATTACCCGAATCAACCCCAATCCCGAGCGTCAAATTCCGTTCAAAACCGACAACTTCGAATACGTCAAACGCGCAATGGAAAAGGTATTGAAACCGGGCGGCACGGCACACCGTATCGGTGGCGGGCTTGCTTATACAATGGGCGGTAAAACCGGTACGGCCCAAGTCGTACAAATCAAACAGGGCGGCCGCTACAACGCCGCAGCCCTGCGCGAACAACACCGCGACCACGCATGGTTTATCTCGTTTGCGCCATTGGAAAAACCTGAAATCGCCATTGCCGTTATTTTGGAAAACGGCGGCTGGGGTGCGTATGCCGCGCCATTGGCTCGTGAAATGACTGATTTTTATATGCTTCACGTCAAACCGCAACAGTTTTCAGACGGCCTTGAGTCAGATTCGGCCAAAACTGAAACAACGAACAAGCACCAGCCTATTACCAGCATTTTCCAATCTGCCTACGGACTGACTCCGACAAGCCCTGCCTCACAGCCGGAGGTTCATCATGAATAACACATCAGCGTGGAAAAATTTCAAATCCACCATTGCAGCCCCGATTGACCCTTGGCTGCTTTTTGCCATGCTCGCCATCTACATCATGAGCCTGTTCCTGCTCTATTCTGCAGACGGGCAAGAGTTCGGCCAATTGGAAAACAAAACCATCCATACCGTTTTGGGCTTTGCCCTGTTATGGATTATCGCCGTATTCAAGCCGCAAACCGCCGCCAAAGTTGCCCTGCCTGTTTACATTGTCGGCGTATTACTGCTGATTGGCGTCGAAGTCGCCGGCGTTACCGTAAACGGCTCCACTCGTTGGCTGAGCCTCGGCTTTACCCGTATCCAACCTTCCGAAATCATGAAAATCGGCATTCCCATGACTGTCGCGTGGTATTTCCAACGCTATGAAGGCCGTCTGAAATGGATACATTATATTGTCGCCCTCGTGCTGATTCTTGTTCCTGTCGCCCTAATTTTAAAGCAGCCAGACCTCGGTACGGCAGCATTGATCATGGCTTCGGGTATTTTTGTCATCTTCTTTGCCGGATTGCCTTGGAAGGCTATTTTTGCCGCTATTATTGCCTTTGTAGCCGCCTTGCCGCTTTTGTGGAATTACGGCATGCACGACTATCAAAAAACCCGCGTCCTTACCCTGCTCGACCCAACCAAAGACCCGTTAGGAGCAGGCTACCACATCATCCAATCCATGATTGCCATCGGCTCGGGCGGTGTATGGGGTAAAGGCTGGCTCAACGGTACGCAAACCCATTTGGACTATATTCCCGAATCAACGACTGACTTTATTTTCGCGGTATTCGGCGAAGAGTTCGGCCTGATTGGCAATATCCTTTTACTGCTGGTTTACCTTATCATTCTGGCACGCGGATTGTGGATTGCCGCGCAAGCTCAATCCCTTTACAGTCGTACTTTGGCAGGCGCATTGACCATGACCTTTTTCTGCTACGCCTTTGTAAACATGGGCATGGTCAGCGGCATTTTGCCCGTCGTAGGTGTCCCCCTCCCCTTGGTCAGCTACGGTGGTACGGCTACGCTTTCCATCATGGTGGTGCTCGCCCTGTTGATGGGTATTGCTAATGAACACAAAAACCTCCGCCGCCGTAATGCGGATAACGATGACCTAACTGAAAGCGAGGAATAATATGGAATTAGGTGTAGAAATCGGCAAGCTGCTTGTGGCATTTCTCGTGCTGATTAATCCTTTCAGCGCGCTCTCAATTTATCTTGATCTGACACAAAACCACAGTACCAAAGAAAAACGCAGAATCGCGCGTACTGCCGCATTGGCCGTTTTCATCGTAATCATCGTCTTTGCACTGAGCGGCGGTATCTTGTTGAAAGTACTCGGCATCAGCGTCGGCTCTTTCCAAGTCGGCGGCGGGATTCTGGTTTTGCTGATTGCCATCTCCTTAATGAACGGCAACGACAACCCGGCCAAACCCAAAATTGACCCCCATTCAGAAGAACATCAAAATGCGCAACAAGTCCGCCGCAACGAAAAAGCCATTGCCGTCGTACCCATTGCCATTCCTATTACCATCGGCCCCGGCGGTATCTCCACTGTCATCATTTATTCCTCTGCCGCCAAGAATTACAGCGATATTGCCCTGATTATCATCTCCGGCTTTTTGGTCAGCCTGATTTGCTATTTCATTCTGGTCGTGGCCGGACGCATCAGCAAACGCTTGGGCACTACCGGCCTGACCATCCTCAACCGCATCATGGGCATGATGCTGGCCGCCATTTCCGTAGAGATTATTGTTGCCGGCTTAAAATCCATTTTTCCCCAACTGGTCGCTTGAAGTACAATCATCACAATAAAAGGCCGTCTGAAACATTTTCAGACGGCCTCATAAAAACATAAAAACAAAGGAGCCAACCATGTTTCACAGCACCCATGTCTTCACCGGAGAAACCATTTACCGCCGACCGGCGCAAAGCTATACCGAGTTCACCGACGAATTAAACCGCCTCCAAACCCTTCAACAAACCTTCACCCAGTCAAGCATTATCGAGCGCACCGCCCTCTTACAGCAATTTGCCGACAGCCTAACCCAAAACCAAGAACGCCTTGCCGAGATGGTTTGCGAAGAAGTCGGACGCTGCCTGCACGAATGCCGTGCCGAAATCAGCAAATCCATTGAGCTTATCCGCTACTACGTCCGCCTTGCCCCCGAACTGCTTGCCCATAAAACCATCGCCACCCAAGCCAGCCTCAGCCAGGTCCGCTTCGAGCCTTTGGGTGTTGTTTTGGCGGTCATGCCGTGGAACTACCCTGTTTGGCAGATTTTACGATTTGCCATCCCTGCCCTCTGTGCCGGCAATGCCTGCGCGGTCAAACCTGCGCCCAGTGTCGCCCGCATCAGCGAAACCCTATTCAGCCTTGTCCCAAAAGGTTTACCGCTTATCGGCGCATGGTTGAGCCATGAAGACACGCTTAAAGCCATTGAAGATACCGATGCCATGGCATTTACCGGTTCGACCCATACCGGCCGCCTGCTGGCCGCCCATGCAGGCAAACATCTGAAAAAAACCGTCCTTGAACTGGGCGGCAGCAATCCGTTTATCATTCTGCCCGATGCCGATCTGCAACGCGCAGCCATCGATGCCTGCTATTCTCGCTTTCGCGATGCCGGACAATCCTGCAATGCCGCCAAACGCATCGTTGTTACCCAAGATATTGCCGAACAGTTTATCCCACTCTTCCTTGCCGAGTGCGCCAAACTGCAAACCGGCAATCCAAAAGATCCGAACACCACCCTTGCCCCGCTTCACCGCCAAGACCTGCGTCAAACCGTACACGAGCAGGTTCAAGATGCGGTTGCACATGGCGCGCAATGCTTGAGCGGCGGCTATATCCCTGAGGGAGAAAGCTGGTTTTACCCTGCCACGGTATTGGATCAAGTCAACCCAAACTGCCGCGTTTGGCACGAAGAAGTCTTCGGCCCGGTTGCCATGATTTTACGTGCCGACAATCCGGATCATGCCGTCGCACTTGCCAACGACACACCTTTCGGCCTTAGCGCCTGCATCTACACAGCAGACACGGCAAACGCATGGCAATACGCCGAAAGAATCCAAGCAGGCTCTGTCTTTATCAACCGCCACACCAGCAGCGACCTGCGCCTCCCCTTTGGCGGCGTCAAAGCTTCCGGCTATGGACGCGAGCTATCAGAATTCGGGCTGTACGAGTTCGTCAACGTCAAAACCTATTGGCAAAAATAAACCGTTTCATTAACTCAGGCCGTCTGAAAACCAGATTTCAGACGGCCTGATGTTGTTTAAAAAGGCTGCAAAAATTATTGTCTTTAAACCCGTACAAACCCTGCAAAGTCAAAGACGCTCAAAAATAAGAAACCTATCTTAGAAAGCAATCCATATACCCACGTCTCTGTTGAATCAGCAGATTATTATGTCCTTCATTCCGATTGCTGCATTAAGCCGTTTCTAAAATACTCAATAAACAAAAAGGCCGTATGAAATACAACTTTCAGACGGCCTTTTCAATCAAGCACAAATTACTGAGTTACAGTTTCCATTCAGCCAATTTAGCAGCGTACGCATCCAAGTCAGCGATTGGACGGGTAGCCACGCCGCTTTCCATAGCTGCTTTAGCGGTAGCAGAAGCAACGCGAGGCAACAGGCGAGAGTCGAATGGTGTAGGAATCAGGTATTCCGCACCGAATTCAAATTTCTTACCGTAAGCGGCAACCACTTCTTCAGTTACCTCTTCCATTGCCAAGTCAGCCAAAGCGTACACGCAGGCACGTTTCATTTCTTCGTTGATGGTGGTCGCGCCGACATCCAATGCGCCACGGAAGATGAATGGGAAGCACAATACGTTGTTTACTTGGTTCGGGAAGTCTGAGCGGCCGGTACCGATTACCACATCCGGACGGGTTTCTTTTGCCAAAGGAGGCAGAATTTCCGGATTTGGGTTTGCCATAGCGAACACGATTGGTTTTTCGTTCATGGTGTTCAGCATTTCAGGGGTCAGCAGGTTTGCACCGGACAGACCCAAGAAGATGTCTTTACCTTTAACGGCATCAGCCAATACGCGTTGGCCGTTGTCTTCGATGGCGTAGAATTGTTTGGACTCGTCCATACGGTCTTTGTCTTCGCGGGTTTTATAAATCACGCCTTTGGAGTCGCAGACGGTAACGTTTTCACGTTTCAGACCCAAATCCAGCAATTGGTTCAAGCAGGCAATCGCTGCGGCACCTGCACCGGAACACACCAACGTCGCTTCTTCAATTTTGCGGCCGGTATAACGCAAAGCGTTCAATACGGCGGCAGCGGTAATGATGGCGGTACCGTGTTGGTCGTCGTGGAATACAGGGATTTTGCAACGTTTGCGCAATTCACGTTCGATGTAGAAGCACTCAGGCGCTTTGATGTCTTCGAGGTTGATACCGCCGAAAGTCGGTTCCAAAGAAGCGATGATGTCTACCAATTTTTGCGGGTCTTTTTCATCGATTTCGATATCGAATACGTCAACGCCGGCGAATTTTTTGAACAATACGCCTTTGCCTTCCATTACAGGTTTACCGGCCAATGCGCCGATGTTGCCCAAACCCAACACTGCGGTACCGTTGGAAATCACGGCAACCAAATTGCCTTTGGCAGTGTATTTGTAGGCAGTTTGAGGATCGGCATGGATTTCCATACAAGGAGCGGCTACGCCCGGAGAGTACGCCAACGCCAAATCTTTAGAAGTGGCAAGAGATTTGGTTGGGGTAACGGAGATTTTGCCCGGCACGGGGAATTCGTGGAACTGCAGGGCGGCTTCTTTTAATGAATTTTCCATTTATCGATCCTGTTTGCGAGAGAGATTTTACAGCGAACAAGTCTGAAACAGGCTGCTTCAGACGTTTAAAATTTCTAAAGTCGGGTTGTTAACAGACCGGCTTTGTAAGAGGCCGTAATTTTATCATGTTCTTTTGGTGGCGCATACCGATATTTATTACATTTGTTTTGATATTTCGTTTTATTTGGTTTTATGTCTAAAAACTTCTGTAATAATATTTCTTTGCCACATCACTCTTCTTTCAGACGGCATTTTATTTAAACTTAAACATTCAATCCAAAATGACTGTCTAGCGCGGTTTCAATCTGATTTTTTACAGCGTCCAGACTTTGGCTGCTGTCGATGACGGCATAGCGTTCCGGCTGTTCGTTAGCACGTTGCAGATACACTTCGCGCACCCGATTGAAAAACTCGGCTTTTTCTTGTTCAAAGCGGTCTTTCTCACGCGTTTGGTTGATGCGCGCCATTGACACTTCCAAAGGCACATCCAACAGCAAAGTTAAATCGGGACGGAAATCACCCTGCACCCAATGCTCAAGCGTGGCAATATCTTGCAAGGGAACGCCGCGTCCGCCGCCTTGATAGGCAAACGTTGCATCGGTAAAGCGGTCGGAAACGACATGCGTGCCGTTTTTCAGGGCAGGTAGAATGACTGTTTCCAAGTGTTGCTGTCTGGCGGCAAACATCAGCAGGGTTTCGGTACGCAGGCTGACTTGAGTGGCAGGGTTGAGCAGGATTTCACGCAATGCTTCTCCGGCCGGAGTGCCTCCCGGTTCGCGCGTAAACAATACGGGCAGTTGGTGTTTTTCAAACCATGCTTTCATTACGGCGAGGTTGGTGGATTTGCCTGCGCCATCTATGCCGTCAAGGGTAATAAATCTGGGTTTCATATGGATATCGTCAATTTAAAGGCCGTCTGAAACAGGGATTATAAATGTTTCAGACGGCCTATTCGGTTTATTTCTTCAAAATATATTTGCGTACGGCAGCGTTGTGTTCAGAAAGATTATGGCTGAACTCGCTCAAGCCCGTACCATCCATTTTTGAGACGAAATACAGATATTTTTCATCAGACGGATGACCCGCCGCTTCAAGCGCGGCTTTGCCGGGAAGTGCAATCGGAGTCGGCGGCAAACCGCTGCGCGTATAGGTATTGTAAGGCGTATCGCGTTGCAGGTCGGCTTTGCGGATTCTGCCTTTATACGCATCGCCCATACCATAGATAACGGTCGGGTCGGTTTGCAGGCGCATACCGATATTCAGGCGGTTGACGAATACGGCGGCCACATGGGCGCGGTCGTCCTCGTGCGCGGTCTCTTTTTCAATCAGACTCGCCATAATCAGCATTTCGTACGGATTTTTATAAGGCAGGCCGCTTTGACGGTCGTCCCATGCTTCTTGCAGGTTCTCCCGCATTTTACGGTAGGCAATTTTGTAAATTTGAAGATCGCTGCCACCGGCATCAATTTCGTAACTATCTGGGAAAAACTGTCCTTCAGGATTGCTGCTTAAGGCATCGGGCGCTACTTCGGCCATCAATTTTTCATCGTTCCAACCACGCGTGTCATGGGCAATGTCGGCAGTGTTGTCGATAATACGGCGCATTTGGGCAAAACGCGCGCCTTCCAAAATTTGCACGCTGACCGAGTCAGGACGGCCTTTTTTAATGCGTTTTAAAATGTCCCAAGCCGATACTTTGGCAGACAGGCGGTAAGAACCGGCATTGAGTTGGTTGTGTACACCCATCACATATGCGGCGGCTACCAGCACATAACGGTTATAAACGATGCCGTCTTGAGCCAGTTTGCGGCTGACGGAAGAGATACCTTGGTTTTTGGTAATGGTAATACGGTATGGTTTGCCGTTGTCTTTCGGAACAAACAACAATGCGGCAACCACGGCGGCAAATGCCGTCAAAAATACGGCCAGCCATTTCAACAATTTTTTCAGCATGGTAGGATTCTTGGTTTGTGAACGTGTCGGGCGACAGTATAACCGAAAATAAGTCCACCACGCCTGCCACCTTCCCTAACGTATGCTTTCCTATCCCGAAAGGCCGTCTGAAACCATGAATTCCCCTTCAAAAAACATTTGGCAAAACGGCCGCTGGCTGAATGCACGCCAAACTCATTCGCCCAATTTCAGCCCGCGCGAACCGGATGAAGACATCTCATTGGTTGTCCTCCACAATATTTCCCTTCCTCCTTTTGAGTACAACACGGGGGCAGTGGAAAATTTGTTTACCAACCAAATCAACCCTGACGAGCACCCTTTTTTCAGTATCATCCACACCTTGCGCGTCTCCAGCCATTTTTTCATCAGCCGTAAAGGCGAAACCGTCCAATTCGTTTCCTGCGACGACATGGCCTATCATGCAGGCATATCATCGTTTCAAGGCAGAGAAAAATGCAATGCCTTCTCCATCGGTATCGAATTGGAAGGCTGCGATTTCGAGCCTTTTACCGAAGCACAATACACCAGCCTGCAAGCCTTGCTGACCGCCATTTCCGAACATTACCCGATTCAGGCCGTTACCGGTCATCAGGACATCGCGCCGGACAGGAAAACCGATCCCGGACATTTCTTCGATTGGCCACGCCTTCAAAAAGCAGGTTTTCCCGTCCGGCGCGGATAACTTTCAGACGGCCTGAAATGATTGGTAGACATAATGCTGTCACAACCGTTTATTTTCGTTATAATTCAGCTATTCATTCGGACGCATAAAGTCCGGCTCCAACGAACTTCCCACGCAGCAAGATTCCGCACCCTGAAAAAGACGGAATGCTGCCTTTTTAAAAAGTGATTACTCCATGATTTTCATCGTCTTAGCCCTCGCCGCCCTTTTGGCGGTCATCGGTTACAACATGTACCAGGAAAACCAATACCGCAAACAAGTGCGCGAACAATTCGGCCATTCCGATAAAGATGCGCTTTTGACCAGCAAAACCAAGCACGTCCGCGACAGTAAAGAAACCGGCGGCCAGGGTTTGTTTATCAAGAAAAACAAAAAAACCGAAGAGGCATTGCGCAACCTGCAAGAGCAAGATGAAATCTACGCGGCAAAAGCCAAACTGGCCCACCCTACACAGATTAAAACGGATGTCGAGTTGACTGTGGAAGACGACTTTTCCGCAGAAGAAAAAGTCCAACACACTGTTATCGGCTTAAACAACGAAATTACCGTCAGCCCTGCCGAAGCCGCTTCTGCTCCGGTTGAAACCGCTGCCGAGCCTGTGGCACAAGTACCATTGATCAGCTTAGACGAATTATCGCAAGTCGAGTTGCCTTGGTTTGATCCGCGCTTCGACTACATGGCCTACATCTCCCTGAAACAAGCCCAAGAATTACACGCCCTGCCGCGCCTTTCCGGCACTCACCGCTTCCAAATCATCGGTTGCACCATGGACGACCATTTCCGCGTTGCCGAGCCGATTCCGGGAGTTTACTACCAAGGCTTCGTTATGGGCCTTCAGGCTGTCAGCCGCAACGGTTTGGCCGCGCGTGAAGAGCTACAACACTTCGACCAACAGGTTGATGCTTTTGCCCAGCTGATGGACGGCAAAGTTTTGCATACCGACTTGGACGCGTTCACCGAAGTTGCACAAGCTCTCGACCAATTCTGTGCGCGTGTTGACCAAACCATCGCCATTCACTTGGTTTCCCACTCCAATATCAGCGGCGTAGAATTACGTGCCGCCGTGGAAGATACAGGCTTCAAACTGGGTGAAGACGGCGCGTTCCACTTCGGCGACAACAACAACCCTCAATTGTTCTCCATCCATACTTTGGACAACAAACCGTTTACCAACCCTCTATTGGACAACCAAGCCTACCGCGGTTTCAGCATGCTTCTGGATATTCCGCATGTTCCTGCCGGAGAAAAAACTTTCGACAAATTCATGGACTTAGCAGTCAAACTCTCCGGCCAACTCAGCTTGGATTTGGTTAACGACCAAATGGAAGAAGTTTCCACCCAATGGCTCAAAGACGTACGCAACTACGTTTTGGCCCGTCAGGAAGAAATGCTTAAAGTCGGCATCAAACCCGGCAGTAAACAAGCCCTTCGCCTGTTCTCTTAAACTTCCCCAATCAAAAAGCGGATATGCAATGACGGCATATCCGCTTTTTTTCAGGTAAAATCCCTTCATCTTCAATATTCATCGATTTTCAGACGGCCTCTCTATCATCAGGCCGTCTGAAAACTCTATTTCGATTGCACATGAATCCAACCGCACAACGTATCAAATACCTGACCGACCTCCTCAACCGCTACGCCTACGAATACTACACCCTAGACGCGCCCAGCGTACCCGATGCCGAATACGACAAATTGTTCCGCGAGCTCGAAGCATTGGAGTTGAATCACCCTGAGTTGAAACTGCCCGACAGCCCAACCCAGCGCGTCGGTGGCGAGCCTTTGGCAGGCTTTGATGAAGTGCGTCATGAAGTACCTATGTTGTCACTAACCAACGCCTTCTCGCCACAAGATGAAAACGGCGTGTTTGACCATGCCGAAATGTACGCTTTTGATGAGCGCGTTCGTGGCGGTTTAAATGGAGAAAAACCGGAATACGTTATCGAGCCTAAATTTGACGGTCTGGCCATCAGCCTGCTGTACCGCGACGGCATATTGACTCAAGCGGCAACCCGTGGCGACGGCACAACAGGTGAAGACGTTACCCAAAACGTCAAAACCGTATCCAACATCCCCCTGCGCCTGCATGGAGAAAATATTCCCGAGCTTATCGAAATACGCGGCGAAGTCCTGATGCTCAAAGCCGATTTTGCCGCCTTAAACGCACGACAGGCTGAAAACGGACAAAAACCTTTCGCCAACCCGCGCAATGCCGCCGCCGGCAGTCTGCGCCAACTTGATTCACGCATTACGGCACAGCGCAAACTGCATTTCTTCCCCTATTCCATTGCCCGACAACAAGGCGGTTTTATCGCAGAAGAACACCTACAAGAGCTGAACTACTGTAAAGAACTTGGCTTCAGCCTGCCCGATGGTAATTTCGGCTGTTTCCCAAATATCGACGAAGTATTGGCATTTTACGAGAAAATGCAGCAAAAACGCCCTACTTTACCTTATGAAATCGACGGCATGGTGGTCAAAGTCAACAGTCTGGCACAACAAGAAAAACTGGGCTTCATCTCACGCGCGCCACGTTGGGCTATTGCCCACAAATTTCCTGCTGAAGAAGCATTGACCATTGTCGAAGCCATTGATGTACAAATCGGACGCACCGGCGCAGTAACCCCGGTTGCCCGCCTACAACCTGTATTCGTCGGCGGCGTTACCGTTACCAACGCCACCCTGCATAATCAGGACGAAGTATCGCGCAAAGACGTGCGCGTTGGCGATACCGTCGTCGTGCGCCGCGCCGGAGACGTGATTCCCGAGGTGGTGCGCGTCATTTTTGAACGCCGCCCAATGCAGGAGACCAATATTTCCGTTTCAGACGGCCTGCAAGACGATTTGTTTGCCGAAGCACCTTCTAAAGCGCAAGCCGAACCGCTTTACAAACCTTACCGCCTGCCTACCCATTGCCCTATCTGTCACAGCGAAATCGAACGCGAAGAAGGCGAAGCGGTTGCCCGTTGCAGCGGCGGTATGCTTTGCCAAGCACAACGCGCGCAAGGTTTAATCCACTTTGCCTCACGCAAAGCCATGGACATTGACGGACTTGGACAAAAACAAATCGAGCAGCTGGTAGCGCAAGATTTGGTTCGTCATTTCGCCGACCTCTACCGCCTCGATATTCCAACCCTGCAAAAAATGAAGGAAACAGCGGATAAAGCATCGGCTAATGAGGAAGAACCATCAAACAGTGAAATTGAAGACTTTGAAGGTGAGACTGGCAATACTCTGCTTGCCAAAAACGTTAAAAAACAGCCGACCAAATGGGCAGAAAACATCCTCGCAGGCATAGAAGCCAGCAAAACACCCGAACTTGCCCGCTTCCTTTTTGCCCTCGGCATCCGTCACGTCGGCGAACGCACCGCCAAAACGCTGGCACAGGCATTCGGCACACTGGAAAACGTCCGCCATGCACCCGAACCCATCCTCGCCTGCCTGCCCGATATCGGCACGGTGGTTGCCCGCTCCATCGCCCACTTTTTTGCCCAAGAAGCACAACAGGCGATGATAGACGAGCTGCTGGCTGTAGGTGTTACCCCGCAAAGCCAAGCTGTCACTATCCCTCCTCTGCGCCATGCCGAGCCGCAACGCTGGATTGCCCGCCTGCCCGATTTTAAAATCAGCGAAAGCAAAGCACTGGCCTTGTGGGAGCTTGCCGGACAAAGCATAGAAGGTTTGCAAACTGACAAAGCGTTGCCTGCCGATTGGCAGACATGGCGCAATAAACCGCAAAACGCAACCCTGCTTGAAAATATGAAAACTTTCTTTACTCAAACGCGGTCTAATCTTCAAGATAAAACTATTTCAGACGGCATTAATGAAGCCGTAGCAGGTAAAACCTTTGTATTGACAGGGACTTTACCCACACTCAAACGCGACCAAGCCCAAGCCATGATTGAGGCTGCAGGCGGTAAAGTTTCCGGCAGCGTATCTAAAAAAACCGACTATGTTGTCGCCGGAGAAGCTGCAGGCAGTAAATTGGAAAAAGCCCAAACTTTGGGCGTGGCCATCTTGAGCGAAGAGGAATTGCTGTCGTTACTGGGATAAGACAATATATACAGTCTTTTTCGAGCCGCCTGATACTTTATCATGTGGTATTATCGTTACACACAATTACACTTTCGGGGGCTAATCCCTCAGACAAAATAGGATACCAATATGAAACCCATTAAAAAATGCGTCTTCCCCGTTGCCGGTATGGGCACCCGTTTCTTGCCTGCGACCAAAGCCAGCCCCAAAGAAATGCTGCCTATTGTGGACAAACCTCTAATTCAATATGCAGTTGAAGAAGCGGTTGAAGCCGGCTGTACCGAAATGGTGTTTATCACCGGCCGTAACAAACGCAGTATCGAAGATCACTTCGACAAAGCATACGAGTTGGAAACCGAATTGGAATTGCGTCAAAAAGACAAGCTGTTGGCACACGTTCGCGATATCCTTCCTCCGAATATTACCTGCTTGTACATACGTCAAACTGAAGCATTGGGTTTGGGTCATGCCGTGTTATGCGCTCAAGCTGCCGTTGGCGATGAGCCTTTTGCTGTTATTTTGGCAGACGATTTGATTGATGCGCCTAAAGGTGCATTGAAACAGATGGTTGATGTGTACAACCAAAGCGGTAACAGCGTTTTAGGCGTTGAAACCGTTGATCCTTCCCAAACAGGCTCTTATGGTATTGTCGAAGTTGAACAGCTGAAAAACTATCAACGTATCACCAATATCGTTGAAAAACCCAAACCGGAAGAAGCGCCTTCCAACCTTGCAGTTGTCGGCCGCTACATCCTGACTCCGCGTATTTTTGACTTATTGACCAACCTGCCTCGCGGCGCCGGTAATGAAATCCAACTGACAGACGGTATCGCCCGCCTGCTCGACCATGAGTTTGTGTTAGCTCATGCGTTTGATGGCAAACGCTACGACTGCGGCAGCAAATTAGGTTACCTTGAAGCAACCGTGGCTTACGGTTTGAAACACCCTGAAACTGGCGAACAATTCAAAGAATTGCTCAAGCAATACGCTTAAGCCCAGCCATTATGAAAAGGCCATCTGAAATTTCAGACGGCCTTTTTCTCAAACTTATTTCTTCCAATATGCCGGAGTCAGCAAAATCAGAACGGTAAAAATCTCCAAACGTCCCAACAACATCACCGCCGTACACAGCCACTTCTGTACATCGCTCAGCGCGGCGTAATTATGCGACGGACCAACTGCCCCCAAACCCGGCCCTGCATTAGTAATACAGGCAATGACTGCCGTAAAGGCGGATAAAAAGTCCAAGCCTGCCGCCATCAATAGAAAGCTGAATACGATGACCGTCATAAAGTAAATAAAGATGAACGACATGACGGTCAGCGCCATACGATCCGGAATGGAGCGGTTGTTGACCTTTACCGTACGAACCGCACGCGGGTGTAGCAAAATCAACATTTCACGCAAGCTGAATTTGAATAACACCAACGCACGCACGTTTTTAATACCGCCCCCCATAGAGCCTGAACTTGCCAATACGTTCGACAGAAAAAACATCCACAACGACACAATCAGCGGCCATTGAGCAAAGTCTGCATTGGAGAAACCGCTGGCCAATCCGATGGACACAAAGTTGAAGCTGACAAAGCGCAAAGCTTCGCCAAGGCTTTGATAAACGTCCTGCTGCCATAAATACAATGCCGAAATCAAAATACTGCCCGACAAAACCAACAACATGGAACGGCATTCTTCATCTTTCCAATACACCTGCAAAGAGCGGTTGCCCAGCGCAGTAAAGTGGCTGGCGAAATTGATACCGCCCCAGACAGTAAAAAACATCAATGTCCATTCGACTGCCACAGAATCAAAATAGGCAACGCTGTCATCATGTGTCGAAAAACCGCCCAAGGCCACTGCCGACATCGCATGGCACAAGGCATCAAACCAGCCCATGCCGGCAATATGCAAGGATACAAAGGCGGCAGCAGTTGTCAGCGCATAAGCAAACCACAGCCGTTTGGCCACTTGCGAAATACGGGGAGCCATCTTGCTTTCCTTATCCATACCCGGAATTTCCGCTTTGAAAAGCTGCGTCCCCCCCACACCCAACATCGGCAAAATCGCTACAGCCAGCACGATAATACCCATACCGCCAAGCCAGTTGAGCATGTGCCGCCAAAAATTCACCGACGGATCCAGCGTATCCAAGCCGGAAATCACTGTTGCCCCCGTTGTCGTCAGCCCCGACATCGCCTCAAAAAACGCATCGGTGAAACTCATGGACGGCATATAGAAATAAATCGGCATCGCCGCTACGATGGCAAAGGCCAGCCACAGCATCAATACCAGGGTAAATCCGTCACGCGGCCGCAATTCACGGTTGAAACGCAAAGTCAGCACCCAAGTAACGCACGACACCAACAATACTGTCAAAGCCGTATAGGCAAACACGAAAAACGCGCTGTCGTGATAAAAATACGACATCAGTGTCGGCACAGCCAACAACAGTGAAAACAACAGCCCCAGCTTGGACAATACATGGATAATCGGCACAACCTTGCTTACCGCACCACCCAATCTGAAACCCTTATACAAATACATCATATCCCTATCATTAGAAAACAAAATATTCAGACGGCCTCATGAAAAAAAGGCCGTCTGAAACAGCATATTTTATCAAAATGCCGCACCCCCGTGATAAAGAAAAACCAAAAAACACTTGCCTGCTCTTTTTCTAAGAGTATAATGTTATACCATAACACTAACTGGAGAAAGAAATGAAACCCGATATCCACCCAGACAACTATCGTACCGTCCTGTTTTACGACAGCGGTGCAGACCAAGGATGGCTCATCCGTTCATGTGCCAATACCCACGGAAAAACCATGGTTTGGAAAGACGGAGTAGAGTATCCCCTCTTCTCTCTTGATACCTCTTCCGCGTCCCACCCCGTATATACGGGCAAACAACGCAATGTCAATGTCGAAGGCCGCGCCAGCAAGTTCAACCAACGTTACCAATCCATGATGTCTTCTTTCAGAAAGGATAAATGATGCAAGTCCTCTCATCCCTGAAAACTGCAAAAAAACGACACCGCGACTGCCAAATTGTCCGCCGAAAAGGCAAAGTGTACGTCATTTGCAAGAGCAATCCCCGTTTTAAAGCACGCCAGCGTTAAGCTGTCCTATCCTTCTTTCAATGTAACTCTCTGAATTTTCCGCACTTTCGTTTACCTCTAGCGCAAGTGCGGCTTTTTTTCAAACGGCATTAATCATTCATATCAAAACTACAAAGAATCCTGCCATACTCCCGGAAACAGGAAGAAAAAGTAAATAATGGTTATCCCTATTGTGAAGCCATAAAGATATTTATAACATGCCGCTACATTCTTCCTTCAACACTGACCATAGGAGTCAAAAATGAAAGTAAAAGCCCTGCTTGCAATTGCCACCGCCATGAGCCTCGCTGCCTGTGCCGCACCTGAAGCCCATCGCCATGACCATGGTCAACATCATGAGCACAATCATGCACACGAACATGGCTACCAACATCATGACATGCACAACCATGACCGTGTTCAATCATTCAGCTGCGAAAACGGCCTGTCTGTACAAGTCCGCAACCTGAGCACCAACCAAGTTGAACTGCGTCTGGACGACAAAGTTGCCACCCTGTCTTCTGCCGTTGCAGGTTCAGGCGAACGCTATGTTGCCAACCAAGGCCTGTTCGGTAAAGGCGCTGAATGGCATCAAAAAGGCAGCGAAGCATTCTTCGGCTTCACTGACCCATACGGCAACAAAGTAGAAACTTCTTGCTCTGCACGCTAATTTCTACTTAGCAATAGAATAGCTGAAGGCCGTCTGAAACAAGTTTTCAGACGGCCTTTTATATTGGATAAAACGAAAATCCGTTTAAGGATAAAAATGTAAATATGAGGCTATTTGAAGGTTCAAAGCACATCGAATAAGTAAGACTCTTTGAAAGGTACTTTCTCCAACAATACATTATTTCAAAATCATTAAATATACATCTACCTTAATTTAAAACTTTTTCCAAGACTTCTTTAAGGTTTTCATCATCTTCATCCAAAGTTAATTTTTCTGAAATATTATGGAGACAATGCTCCAAATCAATGACTAAGGCTACTTGGTTTTGATAGGATAATTTTGGATAAAGTTCAAGTAAAACCCAATAAATGCATATACTATCATTTGAGTAAAAAATATTTGAAACGAATGGAAGTAATATATCTTGTCGTTCTACAAAGATTTCGACAATTTCACTAAAAACAGGAAAGTTCGCATCTCCCAACCATCCTGAGAGCCACTCCCCCATCTCAATTAATTCCTCATCGTTGCAGTCCTTAATTTTTTTGCAAGCCTTGATGTCAAACTTATCTTTAGGGTGCATATGATACCTCATTGTTTTATTAAAGAATTACGAATCCAAAATTGTAATAATTGATCTCAATTCTAGACAAATGATTATTCGTAATTCCTATATCCTTAACAAATTTTCTCTGAAGTAATAGTTTTATTTTGTGCAATTAAACTCCTACTTTGAAATAACTTAAACCCCTATCCTACATTTTACCTAAGTAACAAATCCCAATTACCCTTCAAAATCTATTCGCTATACGAAACAGATTCAATAAACAAAAGCCGTCTGAAAACCTATTTTCAAAGTTTTCAGACGGCCTTTATCTTAGACCAAACAATTAAGCGTAATGTCTATCTTCACCTTTACCGTCAACGTTGTCTGCACAACGTTTACAGATGGTTTCATGGCCTGCAACTGCGCCCACATCGTGGGTGTAGTGCCAACAGCGTTCGCATTTTTCACCATCGCTGGCTTTAGCGGTTACAGCAAGTTCATCACCTACTTTCACTTCAGCCTTAGACACCAGCAAAGCAAAACGCAATTCTTCGCCCAAAGTGTTCAGATAGTCGGCAATTTCTTCCGGAGCCGTAATTTCGGCTTCGGCTTGCAATGAAGAGCCGACGGTTTTATCCGTACGCAGAGGCTCGATGGCGGCAGTTACTGCTTCGCGTGCTTCGCGGATTGCCGTCCATTTTTTCACCAATTCGGCTTCGGCTTTTTCATTGATAGATGGGAACTCATGCCATGTGTGGAAGAGGACGCTGTCTTCTTCGCCGCCACCGATGATGTCCCATGCTTCCTCGCCGGTGAAGCATAAAATCGGAGCAATCAGCAGAACCAAACTGCGTGTGATGTGATACAGGGCAGTTTGCGCGCTGCGGCGTGCATGGCTGTTTGCTTTGGTGGTGTAGAGGCGGTCTTTCAGGATATCGAGGTAGAACGCGCCCAAGTCTTCCGAGCAGAAAGAAACAATGTCTTTTACGGCAAAATGGAAGGCATAGCGCGGATAGTAATCGCCTGCCAGACGCTCTTGCAGCTGACGTGCCAATACCACGGCGTAGCGGTCGATTTCCACCATGTCTGCCTGTTGCACGGCATCTTCAATAGGATTGAAGTCGCTGAGGTTGGCAAACAGGAAGCTCAAGGTGTTGCGGATACGGCGGTAGCTTTCGGTTACGCGTTTGAGGATTTCTTTGGAAATCGCCAATTCGCCGCTGTAATCGGTGGATGCCGCCCACAGACGCAGGATGTCCGCGCCAAATTCGTTGTAAACTTCTTGCGGTGCAACGACGTTGCCGATGGATTTCGACATTTTGCGGCCGTTTTGGTCAACCACAAAACCGTGGGTCAGCAGCTGTTTGTATGGCGCACGACCCATTGATGAGGCGCAACCGGTCAACATAGACGATTGGAACCAGCCGCGGTGTTGGTCGCTGCCTTCGAGGTACAAGTCAGCCGGCCATTCCAATTCTTCGCGTTGTTTCAAAACGGAATAATGTGTCGAGCCTGAGTCGAACCACACGTCCATCGTGTCGGAAAGTTTGTCGTAATTTTCGCAATCTTCCGCGCTCAAGAGTTCGCTCTTATCAAGAGAGAACCATGCTTCGATGCCTTTTCCTTCAATTTTTTGTGCAACTTTTTCCAACAACTCGGCAGAGTTCGGATGCAGTTCACCGGTTTCTTTGTGAACAAAGAAAGTCATCGGCGTACCCCAATAGCGTTGGCGTGAAACCACCCAGTCAGGACGGCCTTCAATCATGGCTTCCAAACGCGCACGACCCCATGATGGGAAGAATTCGGTGTCATCAACGGCTTTGATGGCTTTATCGCGCAAGGTTTTACCATCGGCACCAGCTTTGTCCATACCGACAAACCATTGGCCGGTCGCCCGGTAAATCAACGGCGTTTTGTGGCGCCAGCAGTGGGCGTAGCTGTGTTCGATTTTGCTGCTTGCCAAAAGGTTGCCGGTCTCTTCCAGCCATTGCAGGATAACGGGATTGGCCTCCCAAACGCTCATGCCGGCAACGCGCGGCGTTTCGCTGATGTATTTGCCTTCGGCGTTGACGGGGTTGTAAAGCTCGATGCCGTATTTGTTGCAGACGGCGTAGTCTTCCAAACCGTGTGCAGGCGCAGTATGCACCAAACCCGTACCGGCGTCGGTGGTAACGTGGTCGCCGTTGAGCATGGGAATATCGCGTTCGAGGAACGGATGATTCATGTGCAGGTTTTCCAGCTTGTCGCCGGTGGTTTCGGCAAGAATAGCAATGCCGTCTGAAAAACCGTAACGTTTGAGCGCGTCTTCTGCCAAATCTTTGGCCAACACCAATTTGCCTTTAGGCGTATCAATCAGCTGATACACCACGTCTGCGCCAGCTGAAACTGCTTGGCTCGCAGGCAAAGTCCAAGGCGTGGTCGTCCAGATAACGGCAAATGCTTTACCTTCGATACTTGCCAAACCGAATGCGGCGGCAAGTGCGGCAGTGTCTTTAAACGGATAGGCAACATCAATCGCAGGCGATACTTTGTCTTTATATTCCACTTCGGCTTCGGCCAATGAAGAACCGCAGTCCAAGCAAAATTGAACCGGTTTTGCGCCGCGGTAGAGATAGCCGGATTTGTAGATTTCACCGAGCATACGCACGGTATCGGCTTCGGTTTTGAAATCCATGGTCAGGTAAGGATTGTCCCAGTCGCCCAACACGCCCAGACGGATGAAGTCTTTTTTCTGGCGGGCAACCTGTTCGGCGGCATATTCGCGGCACAATTCGCGGAAACGCGCTTTGGGCATGTCTTTGCCGTGCAGCTTTTCCACCATCACTTCGATGGGCAGGCCGTGGCAGTCCCAGCCCGGCACATAAGGCGCGTCAAAACCGGCTTGGGTTTTGCTGCGGATAATGATGTCTTTGAGGATTTTGTTGACGGCATGACCGATGTGGATGTCGCCGTTGGCATACGGCGGGCCGTCGTGCAGGATGAATTTCGGACGGCCTTTGGCGATTTCGCGCAGTTTTTGATAGCGTTTGTGCTCGTACCAGCTTTTCAGCCACGCAGGTTCGCGCTTGGCGAGGTTGCCGCGCATCGGAAACGGGCTTTCGAGCAGGTTTACGGTTTTGCTGTAATCGGTCATTTTTTGATCTCTATTGTTGCGGTATTTCGGTTTCAGACGGCCTGATTGCTCATTTTGAAAAGAACAGGCCGTCTGAAAAAATTCAAAGGACTTATTGTAGCCCAATTGTCTTGATTTTATAAGCTTCTAGAAGCGTTTCTATGCTTCCCAAACCCTCGCATCTTCCATATCTTGTAAAATTTGGGTTTTCAAGGCTTCGATACTCTCAAATTTTTTCTCGTCACGCAGTTTGTGTAGGAAGCGGACGAAGATGCGTTGGCCGTACAAATCGCCGTTGAAATCGAACAGATGGACTTCCAGCTTTTGCGAGCGGTTGTTGCTGACAGTGGGGTTAAAACCAAAGCTGGCAACGCCTCGGCGCGTACCGAATGTGCCGTCTGCTTCAACGACAAATACGCCGCTTAACGCATAATGATACGGAGGAAGCTGTACATTGGCGGTAGGCGCGTTTATGGTGCGGCCGAGTTTTTGCCCGTGTTTGACCTTGCCGCTTAACACGTAATCATGGCCCAACAGTTTTTTGGCGTATTCCAACTTGCCGTCTGAAAGGGCTTGGCGGACGGCGGTGCTGCTGGTACGGATGTCTTCAACGATAACGGACGGCGTGCGCTCGGTTTGCATATCGGGCTGTTGTGCCAAGAGTTCAAAACAACCTTCACGACCGACACCGAAACGGAAATCGTCGCCAATCAACAGATACCGCGTATTGAGCGTTTGGCGCAAAAGCTGGTCGATAAACGCTTGTGCGCTCATATCGGAAAAAGCTTGGTTAAAACGCAAGACCCAAACGGCATCCACACAGCCGGTTTCACGCAAAAGACGCAATTTGGTACGCAGCGGGCTGATGCGATAAGGCAGCTTCTTCCCGGCTTTACGCGCAAAAAATTCTTTAGGCTGAGGCTCAAAAACAACAACGACAACAGGCAGACCGCGCTGGTCTGCCTCTCGTTTGAGTTTTTGTAGAATGTGTTTATGCCCGAGGTGTACGCCGTCGAAGTTGCCGATGGTTACGGCGGCTCCTTGCGGAAATTTGGGCGCGTGTCGCTGTCCAAGCCAGATGTTCATGGGTGGTGGTATTGTGTTTGAATAGGCGGCTATTGTAAACGTTATTGCCGTTTCAATAAACCTTAGGCCGTCTGAAACCAATAAATATATGCTTTCAGACGGCCCTAAAGTTTGTTAATACCTTACCACCACCAAGGATAACGGCCAAACGGATAGCCCCAATCGTCATAATAGCGATAGTAGCGGGCTTCGCGCAGCTGTTCTTGGGAAATATAGTTTTGCCATGCCATTTTGTAGCAGGCTTGGAACATCGGATCGGAAACTTTGTCGATATATTTGAGGCGGAAGGCTTTTTGTTCCGCGGTTGCCACACCGGGTTTACCTTCTTCGTCAAATTTGCGGCGGATCAGCGCGGCTGTTTCCTGATCGCATTGGGCGGCAAGATTGACTTGAAGATCCTGCTCATAGCGTTTCTGCGCTTGGGCGCGTGCGGCTTTTTGTTCGGGCGTGGTGGCGCAGGCGGCCAGCAATGCAACGGCGCCAAACAATAAGGTCAGACGGATAGGATTCATCGGATGTTTCCTTATGTTTATGTCTCTCTATTAATGTACGCCCTCATTGTGTAATGGGCAAGTGTGGCAACTTGGGAACACTTTAGATTATTTGTTCTTATCGGCAGACAGTTGCATATAAAATACACCCTGTATGAATGTTTAACTCCAAACCCACTCAATGAACGCTGACAAACCGCCCCACTCCTACCGATTGCGCCACCACAGGCAACACACGCCGCCGTTTTGGCAGGCGGATCGCCCGTACCTGCACGAACACAATATTTCCGATGCCCGTTTCAGACGGCTGGGTTACATCATGGCCTTTCTTGCCGGTGCGATTAATGCAGGGGGATTCTTTGCTTTTGCGCGCTATATTTCCCATGTAACCGGCTCCATGTCTCTTTTGGCTGATGTGCTGTATCTTCAAGACTGGTGGTCTGCCGCGGTGACTTTCATCAGCGTGTTGTGTTTTGTTGCCGGTGCCGCGCATTCGGGTTGGGTGATTTTATGGACGCAGCAGATGCGTTTCCGTGGCAGCTTTGGGTTTTCCATGTGGCTGGAAGCAGTTTATCTGTTGATATTCGGTTGGTTCGGTATTGCTGCGATGGAATGGGATTTTGGCGGATCTGATTTTATTATGCCGTCTTTAGCATTGTTTTTATTGTGTTTTATTATGGGCATGCACAATACGGTTATCACGCTTCTTTCCGGCGGCGCCATCCGCTCCACCCACATGACCGGCACGGCGACCGACTTGGGCATTGAAATTTCACGCGCGCTTTATTACTCCAAACAGCATCATCCGCGCCTGCCGCACGTCCGCGTCAACAAACCGAAAATGTGGCTTTTAAGCGGCTTGATGCTGTCGTTTTTGCTGGGCGGCGTGGTTGGCGCATGGGGTTATCATCTGGTCGGCCATCATTTCGCCCTGCCCGTTTCCGCCGTTTTGCTCATACTGGGTGCGGGCTCGGTGGGATATGACGTCAAGGTCAGATTGAAATGGGCATTCGTCAACTGGTATCGCCGCAAGCATAAAAAACGGAGGAAACTGTAAAAAACTTTGCTTGTTATTTCGCGGCAAAATGACCAAACTGTCGGAGAAATGCAGAAATGCTTCAGAATTATGTTAACTGGCAAATATTTTCGTAATATCGGGTTAAACCCATTCTTTTGCGTTTCGGATATTGGGTATCATAAATCCGTAATGACCCACGCGGTTTTTATTCATTTTTTTTCAGACGGCCCGTGCCGTCATCTAAAAAGAGGATACGACATGAAATTCTTGAAACCCCTGACCGTTATTGCTACTGCCATTCCTTTGGCACTTACCGGCTGTGTGACCGATCCTGCTACCGGTCAACAATCCGCCAGCAAAACCGCTATGTACGGTTTGGGCGGTGCGGCTGTTTGCGGCATCGTTGGTGCGCTGACCCACGGCGGTAAAGGCGCGCGTAACTCCGCATTGGCTTGTGGTGCAGTAGGTGCCGGCATCGGCGGTTACATGGACTACCAAGAGAAAAAACTGCGTCAAAGCCTGGCCAACACCAACATCGAAGTTGAACGTCAAGGCAACCAAATCAAACTGGTTATGCCTGAAAACGTAACCTTCGCCACCGGCAGCGCTGCCCTGAGCGGCCATGCTCAAAGCGCCTTGTCTGCCGCCGCGCAAACTTTGGTTCAATATCCTGACACCACTTTGATCATCAACGGCCACACCGACAACACCGGTAACGACGCCATCAACGAGCCATTGTCTCGCAACCGCGCCGAATCTGTTGCCACCTTCCTGCAATCCCGTGGCGTAAGCAGCACCCGTTTGAGCACTTTCGGTTACGGCTCCCGCCAACCCATCGCCTCCAACGCTACTGTTGAAGGCCGCGCACAAAACCGCCGCGTTGAAATCTTGATCAACCCTGACCAACGCGCCATTGACGCCGCTAAAAAACAAATGTAATCCGACATCTGTCTGATTCCCATACTTAAGGCCGTCTGAAATTTCAGACGGCCTTTTTCTTTGTAGATTTTGTTTGCAATTTCTTCTCCTCAATTCAATCCACCATAAAATTTATTCCTTTATTAACAAGACTTTTCAATTTTTCCTTCAAAAAAACTGTATTAATACTCTAATTTTTACACTAACTTAGAGTATAATTCCTAAAATTCTAAAAATACGCCCCATGCCGTCTGAAAAACGGCAGCGAAAAACACACTTATTTATATACACATCAGTCCGTTATCCAATCTATTTCATAGGATTTCAGACGGCCCCATCCAGAATCTATGAAGGAGCATCCATGCAAAACAACTTTGACCCATTGATTATCCGTGGCAAATCACTGATTCCCGTCGTACAAGGCGGTATGGGTGTAGGCGTTTCCGCATCAAAACTCTCCAGCGCGGTTGCGCGCGAAAACGGCGTAGGTACCATCGCCAGCGTCGATTTGCGCCACTTGCACGAAGATTTGCTGGCCAAATCAAAAATCGATTCCAGCGAAGAAAAATACACCCGCCTCAACTGCATCGCGCTTGACCGTGAAATCAAAAAAGCCAAAGCCGATTCAGAAGGCAAAGGCATGATCGCCGTCAACGTCATGAAAGCCGTAAAAGACCATGCCGCCTACGTCCGTCAGGCGTGCGAATCCGGTGCTGACGCGATTGTGATGGGCGCAGGTTTGCCTTTGGACTTGCCGGAAATGGCCGAGGGCTACCACAAAGATGTCGCCCTTTTCCCTATTTTGTCCGAATCACGCGGTATCAACATTGTTTTGAAACGTTGGATGAAAAAAGGCATCTTGCCCGATGCCATCGTTATCGAACACCCTGCCCACGCAGCCGGCCACTTGGGTGCTGCAACCGTTGACGGCGTGAACGATGCCAAATTCGAGTTCAAACGCGTTATTGAAGAAACGTTTGAAGTATTCAAAAACTTGGGCTTGGAAAGCGAAAAAATCCCGTTGGTACTCGCCGGCGGCATGGCAAACTTTGAAAAAGTCAAAACAGCCTTGAAAAACTGGGGCGCATCCGCCGTTCAAATCGGTACCGCGTTTGCCGTAACCGAAGAAGGCGATGCCCACATCAACTTCAAGAAAACGCTGGCCGGTGCGGAAACCGAACAAGTGGTTGAATTCATGTCTGTTGCCGGTTTGCCTGCTCGCGGCGTGCGCACCAAATTCCTCGACAGCTACATCAAACGCGAGGCCAAATTGCAAGCCAATGCCAAAAACGATCCGCGCCGTTGCACCCAAGGCCTGAACTGCCTGACCAGCTGCGGTTTGCGCGACGGTTTAGCCAAAGCCGGTCAATTCTGTATCGACATCCAACTTTCCGCAGCATTCCGCGGCGAAGTTGATAAAGGCCTGTTTTTCCGCGGTAAAGACCCGCTGCCGTTTGGCAATGCCATCCGCACGGTTCAAGAAACCATTCATTATCTCTTGAACGGTTCCCTGCCCGCCGTCCCTGCCAAATAAACGCATCAACACTCAAAAGGCCGTCTGAAAAACATTTAAACCCTGTTTTCAGACGGCCTTTTTGTCCCAATCCATCTAAAAAATGCTAAGATTATTGCCTTAATTTATCAGCAGAAACATCATGAACCCATTATTGAACCATCTTAAACCCTATCCTTTCGCCCGCCTGCGTGAAGCCATGCAAGGTATTGATGCACCCGAAGGCATGACGCCCATTCATCTGCAAATCGGCGAGCCAAAACACCCGACGCCCAAAGTCATCACCGACGCGCTGACCGCCTCCCTGCACGAACTGGAAAAATATCCGCTGACCGCAGGCCTGCCCCAACTGCGCCAAGCCTGCGCCGAATGGGTTGCCCGCCGTTATGATGGTTTGAGCCTCAACCCCGATAATGAAATCCTGCCCGTATTGGGCAGCCGGGAAGCTTTGTTCTCTTTTATCCAAACCGTCTTAAATCCGGCTTCAGACGGCCCCAAACCGGTCGTTATCAGCCCCAATCCTTTCTATCAAATTTACGAAGGCGCGACTATTTTGGGCGGCGGCGAAATCCATTTTGCCAACTGTCCTGCGCCCAGCTTCAACCCCGATTGGAGCAGCCTGCCCGAAGACGTATGGCAGCGCACCAAAGTCCTGATCGTCTGCTCGCCCAACAACCCGAGCGGCAGCGTCCTGCAATTAGAAGACTGGAAAGAAATTTTTGATTTGCAAGACAAATACGGCTTTGTTATTGCCTCTGACGAATGCTATTCCGAAATCTATTTTGACGGCAACAAACCAATCGGCGGCCTGCAAGCGGCGGCGCAATTAGGACGCGGCACGCGCAACATTATTATGTTCACCAGCCTGTCCAAACGCTCCAATGTCCCCGGTTTGCGTTCCGGCTTTGTCGCAGGCGATGCCGAGTTGCTCAAAAACTTCCTGCTCTACCGCACCTACCACGGCAGCGCGATGAGCATTCCCGTCCAACGCGCCAGCATTGCCGCTTGGAACGATGAAGAACACGTCATTGACAACCGCCGCCTCTACCAAGAAAAATTCGACCGCGTCATCCCTATTTTGCAACAGGCGTTTGATGTCAAACTGCCAGACGCGTCGTTCTACATTTGGCTGAAAGTTCCCGATGGCGACGACTTAGCATTTACGCGCAACCTGTGGCAAAAAGCCGCTATCCAAGTATTGCCCGGCCGCTTCCTCGCCCGCAATACCGAACAAGGCAATCCGGGCGAAGGCTACGTCCGCATCGCTCTGGTTGCCGATGTGGAAAGCTGCGTCAAAGCGGCTGAAACCATGGTTGCTTTATACCGCCGATAAAACAAAGGCCGTCTGAAATTTCAGACGGCCTTTTTAAATCAATCAAGTTATATCGCGAAATCCAACAGATAAAAATCTTCTTTGCCTACGCCACACTCAGGGCATTTCCAATCGTCGGGAATATCCTCAAACTTGGTTCCGGCAGGCAGGCCGTGCTCGGGGTCGCCGAGGTCTTCGTCGTAAATCCAGCCGCAAGGGCCGCACATATATTGAGCCATTTTGTGTTCCTTCTATTTTAAAAGGCCGTCTGAAACCGTATTTTCAGACGGCCTTTCGTGTGTTTTATTGTTGATATTTTGGATTTATTGCGCTGCTTCCAAAGCGGCAATTTCTTTACGCAGGTGTTTGATGGCCGGTGTTACGATGGCGACGAACATGGCCTCGCGGACGCGGCGTTGCGCCGGACTGCGCATCAGATAACCTTTCGCGCCTGCATGCAGTGCGGCAGATTGAGTGGCGTTCAGTGCCAATACAGCAGCGGCTTCACGCAGTTTCAAAGTTGCCAGCGTATCAGGTTTATTGTTCCATGCATTATCGGCAAGGCGTTCGGTTTCCGCCCATGCACCGTCCAACGCGGCTTTCAAATCATCGTAGCTGTGGTCGAGGTAAGCGTTCACTTCCGCGTTCACTACATTGGCTATGCGGATAATGTCAAGCGCACCGTCAATCACACCGGCGCCGATACCTATTTGCAGCAAGATGAAACCGGCTTTAATGGTTGGAATATAAGACTGGAACTGCTCAGGCGTAGCAATCACATCTTCATCGGGAATAAACACGTCTTTAAAATTCAGGCTGTAAGTGCGCGTGCCTTCCAAACCGCAAAACTCAGGGCAATCTTGCAGGGTCACGCCTTCCCATTGGCCACCGGTAATAAACATCACATAGCTGTCGCCGACTTGGGCGGTATTCGCCCAAATATGGTCTTCGCCGATATTGGATACCCAAGGCAAAGCGCCGTTGACTTTGTAGCCGCCCTCGACGCGCTCGGCTTGCAGGTTGTGTTTTTCAATGCCGGCAAGGTGTTTGACGGTATTGGACATGCCCGTACCGGCCAAAACTTTGCCCTGCAGAATATCGGCAAAATATTTGTCTTTAACTGCTTGATTGGGCGATTGGTGCAGATACCACGCGCAAGCCGCCTGACACCATGCGCTGAACGAAGTCGCGCCGCATTCTTTACCGATTTCGCGCAATACGGCGATTTGCGTTGCCAAACCCAAACCGTTACCGCCCTCTTCAACCGTACCGGTCGCGGCAAAACCGCCGATTTTGCCCAATTCCAGCATAAATTCTTTCGGGTACAGGCCTTTGCGGTCGATGTCGTCCACCAATGGTTTCAGCTTGCTTTTAACGAGTGCGGCAACATTGTTCAGTAAAGCTTCGCGTGTCATGATTTTTTCCTCTGAATAAGGTTTGAAGCGTAGATGGTTCTACTCATGAATTATTCTTGGCAACAAGGATATCCCTTGCTTTTTACTAAAAGGCCGTCTGAATTTTCAGACGGCCTTTGATGAAATTAGGCAAATGCCTGCAATTCAGGGTTGATTTCAGTTTTGGCAAGGTTGTTGACGTAGTTGCACAAGGTTGCCAAAGCAACACCCATGACGACTTCAACGGCTTGCTGTTGGTTGTAGCCTGCATCGAAGAAAGCTTTCAGCTCGTCGTCGGATACCGCGCCTTTTTTCGCCATAACGGCTTGGGTGAATGTCGCCAAAGCACCCAGTTTGGCATCGTCAAACTCGCCTGCAGCCAATGCGCGGGCGGCTTTGATGGATTGTTCGGACAACAGTTTTTTCAGGGTAGCCAGTTTGGTGTGGCCGGCAACGCAGAAACCGCATTCATTAGTACGGGCGGCAATGATTTGGACAACTTCAACTTCGCCGTCAGTCAGGCTGTTGGCCGCATTCAGCTTGCCAACTTCTTGATAAAACGCCAAAGCTTCAGGCGCATTGGCCAAAACGCCAATCAGGTTAGGAATAAAGCCGTTGTTTTTCAATACGGCTTCAATGCGTGGTTTAGCAGCTTCAGGAGCGGTTTCAACTGTGTGTATGGTCAAGCGGGACATGTGTATAACCTTCTTATCTTGTGAAATGAAGCGCCCATCATAAGCCATCCGCCTCCATCAGAAAAAGACTTATTGGTTATTTACCGCGAACCAAAAGTTATAAGGCCGTCTGAACGGATTCAGACAGCCTTATCAAATGATTCAACTCATTATTTCATAAAGTTTTTCAGCAACATAGAAGCGATGTCGTCCAAGCCGAAGCCATCCGCATCTTGAGCCGTACCGTTAGGTGTGGCTTTATCGACCAAGTCAGGCAATACTTTTGCCAACAAATCGCCTGCTTGACCGGCATCCACGCCGAATTTTTGCGCGATTTGGTTTACCGTATCGCTGCCCAAAGCATTTTGCAGGTCGCTACCGGGCACAGGCAGGTTGCTGGATTGGTTGGAAACCCAGCTGCTTAGGGCATCGCCCAAACCGCCTTGTTGCAGTTGGTTGATCAAATTGCCCACGCCGCCTTGCTGTTTCACCAAATCCATCGCCATATCGGTCAGAGAACCTTGTGCGCCGTTTTCGCTGTTGCCACCCAACACTTGAGTAGCCGCATTCAAAAGATTCTCCATGAGTGCCATGACTTTTTCCTTGTATTTGTGTCTAAAAAAGAAAACGGAGTGTAGCAAAATTTGTACTGAAAAAAATCAGACTTAACCAAACTAAACTTCTTTTATTCCAAAGCCGTAACACAAAACAAAGGCCGTCTGAAACCCGGTTTCAGACGGCCTTTATAATGAATAAAGCTATTCTTCGCGGCCATTGAAATACTCAGCAGCCCCACCTTCAAAAAACCCTTGCAAAATCGCCTGCGCCGCTACTTGATCAAGTACGGATTTTTGTTTTCGGCCAAATACTTGAGCTTCAGCAAGCAGGCTTTCCGCGTATAGGGAAGACATCCTTTCATCCACCCAATAAACCGGCATATTAAAACGTCCGTGCAACCGGCGGCCAAACTTACGGCTCAAACGGGTCAGCTCATGCTCCATCCCGTCGGTATGCGTCGGCAGTCCGACCACAAAATACTTGGGTTGCCATTCTTTGACCAGCTTGGCAATGGCTTCGAATTTTTCATCATTGCTGTTGCCGGTTATCGTCGCCAGCGGATGGGTCATACCCAACTCGGCATCGCCCTGCGCCACGCCGATACGCGCCTCGCCGAAGTCAAAGGCCAAAACCGTGCCTTTTGGTGCATCAGGCATGGCCGACTCCTGAAACCAAGGCATTCGGATTGACGCCCAATTTTTCAAAAGCGGCGGCATAACGGAGTTCGTAAGGCACATCAAACAGAATATGCTCGTCCGCAGGGACGGTCAGCCAAACATTTTCTGCCAGCTCGCGTTCCAACTGCCCTTTACCCCATTTTGAATAACCAATGCTGATCAAAGCCTTATCAACCGCACCTTCTTTAGACAGGTTTTCAATCACATCGCGCGAAGAAGTCAGCGCGACGTTATCGGTTACCACCATGCTGTTTTGCCAGCGGCCGATCGGCGTATGCACGACATAGCCGCGCTCAATCTGAACCGGCCCGCCCATCATCACGTTTTCATGTTGCAGGCGCAACGGGATATTGCGATCTGCGGCGGCGAAAATCATGTCCATGGTAATCGGCGAAGGCTTGTTGATGATGATGCCCAGCGCACCTTCTTCATCGTGTTCGCACACATAAATAACCGTATCCGTAAAAAACGGATCGTCCATATGAGGTATGGCAATCAGGAAATGGTTGGCTAAATTCATATTCTTTTAATCTATAAGCTGATTTTATTATTTTTGTCCGTCGGCAACCGGCGCGTCCACCACGCACGCACCGTAAACCGCACCGCCTGCCGGTACCGGCGTATCGGTTTTCGCATGGGCAAAACACGATACCGCGCTCAAAGAGTTTTTCGGCGAGCCTTGAACGATTTTATCGCTGTACACCAAATAAGCGAAAGACTTACGTTTCGGGTCGTAATAGCGGATAATCTGCTGGCTCTTAAATGCTATGCTGGCGCTGCGTTTGAACACTTGCCGCGGTTTCAAAACCGCAGACTCGTTATAACGGATGACTTCCGCACTTTGCACGCAGGAAACCGATGCGTCGCTGGCATCTTCTTCCAGATTGACCGTTTCTTTCAAACCGCCTTTTTTCGCGTACGAAATATAACAGGCAACCCCCTGCACATCAGGATCGTCAAAACCTTCCACTTCAATACGGTCGTTTTTACCCAGCATATGAAACACCGTACTGGCGCGTCCGATTTTATCGGTATCGTTACCGCAAGCCGCCAAAACCATGGCGCCCAACACTACTAATAAATATTTTTTCATAATATCCTGTCGATGCAGACTGTCAATTTCCAGGCAGACTAAACCCCGTCCGCCTACTCTATTGTTACTATATAAGACCGTTCGTCCATATTGCAACCCGATATTATTTTCAGACGGCCTGACAGACAGTATAATCCGTCCTATTGTTCCTACTTTGATAGCAAGATCGAACCATGCGTTACAAACCCCTCATTCTCGCCCTGTTGCTCAGTTTCTCCCTGCCAACCTATGCTGCCAAAGACGCGCCGAAAGAAAAAGCGGCCGCCGTCAAAAAAGCTGCGCCCGTGAAAAAAGAGAAAGAAGCTGCTAAGGCAGATGTCAAAAAAGAAACCTCAAAAAAACAAGCGGTAAAAGAAAAAGAGGAAGACAAAAAAGCGGTTAGAGCCAAAGCTGCCAAAGAGAAGGAAACCGCCGACAAAAACGAACGCGCTTCAGCCAAAAACAAACCGGCTAAAGCCGCCGAAGCCGCGGCCGACAATAAAAAGGCCAACCGTAAAGCCGAAGAGCCTAAAGAAACGGCAAAAGACAAAAAAGCCGCAGCCGCAAAATCCGGCAAAACCAAAGAACAAGACAAGAAACCTGTTGAAGATAAAAAAGACAGCAAAGCCAAAGAGCCTGCTAAAAAAGCGGCCGATGATAAAAAAGACGGCAAAAAAACCAAAGAACCCGTAACCGAAGACAAAAAGGCCGACGCTAAAGAAGCCAAAGAGCCTGCAAAAAAAGCTGTTGAAGACAAAAAAGACGCTAAAAAAGACACAAAAGCCAAAGAGCAAAACAAAAAAGCCGAGCCTAAAGTTGAGCCTAAAGCCGCTTCTTCAGCTGACAACGATTTCAAAGCAGCCGTAACTGCCGCCGCCAACGATATGGAAACTAAAAAATCCTTTGCCAAACGCAACGAGGGTTTCATTATCCATGTCAATGCCACGCTCAAACAGCTGCAACAAACACGCAATAACCTCTCCGGCATCAACCGCAAACAACGCGACGCATGGGAAAAATTCCAAAAACTCAATGCCGATGCCAACCAGTTGAAAGCCGAAGTTTCCAACACGCGCGCTCAAATTTCGCGTTTTGTGTCCGGCAACTATAAAAACAGCCAGCCCAACGCGGTCGCCCTCTTCCTGAAAAACGCCGATGCCGGCCAAAAAACCCGCTTCCTGCGTTACACTCGTTATATCAACAACGCCAACGACCAAGTCATGAGAGACTTGGAAAAACAACAAAAAGAGCTGGCGGCGCAAGAGCAAAAAATCAACAATGAATTGGCTTACCTGAAAAAACTGCAAGCCAATATCCAAGCTTCGTTACGCCAACAAGGCGTAACCAATACCGCAGAACAAGCCGAAAGCCGCCGTCAAAACGCGCAAATGGCCAAAGAAGCGCAAAAGAAAATCAACCACAGAGAAAACGAGCAACGCCTCAACAATCTCTTGAAAGATTTGGAAAAACGCAAAGCCGAGCAACGCAAAGCCGAAGCTGAAGCGCGTAAAAAAGCCGCCGAAGCCCGCTTGGCCGCCGCTGAAAAAGTCCGCAAAGAACAGGCTGCCGCCCAACAAAAAGCCGAAGCCGAACGCGCCGCCATGTCCACGCTGACTGACGAAGACATGAAACTGCAAGCCCCGAACACCCAAGGCTTTACCGTCAGCAACGCCAACAGCTTCAGCCGTATGCAAGGCCGTCTGAAAAAACCGGTCAACGGCACACTGGCAGGCCTGTTCGGTCAAGACCGCGGCGATGGCGAAGTTTGGAAAGGCGTGTTCTACAATACTGTTCCTACTCCGGTCAGCAGTATTGCCTCAGGCACGGTTACTTTTGCCGGCGAACTTGAAGGCTACGGCAAAGTGGTCGTCCTCGACCACGGCGACGGCTATGTCAGCATTTACTCCGGTCTGAACGAAATCGACACTGCCCAAAACTACGCCGTCAATGCAGGCAGCAAGATTGGCACCAGCGGCACTTTGCCGTCGGGCGAAACCGGCCTTTACCTTGAAGTCCGCTACAACGGACAAGTCATGAATCCGCTTTCATGGATTAACTGATGTTTCAGACGGCCTGAGTGAGTTTTCCCCTTCAGGCCGTCTGAATTTTCATCATAAACTACAATAAAACACGATTTTCACGCCTGTTCAGCACATTAAACAACAAACTTTTACCTTAAACTTATTGTTCCAAGCGTTTAAATCAAATAAAGTCAACAGGTTCAGAGAAAACAAAAACCACTTTGCTTACCGTACACAAAAAGAAAGTCAAACGAATGTCAACAAAATCCACTTTGAAAAAAGTTGCAATCTACACTCTCGGCGCGTTTAGCGGCATCGCCCTCAGTCTGAGTGTACAAAGTTTTGCCGCCGAAAAAGACAAAAAAGACAACGAGGCCCTGCCCGTGCAAACCATCCGCACCATGGCAGAAGTGTACGGCCAAATCAAAGCCAACTATTACCAAGACAAACCAGACGCCGAGCTCTTTGAAGGTGCAATGAAAGGCATGGTGTCCGACCTCGATCCGCATTCCGAGTATATGGACAAAAAAGGCTATGCCGAAATGAAAGAGTCCACCAGCGGCGAATTCGGCGGCTTGGGCATGGAAATCGGACAAGAAGATGGCTTTGTCAAAGTCGTTGCTCCGATTGAAGACACTCCGGCAGAACGCGCCGGCGTGAAAAGTGGCGACTTCATCGTCAAAATCGACAATACCTCTACACGCGGCCTGACCGTCAGCGAAGCCGTCAAAAAAATGCGCGGCAAACCGGGTACCAAAATCACCCTGACCCTTTCACGCAAAAATGCCGACAAACCCATCGTCGTCAACCTGACCCGCGCCATCATCAAAGTCAAAAGCGTGCGCCATCACCTGCTTGAAAAAGACTACGGCTACATCCGCGTCTCCCAATTCCAAGAACGCACCGTTGCCGCACTCAACGAAGCCGCACAAGCCCTTGTCAAAGAAAATAAAGGCCCGCTCAAAGGCATCATCCTCGACTTACGCGACGACCCGGGCGGCCTGCTCAACGGTGCAGTCGGCGTATCCGCCGCCTTCCTGCAACCTGACGTCACCGTTGTCAGCACCAAAGGCCGCAACAAAAAAGAAGGCATGGTTCTCAAAGCAACTGCCGAAGACTACATCACTACCAGCGGCAAAGACCCGTTGGCCGGATTGCCTGCCGAGCTGAAAACCATTCCTATGACCGTCCTGATCAACGCAGGCTCGGCCTCCGCTTCCGAAATCGTTGCCGGTGCACTGCAAGACCACAAACGCGCCGTCGTCGTCGGCACACAAAGTTTCGGCAAAGGCTCAGTGCAAACCCTGATTCCGCTTTCCGGCGGCAGCGCAGTCAAACTGACCACTGCCCTTTACTACACGCCAAACGACCGCTCGATTCAAGCGCAAGGCATTGTTCCTGACGTTGAAGTCAAAGACAAAGACCGCGCTTTTGAAAGCCGCGAAGCCGATTTGGTCGGCCATATCGGCAATCCGTTGGGCGGCCAAGACGTCAACAGCAGTACTGAAACGCCTACCAACGCCGAAACCAAAGCCGATAAAGACAAGTCCAAAAAAGATAAAGACGAAGACATCTCCAGCCGCCGCATTCCAAATCCGGCCAAAGACGATCAACTCCGTAAAGCCTTGGACTTGGTGAAAAATCCAGCCGAATGGCAAAAATCTTTGGGCTTGGCAGCGAAAAAACCTGCACCGAAAAAAGATGCGGATAAAGACAGCAAAAAATAAACCTGTTATTTCTCAATAAAAAAGGTCGTCTGAAAACGATATGATTGTTTTCAGACGACCTTTTCACACATCAAATATTCCATAGGGAAAACACCATGGCAAAAGCCCCCAAAACCATCTACCAATGCACCGAATGCGGCGGCACTTCCCCGAAATGGCAGGGTAAATGCCCGCATTGCGGCGAGTGGAACACGCTTCAGGAAAGCCTTGCCGCGCCCGAACCGAAAAATGCCCGCTTCCAATCTTGGGCGGCGGACACCTCGACCGTCCAATCCCTCTCCGCCGTTACCGCCACCGAAGTGCCGCGCAATCCGACGGGCATGGGTGAACTCGACCGCGTATTGGGCGGCGGCTTGGTCGATGGCGCGGTCATCCTGCTCGGCGGCGACCCCGGCATCGGCAAATCTACGTTGCTGTTGCAAACCATCGCCAAAATGGCGCAAAGCCGCAAAGTGCTGTACGTTTCCGGCGAGGAATCCGCCCAACAGGTCGCCTTGCGCGCGCAACGTCTGGAACTGCCCACCGAAGGCGTGAACCTGCTGGCCGAAATCCGCATGGAAGCGATTCAAGCGGCGTTGAAACAGCATCAGCCCGAAGTCGTGGTTATCGACTCCATCCAAACCATGTATTCCGACCAAATCACTTCCGCCCCCGGCTCCGTATCACAGGTGCGCGAATGTGCCGCCCAACTGACGCGTATGGCGAAACAGATGGGCATCGCCATGATACTGGTCGGACACGTGACCAAAGACGGCGCGATTGCCGGCCCGCGCGTGCTGGAACACATGGTCGATACCGTGCTGTATTTCGAGGGCGACCAACATTCCAACTACCGCATGATCCGCGCCATCAAAAACCGCTTCGGCGCAGCAAACGAACTGGGCGTGTTCGCCATGACCGAAAACGGTTTGAAAGGCGTATCCAACCCGTCCGCCATCTTCCTTGCCAGCTACCGCGACGACACCCCGGGTTCGTGCGTTTTGGTGACGCAGGAAGGCAGCCGCCCGCTTCTGGTCGAAATTCAGGCATTGGTCGATGACGCACACGGCTTCACCCCCAAACGCCTCACCGTCGGCCTCGAACAAAACCGCCTCGCCATGCTGATCGCCGTCCTCAACCGCCACGGCGGCATCGCCTGTTTTGACCAAGACGTGTTCCTCAACGCCGTCGGCGGCGTCAAAATCGGCGAACCCGCCGCCGACCTCGCCGTCATCCTCGCCATGCTCTCCAGCTTCCGCAACCGCCCGCTGCCCGAAAAAATGGTCGCATTCGGCGAAATCGGCTTAAGCGGCGAAGTCCGTCCTGTTGCACGCGGACAAGAGCGACTCAAAGAAGCGGAAAAACTCGGCTTCAAACGCGCCATCGTCCCCAAAGCCAATATGCCACGCAATGCCAAAGAGTTTCCAAACCTGAAAATCTACGGCGTCAGCAGTTTGCAGGAAGCGATTGATGTTTGTCGTGACGGGGACTAAACCGTTTCGATAATCCGCCTCAAAAAACAATCATCTAAAAGGCCGTCTGAAAGTTTTCAGACGGCCTCTCTTTAAATTTAAATAATTTTGTTATATTATAACGAACGCTTTATTCTATCTTTTCTACACATCGAAAATCGGAGAGAAATCTTGAAAAAAACCGCTTTGCTTATCGCATCCGCCTTCCTGTTCAGCACTGCCGCCCACGCCCATCGCGTTTGGGTTGAAATCGCCCACACACATGGCGGCGAATACCTTGAAGCCGAATTGGGCTATGGTGAATTCCCAGAGCTTGAGCCGATCGCCAAAGACCGCCTGCACATTTTCAGCAAACCCATGCAACTGGTGACTGAAAAAGGCAAAGAAAACATGATTCAAAAAGGCACATACAATTACCAATACCGCAGCAAATTGCCCGTTAAAGACGGCAGCTACTTGGTAACCGCCGAATACCAACCGACTTTCTGGTCAAAAAACAACGCAGGCTGGAAACAGGCAAGCATCAAAGAAATGCCTGATGCAAGCTATTGCGAGCAAACCCGTATGTTCGGTAAAAACATCGTCAATGTCGGTCATGAAAGCGCAGATACCGCCATCATCACCAAGCAAGTCGGCCAACATTTAGAAATCGTACCTTTGGACAACCCTGCCAACGTCCACGTCGGCGAACGCTTCAAAGTCCGCGTCCTCTTCAATGGCGAGCCGCTGCCTAACGCCACCGTTACCGCTACATTTGACGGCTTCGACACCAGCGACCGCAGCAAAACCCATAAAACCGAAGCCCAAGCTTTCTCCGATACCACCGATGACAAAGGCGAAGTCAGCATCATTCCATTACGCCAAGGTTTCTGGAAGGCCAGCGTAGAACACAAAGCCGATTTCCCTGATCAAAGTGTGTGCCAAAAACAGGCAAACTACACCACAATGACCTTCCAAATCGGCCATTCACATCATTAATTTTTCCATAACAAAAGGCCGTCTGAATATTTCAGACGGCCTTTATTCATCCTATTTAAGGACGATGCGGCGCAAACTGCCATTGCCCCAATTTCAAATTCAAATCAAACAGATTCAGACGACCTATTGCCACACGGACCAAGCGTAAACATGGAAAGCCTGCTTTCGCCGTCATTCTTCGCACTTGGCGGTTTTTCCCTTCCGAAATTTTGATTTCTACCCAAAAATCAGGCACGCACTTGCGCACGCGAATCGGCGGCACACGCGGCCATAAAACATCCGCTTCGCCCTCCTCCAATACCCTGACCTCGGCCGGACGGGTGACAAAATCGCCCAAATCTACGCCACGGCGCAATAAATCCAATTTGGCGTCATCTGGAGAACCCTCCACCTGCGCCCAATAAGTTTTAACCTGCTTAAATTTCGGGTCGGCAATCTGCGCCTGCAAACGGCCATTATTGGTCAGCAACAGCAAACCCTCGCTGTCCGTATCCAAACGTCCGGCCGGATAAAATCCCGGTTTCTCGACAAAATCCTTAAGGCACTGATGTTTTTCATGCGCAGAAAACTGGCAAATCACGCCATAAGGCTTGTTTAGAATAATCAAATCGTTCATTTCACACTTTCAGACGGCCTTGGATTTCAAGAAATTCCGGATAATAAAAAAGACACCGTATAAACAGTGTCTTTCATATTTGGCGGAGTAAGAGGGATTCGAACCCTCGATGCAGGTTGACCCCACATGCTTCCTTAGCAGGGAAGTGCCTTCAGCCTCTCAGCCATTACTCCTAAGGAAGACCGCAATATACGCTTTCTCCCTTCCTTCGTCAAGCATTACCGCCTCAAACTTTCTTAACGCCATGAAATCATTTAAATAAAAATATAATATTTTTTTGCATAACCCTATTTTTATACTTCTTTCATATATGTTAAAATGATTCTGCTTTCTGTAAACTTTTTCTACGCCCATTATTACAAAGGAGTTCGTATGTTACGTTTTTCTGCTTTGGTTGCCGTATCCGCCCTGATGCTTGCCGCCTGCTCACAATCCGGCAATTCCCAACCATCTACTTCTTCCTCTCAAACTTCTACTCAAAAAACAACTGCAGCCGGTTCTGCCTGCCGCAGCATGGGTGAAGGCCATAAAGTCAATGGCAAAGGTCAAAACGATATCTATATGTGTAAAGTCGATGTGGCTTTGAACTCTGCCGAAGCCAAATCCGCTTTGGATCCTAGCATCCGCGTTCACTACGGCAGTACGTCCGGCGCGACTTTGACTTCCCGTCAAATCTCCAACTCAGTCGGCAAAACTCCTGATGAAACCTGCCAACGCGCATTCCTAAGCGCAGTTAAACGCTTCCAAAGCACTGCACTTCGTAAAAAAGCCAAATCCGTTCATCTGGTTAGCTACTTTGACAAAGTAACCAAAGGCGGTAACGAGTACGAATGCCACATCGCTACATTCAACAGCCGTGTGGTTTTGAAAGGCAGCTTCCACTAAGCAATGTCAAAAATGCCGGACTTCAATATGAAGTTTGGCATTTTTCTATTTTATGGATAAGACACTCCTTCACTGCCTGCTGGCCGATCCGTCTTTTGCCGCCTGCTACGACCATGCGTCTCTAAATGCAGCCGATTCCCAACGTTTGACTGCCACACCTCAACTGGCGCAGCGTCAAGACTGGCAAGTCAGCCGCGCATTAAAACAGCAAACCGATTTAGCGACTGTATCGCTGAGCCACAGCCAAAGCTTTGCCGCTTTATTGTGCGCGCCTCAGTCCTTAACAGCCGGAGTCGATATCGAATTTATCCGCCCGCGCGATTTCAAAGCGTTATCGGCTTTGGTCTGTACGCAGGAAGAACAAAACTATTTAGAAACGGCAAACTGGCCGTCTGAAACGTTTTACCGATTGTGGTGTTTCAAGGAAGCATTGATTAAAGCGGCGAATTTGGATTTCCCGTCAGACATGAAATCGGTCGGCTATGTTTTCGATTCAGGGCAACCCGTCGGTTTACGCGCTGGAAAGCAAACCGATTGGCACGGCACAAGCGTGATTTTGGCGGATACGATGGCACTTGCCTGCGTTTGGAAGGGAAAAGCCATCGCCCTGCAATGGCAGTTTTTCGGTTCGCTCAAGCCCAATGATTTAACCGACCGGCAAACTATCTAACAACTGACAAAATAATAATAATCTGATTTAATTTACTGCACTTTTACTTATTCCACACCCCAACAGCAGCATTTGCAAAAGGCCGTCTGAACGATGAATCTTCGCCTCCTAAACCGCCTCTATACTGCCCTTATCCTGTTTCTTACCCTGTTTTTGGTTTATGCCTTTGCTTCACAAGCGCGCATCCAAACCGATTTGACCGCGTTGTTGCCAAGCGAGCAGCAACCCGATGCCTTACTGACGGCCGCGGATAAAGCCGCAGAAGCGCAGCTCAATTCACAAGTCATTTTGCTTGCAGGCAGTACCGATGCCGAAACCGCTTTTCAGACGGCCTCACAAATTGCCGACGCATGGCGCAAAAGCGGCGTATTTGAACAAGTCGACAGCAGCATTACGCCGAATTTGGACAAAGTGCGGGCAGATATGCAGAAACTGAGCTTGGCGGTTTTGCCGCAAGATGAAATACGCCTGCTGTTTGAGCAGCCGCAAGCCTATTTTCAAGCGCGTGCAGAAGCCGCGGCCAATCCGTTTGCCGCCCCCTCGCCTTTGTCTTTAGAACAAGACTGGCTGGGCTTTGGACGCTTTGTTGCCGACAAAGCCAATCCGCAAAGCCGTTTGCAGTGGGACATGGACAACGGTATGCTGTTTGCCGAAGATAAAGGCAAAACTTGGGTATTTTTACGCGGACGGCTCGCCGGCGGCGATCAATTTTCCGGCAACGATGCCCTCTTGCCGCTGATGGCGCAAAGCCGTCAAATTGCTTCGGAAAACGGCACGGAAACCTTAAGCGCAGGTGGCGCATTGTTCGCCGCCGTATCCAAAGCAGCCGCAGAAAAAGAAAGCCGACTGATGAGTATGGTCGGGCTTGGGCTGACCTTTGCGCTGCTGTTGTGGGTCTTCCGCAGCGGCCGAGTATTTTTACTGTCCCTGCCACTGGCAGCCGGTATGTTGACCGGATTGGCGGTTGCGTTATTAACCTTCGGCGAAGTGCATATCCTAACCATCGTCATCGGCACCAGCTTGGTAGGTATGTTGGTGGATTTCCCGTTGCACTGGCTTGCTCCGTCAGTATTCGGGCCGTCTGAAAAGACCGTTTGGCAGGCTGAATCGGCAATGAAACATGTTTTGCCGAGTTTTGCCGTCAGCCTGACGATTACCGTCTTGGGCTACGTACTGCTGTGGTTTACCCCTTTGCCTGTATTGCGCCAAACCGCGGTATTTTCAGGCTTCGCTTTATTTGGCGCGTTTGGTGCCACCGTTTTATGGCTGCCGCCGCTGTTTCGCCGCTACCGTGCCAAAACCGTGCCTTTTGCCGCATTAACCGAAAAGCTCTATTCCTTGTCAGGCCGTCTGAAAAACCGCCTGCACAAACGCGGCTGGTTAATCGTGGGCGGAATTTTGCTGACAGTCGGACTGTGGCGCAGCGACTGGCGTGACGACATCCGTCAATGGGTCAATATGCCGACCGCGATGTTGACCGAAGTACAACAAATCGGCCAGTTGAGCGGCACGGATTTTGGCGGCAAATATTTGGTGGCCGAAGCACAAAGCGAAGATGCCCTATTGAAGAAAACCGCTGAACTCGGCCGCGCCCTGCAGCCCTTAATCGCGCAAGGAAAACTGTCCGGCATCCAATCGCCCGACCAATTCATCCTGCCGACAACGGAACAGCAAAAACTGCAAAACCGCCTGCGCGAATTGACCAAATTGCCTGATAGCTGGAAACCGCTTACCGAAATCGGTATTCCGCGCAAAACCGTGCGTGATGCCCTGCTGCAAGCTGCCGATACGCAACCATTGTCGCTTTCAGACGGCCTGAATACCGATTTGGCAGAAGCTTGGCGTTCCTTGTATTTGGGCGAAGTGGAACCAGGCCGTTTTGCTGCCGTCGTGCGTTTGAACGGCATGACCGATGAAGCTGCCGTACGCGCCGTAGCTCAACACGTCTCCGGCGTACACTGGGCAGACAAGCGCGCCCACTTAAACGAACTTTTCCACCACACGCGCAATCAGGCCGCATGGTTGAAACTGGCTTCCTATGCGTTGGCATGGTTGCTCTTGTGGAAAATGTTCGGTTTCAAACGCGGCAGCAAAATACTTGCCGTGCCGCTGGCCGCGGCCATCTGCACCGTTGCCGTACTCGGTTTGGCAGGCATTCCCGTCAGCCTGTTTGCCATGTTCGGCCTGCTTTTAGTGTCCGCCATCGGCGTGGACTATGCCGTCTATGCCGCCACCGCACACCACAGCGCCCCGGCAAAATTAGGCGGCATGCTGCTTGCCGCCGCGACGACAGCCATTTCCTTTGCCCTGCTCGCCATCAGCAGCACACCCGCTGTTGCCGCGTTCGGCATGACGGTTACCATCGGCGTGGCATTCAATATTTGGCTGGCAGGCACATTGTTGAAAAATTAGACAAAAGATGAAGACGATTGAAATTGAAGCGATATTTTGTTTCAACTTCTATCGCCAAATTGCAAAAGGCCGTCTGAAAAATTTCAGGCGACGGATTAAACATTATTTATCATTAAAATCAAAGGTATTTTCAAATGTCCGTAGAATTTGACGTTGCCGTTATCGGCGCAGGCCCTTCAGGTTCGGTTGCTTCTGCTTTGCTGAACAAACAAGGCTTTAAAGTTTGCGTATTGGAAAAACAACATTTCCCGCGCTTTGTCATCGGCGAAAGCCTGTTGCCGCATTGTATGGAAATGTTGGAAGAAGCCGGTTTTGCCGATGCAGTGCATGCCGAGCCCAGCTTTCAATTTAAGGACGGTGCTGCGTTTTCATGGGGCAGCCGTTACACAGATTTCAACTTTACTGAAAAATTTTCAGACGGCCCCGGTACTATTTATCAAGTGCGCCGCGGCATCTTCGACAAAATCCTGATTGATGAAGCGGCAAAACAAGGCGTCGATGTCCGCTTCGGATATGGTGTAACCGCGTTTGACAACAGCGGCGATGTAGCACGTTTGAGCGTTGCGACCGATACAGGCGAAAACTATGAACTGACCGCCAAATTTGTTTTGGATGCCAGCGGTTACGGTCGTGTCCTGCCCCGCCTTTTGAACTTGGAAAGCCCGTCCGAGCTGCCTCCGCGCCAAGCCCACTTCACGCATATCGACGACAACATCACCAGCCCGAAATTCGACCGCAACAAAATCCTAATCAACACGCATCCTGAACATCGCGATGTCTGGATTTGGCTGATTCCTTTCGGCGACAACCGCTGCTCCATTGGCGTTGTCGGCACGCCCGACAAACTGGCAGGCGAATCAGAAGCCGTGTTGAAAAAATTTGTGTACGAATGCCCGATGCTGGCGGAAATTTTGGATAAAGCCGTTTGGGAAAACGACTTCCCGTTCCGCTCTATCCAAGGCTATTCTGCCAACGTGAAAACCTTATACGGCAAACACTTCGCTCTTTTAGGCAACGCCGCCGAATTCCTCGACCCCGTTTTCTCCTCCGGCGTGACCATTGCCCTGCACTCTGCCAAACTGGCTGCCGATTTACTGGGCAAACAGCTCAAAGGCGAAGCCGCCGATTGGCAAACCGAATTTGCCGACCAGCTGATGATCGGCGTGAACGCATTCCGCACTTATGTAACCGGCTGGTACGATTTCCGCTTCCAAAACGCCATCTATGCGCCCAACCGCAGCCCTGAAATCAGCCGCATGATTTCATCTATTCTGGCAGGCTACGCTTGGGATACGGACAATCCATTCGTGGAAAAATCCGAGCAACGCTTGTCCACACTTGCCGCATTGGTGGGCGATTTGAAGGTAGAATAAGGACGAATGTCTTTCAGACGGCCTAGACTGAAAACAGAACAGGCCGTCTGAAACTTCATCCACGCCATTAAATATTTTGACCGATAGATAAAACCTTATGCGATTTATCCCTTTGCTTGCTGCACTGCTACTTTCCGCATGCGCAACCTCTCTCCCCCATCCGCAAACGCTGCCGCCGCTTTCCAAAGAAGGCCAATGGTTCAAACTCGAGCAGACCAATGCGGCGGGGCAAACCGTTCAAACCAATCTCTTGGCAGTCGAGCCTAATTCAGATGGCATCCGCTTTGTCCAAACCGATGCACTGGGTGCGCCGGTATCGCGTCAATCGGTCAGCACCAAAGGCTGGAAAAACGACGGCTTTGTGATGCCCAATGCCAGTTCGCGCCGACTGTTTGCCGCCCTGTTGCCGCTTTTGGCCGCCGAACACGCCGCCACGCTTTACCCTGAAGCCCGCCAACAAAATGCCACACATCAAGGATTCTGCCCTGACGGCAAAGGCGCGGTGTTCAGCTTCCGCGAGCGTGATTTGTGGTGTGTCGCCCACCATTCCGAACAATTCCTTATCGGCTTCCCCGACCAAACTTTCTGGACGGTCAGCCCGATTGCAGAAGACTAATCCATGAATACTCCTGTTTATCTCAGCCGTCCGGCACTGACCAGCGCATTGGGCAGCGGCTTGCAAATTCATGCCGATGCCTTACTCACGCCGTCTGAAAACACGCCCCTGACTTTTTCAGACCAATGGGTAAAAAGCAAAACGCATGCTTTCGGTGCAATCAAAGAAACCCTGATGCCTCTGCCCGACAGCATTCCCGAAGCACATCGCAGCCGCAACAACCAGCTTATCCTGCACACGCTTTCGCAAATAGACGGACTGATTCAGACGGCCATTGCCCGTTACGGCAAAGAAAGGGTTGCTGTCGTTACCGGTACGTCCACCAGTGGCGCAGACGAAAATATCCCTTTGTTCCAACACGTTGTCCAAGGTGGTGAGTGGACGGATGTTCCGTTCAAACAACTGCAACACACCATGGCTTCTCCCTCCGAATTTATCGCCCAAGTTTACGGTTTGGACGGCTTGCGCTATACCGTCTCCACCGCCTGCACTTCCGGCGCACGCGCCCTCATCAGCGCAGCCCGACTGCTTCGTGCCGGATTGTGTGATGCCGTAATTTGCGGCGGCGCAGATACGCTTTCTCCGCTGACGATTAATGGTTTTGCCTCTTTGGAAGTGCTTTCAGACGGCATCGCCAAGCCTTTTTCCGCCAACCGCAACGGCATCAATATCGGCGAAGCGGCCGCATTTTTCGTGATGACGCGCGATGCCGATTTTGACGGCGAAATGCAATTGCTCGGCTATGGTGCAAGCAGCGATGCCTACCATATGTCTTCGCCCCGCCCCGATGGTTTGGGTGCAGCCCAATCCTTTCAGGCCGCTTTGGATAAAGCCGGTTTGAAAGCGGAAGACATCGGCTGGATCAATCTGCACGGCACCGGCACGCAACACAACGACAGCATGGAAAGCCGAGCCGTTGCCGAAGTATTTGGCAGCCACACCCTTTGCACCTCAACCAAGCCGTCCACCGGCCATACCTTGGGAGCAGCCGGTGCGATCGAAGCCGCGTTTGCCTGGTTGATGGCCAACTGCCAATACAATCCGGAAGGCAAACTGCCGCCGCAACAATGGGACAACGTACCCGATTCCGGGCTGCCCAACATCGCTTTGACCGACGAAAACAGCCGCTGGCCGTCTGAAAAACGCATTGCCGCCAGCTCGTCATTTGCCTTCGGCGGCAGCAATGCCGTTTTGATTATCGGATAAGTCCTTAATATTTAGGTCGTCTTTTCAGACGGCCTTTTTCTTTTCCGCAACTTAAAAAACAATAACATCAAAACAACAACCAAATCCGCCGAAATATGCCATAATAGGCCTAGCACGTTTCATCTCGCGATGTGCCTGAAAAGAAAAACTTAACCTACATAGAGAATAATCCCATGACTAAATCCACCATTATCTATACCTACACCGACGAAGCTCCTGCATTGGCCACCCAATCCCTGTTGCCGATTGTGCAGGCGTTTACCCGCCATGCCGGTATCGAAGTCAAAACCAGCGATATTTCCCTGTCCGGCCGCATTTTGGCGGTGTTCCCCGAACATCTGGCCGAAGCGCAGCGCGTACCCGACGCGCTTGCCGAGTTGGGCGAACTGGTGAAACAGCCCGACGCCAACGTAATCAAACTGCCGAACATCAGCGCGTCCGTACCGCAACTGACTGCCGCAATTAAAGAATTGCAGGCAAAAGGCTTTGCCGTCCCCGACTATCCCGCCGACCCGCAAACCGATGAAGAAAAAGCCGTGCGCGAACGTTACGACCGCATCAAAGGTAGCGCGGTCAACCCTGTCCTGCGCGAAGGCAACTCCGACCGCCGCGCGCCGAAAGCAGTGAAAAACTTTGCGAAAAAAAATCCGCACAGCATGGGCGCATGGACCAAAGACTCCAAAACCCACGTTGCCACCATGCAAAGCGGCGACTTTTTCCATAACGAACAATCCGTTACCGTACCCGATGCGACTTCCGTATCCATCGTGTTCACCGACAAACAAGGCAACAAAAAAGAGCTGCGCGAGCCCGTCGCCCTGAAAGCCGGCGAAATTATCGACGCGACCGTGATGAGCAAAAAAGCCCTGCTCGCCTTCCTTGCCGAGCAAGTAAAAGACGCAAAAGCAAAAGGCGTATTGTTCTCGCTGCACATGAAAGCCACCATGATGAAAGTGTCCGACCCGATTATCTTCGGACACGCCGTCAAAGTGTTCTTTGCACCCGTCTTTGAAAAATTCGGCGACAAACTGGCTGCCGCCGGTGTCAACGTCAACAATGGCTTCGGCAACCTGCTGGCCAATCTGGACAAACTGGATGCGGACACCCGCGCCGCCGTCGAAGCCGAAATCGCCGCCGTTTATGCCGCCAACCCTGATTTGGCGATGGTCGATTCCGACAAAGGCATCACCAACCTGCACGTCCCCAGCGACGTCATCGTCGATGCTTCCATGCCCGCGATGATCCGCAACTCCGGCCGCATGTGGGACAAAGACGGCAAAGCGCAAGACACCAAAGCCGTGATTCCCGACAGCAGCTACGCAGGCGTTTATCAGGCAACCATCGACTTCTGCCGCGAACACGGCGCGTTCGATCCGACAACCATGGGTACCGTGCCCAACGTCGGTCTGATGGCGCAGGCAGCCGAAGAATACGGTTCGCACAATAAAACCTTCGAAATCGAAGCCGACGGTCAAGTTCAAGTCATTGATGCAGCAGGTAATGTCCTGATGCAACACGACGTTGAAGCCGGCGACATCTGGCGTATGTGCCAAACCAAAGACGCGCCCGTTAAAGACTGGGTACAACTCGCCGTCAACCGCGCCCGTCTGAGCAACACACCAGCCGTGTTCTGGCTTGACGAAAACCGTCCGCACGACAAGAGCCTGCTCGCCAAGGTTAAAACTTACCTTGCCGAACTGGATACCGATGGCCTTGACATCCGCGTCCTCGCTCCTGAAGAAGCCGCTAAATTCAGCTTGGGCCGTCTGAAAAACGGCGAAGACACCATCTCCGTAACCGGCAACGTCCTGCGCGACTACCTGACCGACTTGTTCCCAATTTTGGAACTGGGTACCAGCGCGAAAATGCTGTCTATCGTTCCATTGATGAATGGCGGCGGCATGTTTGAAACCGGAGCGGGCGGCTCTGCACCGAAACACGTTCAACAATTCCTCGAAGAAAACCACTTGCGTTGGGACTCTTTGGGCGAATTCCTCGCGCTTGCCGTATCGTTTGAACATCTGGCGCAAAAAACCGGCAACGCCAAAGCCCAAGTTCTCGCTGACACTTTGGATGCAGCCACCGAAAAACTGCTGTTGAACGACAAATCGCCTAAACGCAAAGCTGGCGAACTCGACAACCGCGGCAGCCATTTCTACCTCACCCTCTACTGGGCGCAAGAATTGGCAGCGCAAGACAAAGATGCCGAACTGAAAGCCGCATTTGCGCCATTGGCAGCCGCTTTGACTGCCGACGAAGCCAAAATCGTCGCCGAGCTTTCCGCCGCACAAGGCAAAGCAGCCGACATCGGTGGCTACTACGCCCCCGATGCAGCAAAAGCCGCCCAAGCCATGCGTCCAAGCGCAACCTTTAATCAGGCCTTGTCAGCCTTATAATTAAAGCAATAAAAGGCCGTCTGAACTTTCAGACGGCCTCAGACCTTATGGAAGCACAATGAAAAAAACCATTCTTTCTCTTACTCTCCTCATCAGCGCTCCGGCTTTGTGGGCATTTTCCCCTGCCGAATTGGCACAAACCCTGCAAAAACCGCAAAACGTGCAAGGCAATTTTGTCCAACAACGCCAGCTCAAATCCCTCAGCAAACCCATGACCACCAGCGGCAGCTTTACCCTTGTCCCACAAAAAGGCCTGCTCTGGAAAATGCAAAAACCATTTGAAACCACCCTGCGCGTGCGTTCAGACGGCATCATGCAATGGAACGGCAGCCAATGGGTCAACCCAAACGCCAGCAAGCTCAACGGCCAAAGCCGCCAAATCAAACTCTTCCTCGACCTTTTGGGCGGCAATACCCAAGGCCTGGAAAAACAATTTGATTTGAAATTAAACGGCAACGAGAAAAAATGGACGTTGACCCTGACTCCGAAAACCGCCATTACCCGCCAAATCTTCAACCGTATCGAAATCAACGGTGATACGCTGGTACGAAAAATCGAATTGGACGAAAAACAAGGAGACAAAACCATCATGCAGTTCAACCAAATCCAAACCGATAAAACCTTGGACAGCTTCAGCCGTACCGCCCTCTAAATTGTCTATTCCAACAAAAGGCCGTCTGAAAATAGATTTCAGACGGCCTTTTATATTAATCGGCTGAAGGCTGCTGCCCTTTTCTTTCCGCCTTTCTGGCTTCGCGAATGGCTTTAAGTTCAGCCTCTTTCTGTCTGGCTTTTTTCAGCCAAGTTTCCCATTGGTTTGGTGTTTCCAGCGTGATTCTGCCGATTTTGCCTTCGCGGAAATCGGTCAGGATATTTTCAGCGGCCTTTTGGTAGTTGACCCGTCCGCCGCTCAAAACCGCACCGCGTTTCTTGGCAATCCACTCCAGCCAAGAAGTATCGTCCCAATGACTGCTTGGATCTTTGTCGGCTTGATAGCGCTCTTGCAACAGAGCCAGATAATGGCGGCGGAGGTAATCCAAAAGCTCAAGCGCCACTTCTTCTTCGTCCAGCGCGTTACGCCCGACTGCACCGCCGGCCGCAAGGTTGTAGCCGCCTTCTTCGACGATAATTTTGGGCCACAACATACCAGGGGTATCGTAAAGCCAGAAATCGTCGGCAAGAAAAAGGCGCTGTTCGGCTTTAGTAATACCGGGTTCATTACCGGTTTTGGCAGATTTTTTGCCGATCATGCCGTTAATCAAGGTGGATTTGCCGACATTGGGAATACCGCAAATCAGGACACGCAACGGCTTCTCGATACCTTGGCGATGAGGAATCATCGCGCGGCAGGCTTGGGTAATTTTGCCATGAGCGCCGGTTTCGGAAGAATCAAGCGCAATCGCACGGGTATCTTGACGGCTGTTGTAGTGTTCGAGCCAAACTTTGGTGCGCTCGGGATCGGCAAGGTCTTGTTTGTTTAAGATTTTCAGTTTGGGTTTGCCTTTGGACAACTGGGCAAGCAAGGGGTTTTCGCTGGAAGCAGGCATACGCGCGTCCAGCATCTCAATCACCATATCAACGCTTTTAATGCGTTCGGCAATGGCTTTTTTTGCCTTGTTCATGTGGCCGGGAAACCATTGGATAGCCATGTCTTTTTATTCTTTCTATTCGTATCTGAGGCCGTCTGAAAATCGTTGTTTTTCAGACGGCCTCGGTATTTGGATAATCGGTCAATCAGGATTTAGAGGTTGCCATGCTCATAGCTGTAATAACCTGCTTCATCCATACATTGCTCAAACGTTTTGGATGTATTGCCACGTTTACCTTGTGATTTGCAGGTATTGATTTGGCGGGAAACTTCAGCTTCGCTCGCGCCGGTACGGTGCCAACGGTAAGCAGTGACAGGCTCTGTTGCACAGGCGGTCAAGATAAGCAGGGATAATGCGGTCAGACTGATTTTTTTCATGGTTTCTTCCTTTGAGGCCGTCTGAAACGGCAAGTTAGCGTCCTGCCAAGCTTTGTGCCTGACGGTGGCGGACAAGGAGTTCGTAACGGCCTTTGAGGCGTTCGGCCAGTTTTTCCACAACATAAACGGAGCGGTGCTGACCGCCGGTACAACCGATGGCAATCGTTACATAACTGCGACTCTCTTGTTGCAGGCACGGCAGCCAGCGGCTAACAAAATGATCGATGTCATCAACCATTTCTTGAGCCAACGGCTGCTGATCCAAATAATCTTGAATAGGCTTGTCCATGCCGGTAAAGGGACGCAATTCCGGATCGTAATACGGATTGGGCAGGCTGCGCATATCAAACATAAAGTCGGCATTATTGGGAACGCCGTATTTGAAACCAAAGGATTCAAGAATGACCAACAAGCCGACACGTTCAATATTGAGCCATTGTTGAACGGCATAACGCAACTGCTGTGCGTTCATTTTGGACGTATCGATACAATATGCGATGTCTCTAAGCGGGAAGAGCCATTCGCGTTCTTTTTGCAGGCTTTCCACCAAAGTCAGGTTTTGGCCGGACAAAGGGTGTCCGCGACGGGTTTCTGAGAAGCGGCGAACCAAAACGCCCTCTTCCGCTTCAACAAACAGGACTTCGACTTGATGCCCTTCATTACGCAAATATTGGATTTGCTCTTGCGCTTCCTGAATATTGATACCGGAACGAATATCAACGCTGACACCAAGCTGGGTTTCTTCGCCGCGTTCAATATGGTACAACACCAGCGAAGGCAACATTTCCAAAGGCAGATTATCAACGCAATAAAAACCTGAATCTTCGAGTTGTTTGAGGGCTACGGATTTTCCTGAGCCGGATAAGCCGCTAATCAGGACGATTTTCATGATTTTGTTCGTTTTCTTTGAGTTGTGTTTGATGGCGTTCGAGGAATTCTTTGGTGCTGTCTTTACCGCGCAATTGAAGGATGTAATTGCGCACTGCAGCTTCAACCAATACTGCTAAGTTTCGACCGATTGCAACAGGCAGGGTAACGGAACGGACGCTGACGTTGAGGATAGATTCTGTTTCGGTACGGATGCTCAATCGATCGAGTTGTTTCATGTATCCGTCGTCGGCCGGAACCAAATTGATAATCAGCTGGAGGATTTTTTTCGGACGAATAGAGGTCTCGCCAAAAATATGGCGGATATTGAGTATGCCCAAGCCACGTACTTCGAGGAAATCACGCAGCATAGGCGGACAACGGCCTTCCAACATTTCCGGGCCGGTGCGGAAGAGTTCGACCGCATCATCGGCAATGAGGCTGTGGCCGCGCGAAATCAGCTCCAATGCCAATTCGCTCTTACCCAAGCCGGATTGTCCGGTAATGAGTACGCCCACTTCAAATACATCCAAAAATACGCCGTGCTTGATGGTGGAAGTAGCCAATGTACGTTGCAAATAAATCCGCAAAACGTCCATCAAGTGCGGGCTTTCCTGCTTGGAAGTCAGCAAGGGGATACTGTTGGTACGGCAATAATCGCGCAATTTGGGCGAAACCGGCAAGCCGTTGGCAACGATGACCAAAGACATGGGGATATCGAAAAGCTCGCCGAAATCGTAGTTGAGCTCGCCCGTTTCCAAGCGGCGCAAATATTCGGCTTCAGCTACGCCGACAACTTGAATTTGGTTGGGATGGATAAAGTTTAAGTGGCCGACCAAGGCCAAGACGGGTTTATCAGCTTCGACACCGATACGGTTGTCCGCGCCGGAATTACCGGCAGCCCAAGCAAGTTCGAGTTTGTGCTGATTGTCGGAAAACAGGCGGCGGACAGATATGCTGGGCATGAATTACTCTTCGCTCAGGAGTGTACGTACTTCTTCGGCAGAAGTAGCGGCCATCAACGCTTCACGGATGGCTTTTTGAGAGAATCTGCCGGCAAGTTTGGACAAGACTTCCAAATGTTCGCCGGTAGCGTTTTCAGGCACAAGCAGGATGAAAATCAGGGAAACGGGTTTGCCGTCGGGCGCATCAAAGGCAACCGGCTCTTTGGTGCGGATAAAAGCACCGGTGGCTTTTTTCACGCATGCGTGACGGCCGTGAGGAATCGCCACCCCCTGCCCCAAACCGGTCGAACCAAGCTTTTCACGGGCAAACAGGCAGTCGAACACGTTGGTATTCGGTAATTCTGCTTCATTCTCCAGCAGCTGTGCGGCCTCTTCAAACAGACGCTTTTTGCTGCTGACTTCCAAATCCAAAACGATATGGGACAAAGGTAAAATTTCGCCGATCAGGCTCATGTGTATCTCTTTTAAATGTCGCAAAACAATGGGATTGTACCGATTGTCGGTGCAAATCTCAATCCTGAAGGCGTAATTTACACTCGCCCTGCTAACATTTTCCATGTTGTTTTTGATATTTTTTAACGAGCTAAAAATAATTCAACTATTTGTTTATATAGAATTTAAAGTAAAAATCCTATCAATGGTAAAACCATGATTCAAATGAAAAGGGGTATGTCCGGCATACCCCTTTTCCCTTTCTTTTCAGACGGCCTTAACCTAGTTTTCTAAAACAGTTTGGAAACCAAAAACAACCAGAAATAATGGCAGACCAATCCGCAAAACCACGCCAAACCGATGCGGTTGTTTGCCAAAAACGTTTGGAAGCACAACTGGCGGTCGCGCGTACGGATGGCGTCATACTGCTGATACTGCCAATAAACGGTTACTGGCAATACCAGCCAATACGGCCAAGTTGCGCCGATTTTAATACCTAGCACCACCATCAATACGGTAAACCAAAAATGGCAAAGCATAGAGGCGGTAATGTCGTGATGGCCAAATGTGATTGCCGAAGTTTTAATGCCGATTTTCAAATCGTCTTCTTTGTCCGCCATGGCATAAATCGTGTCGTAAGCCAGCGTCCACAAGGCATTGGCGGTAAACATCAGCCATGCTTCGGGAGGCACTCGGTCTTGTACGGCGGCAAAGGCCATGGGAATGCCGAACGAAAATGCCAGCCCCAAATAAAACTGCGGCAACGGGAAAAAGCGTTTGGTAAAGGGATATGTGACGGCCAAGAACAAGGCCGGAAGGCTCATCAGCCAAGTAAAACGGTTGAGCGGCACCAAGCATAAAGCCGCCATCAGACACAGCATGACGGTCAAAAGCAGTGCTTCGGTTTTGGAAACCAAGCCTTTGGCAAACGGGCGGTTTTTGGTGCGCTCTACTGCGCCGTCAAAATTGCGGTCGGCAAAGTCATTCACGACGCAACCTGCGCTGCGCATTAGAAATGTGCCTACGGTAAAGGCAATAAAAATATCCGCGTCAGGAACGCCTTTAGACGCAATCCACAATGCCCAATAAGTCGGCCACAGCAAAAGCAGTGTGCCAATGGGTTTGTCGACGCGCATCAGCTTGGCGTATATCACCATCCGTCCGACAGCGTAACGCGGTAGAAATTGTAGGAAAAAGCGCCTTATGTTCATTGATGTAATGTGTCGTTGTTTATGTGTCGATTCGGAAGGAAAGGCTTTTTTAGAGCCTTAGCTCTTATTATAATTTATTGCCGTCTGAAATTAAACAGATCTTAACAATTTAATTTATTGTATTATAACAAAATTATGACAAATATCGATATCGGTTTTATTTTCAGACGGCCTTAGCGGTATAAATCTATTAATTTCAATAAGAAATATTCTGTTAACTCCAATGTTTCCCCGTTCCAATCGAAATACGAACGGCGCGCGGTAACAGGCCGTCTGAAAGATGGATAGTCGGAATCTTCAAAACGAAGAAACTCAAAATCCGAACGCTTCAACGGCAATGTACCGTCAAACAGGCGCTCACCCAAAGGCTGCGTTCCGCAATCCAATAATTCTGTCCATAGACGGCTATCTGGCCAGCACGCGCTTCTGGCTTGTATCACTGTTTCACCGTCCAGTTTGAGCAAAACATCGCGCACAAAGATTTCATCGCTATTGTCCGCCCCCTTCGTCAAACCCAAATACACAGGCTCGACTGAAAAATCCTTACCAGAAGCGCGTAAAGCGGCGGTTAGCGAAGAAACGGTCAGTAGATGTCCGGCCTTAGACGGCAAAAGACTTGAAGCTTCGGCATGTGAACAAAGCGTGCCGCGCGGTATATCAAGCTCCATCTGACACCTCTGTTTTGGCCAACTCTTGCCATTGGGCTTCGGGAAACTCATCTTTCAGACAGCCTTTAAGATATTCCAAGGTATCGCCGGCAATGGTTTCATCTTTGCTATCGTGAATATGGTTGAAAATTAGGCTGTGCAACTGGATGCCGTATTGTTTGAGCGCGGCGAAGCTGAGTAGGGTGTGGTTGATGCTGCCGAGCCGTCCGCTGGTAACGAGGATGACGGGATAAGCCTGTTGCTGAATATAATCAATGGTTAACAGATTTTCCGTCAGTGGCACCATCAATCCGCCTGCACCTTCGACCAACACGATTTCGTATTGTGCCGCCAGTTGCTGCGTGGCGGTGCGGATTATATCCAAGTCCAAAGCTCTGCCGTCCAGACGGGCGGCGAGATGAGGCGAAGCGGGATAGCTGAAGATTTCGGGCATGGTCAGCCGCTGTTTGTCGGCTTCCTGCATGGGTATGCCCATGATTTTGCGGTGGACGGCGATGTCGTCGGCGATGTTTTGGCAACCGGTTTGCACGGGCTTTTGCGTGATCACGCTTTTGCCCTGCTGCAACAATTTTTTTGCCAATACACCGGTGGCGACGGTTTTGCCGATGTCCGTGTCTATGCCGCTGACGAAGTAAACGCCTTTCATTTGCTGTGTTCCTTCAAGATTTGCACGGTTTTGTCGGCAAGTTCGGTTAAGAGGTCGTCTGAAATAATGTAAGGCGGCATGAGGTACACCAGCCTGCCGAATGGGCGCACCCAAATGCCCTGCGCCACGCAATCCGCTTGAAAACGCGCCATATCCACGCCTTTTTCCAGCTCGATCACGCCGATGGTACCCAAAACGCGCACGTCTTTCACGCCACGAATGTCCCATGCGGTTTTCAGACGACCTTTTAGGATGCTTTCGATGCGGCGGATATTTGCCTGCCAATCTTGGGACAAAAGCAACTTGACCGAAGCGCAGGCAACGGCACACGCCAGCGGGTTCGCCATAAACGTCGGGCCGTGCATGAACACGCCCGCTTCGCCGCGCGAAATCGTTTCGGTGACTTTTTGCGAAGTGATTGCCGCCGCCAGCGTCATATAGCCGCCGCTCAAGCCCTTGCCGATACACATAATATCCGGCACGACCTCCGCGTGTTCGCAGGCAAACATCTTGCCCGTGCGCCCGAATCCAGTGGCAATTTCGTCAAAAATCAACACGATATCAAATTCGTCGCACAAATCGCGCAATCCGCGAAGATACTGCGGATGATAAAAATACATGCCGCCCGCGCCCTGCACGACCGGTTCCAAAATAAAGGCGGCAATATCCGCATGATGCGCTTCAAACAAGGCGCGGACAGGCTGCAAATCCGCCTCGTCCCATTCATCGTCGAAACGGCTTGTCGGATTATCAACAAAATAACGCTGCGGCAACGCGCTGCCGAAAATATGGTGCATCCCCGTTTCCGGATCGCAGACGGACATCGCGTTCCACGTATCACCATGATACCCGCGCCGCACCGTCGCAATATTCTGCTTCGCCGTCAAACCCCGCGCCTGCTGGTATTGCACCACCATCTTCAACGCAACTTCCACCGAAACCGAACCCGAATCCGCATAAAAAATACGGTCCAGCCCCTGTGGCAAAATCCCGACCAATAATTTGCCCAGTTCTACCGCAGGCTCATGCGTCAAACCGCCGAACATCACATGCGACATTTGCTTAATCTGCGCCTCAACCGCCTGATTCAAAACAGGATGATTGTAGCCGTGTATCGCACACCACCAAGACGACATCCCGTCAATCAACCGAGTGCCGTCCGCCAATTCGATATGCACACCCTCCGCACGGCGCACCGGATAAACAGGCAACGGATCGGTCATGGATGTATAGGGATGGAGCAGATGGGTGCGGTCGAAATCGAGCAGAGAGGAAGGTTCAGACATGTTTAAAACAATGGTTTGATCAGTTTCATTATTATATAACATATTTTCTATTTCAAACGGCACGTCTTCCGTACTGCATCAACGCCAATCCGCCCACCGCCGCCAAACAGCCGGCAACCAAGGAAACATGCAATGCTTCGCCCAAAAACCAAGCGGAACACAAAATACCGAATACCGGCACCAAAGTGATGTACGCTGCCGCACTGCCGGCGCCCAAAGTCTTCACGCCTTCAAAATACCACGCATAGCTCAACACCGTTGCACCGACAGACAAGCCAATCAAAGCAAACCAGCCTCTACCGTCCATTTCGGCAAGCATACCAAACGGCAGGCCGTCTGAAATCAACGCGGACGGCAGCAACATCATTGCACCCAGCCAAGCAGTAGCCACGGTGACCGTCAGCGCATCAATCCCCTGCAACACCGCCCTGCCTATCATCGTATAAGTAACCAAGCAGCAAAGGCTGCAAAACACCAGCACTTCGCCCCACCCTATGCCGCCGCCCGACAAAAATGCCGCAATCTCGCCATGAGTGACCGCCCATATCGAACCTGCCACTGCCAACAACATACCCGACACAATCTTGCCGTTGAGTTTCTCGCCAAACAGCAAAGCCGCAAAAAACATCGTCAACACAGGATTGAACGTGACCAACACCGTCGCCTTTGAAGCAGGAATCCGCTGCAAACCCAGCATAGACAATACGGTAAAACCAAATACACCGAATGCCGCCGCCAGTGCCAATCCAAGCCATTGTTTACGCGACAAAACCGCCAAAGTACGCAATCGATACCGTGCAAACAGCCAGCCCAAAAGTAAGATTGCCGCCGTCAAAAAGCGCAGCATACCGCCCGTTAAAGGCGGCAGAGCTTGTCCCAGCATCCGCCCCATCGGCCAAGATGCGCCCCAAAACGCCGCCATGCCCAATAGTTTTAGATGGATTGCTAAATGTTTCATAATCACAATAAATGGATAACTTGGATAATCGGTTTAGAAAGCGTGCGCGCAGTTTGGAAGGATAAATTTCCTTAGCCGCCGATACTTGATAGAGTTTGCGCGGATAAAATACTACGCTGAATCATTACGGAAACAAAGGCCGTCTGAAAGACTGAAATCCAGCTTTTTCAGACGGCCTTTACTGCTCAATCAATAAGGCTTACAACTCAATTCCTTTGAGTTTCGCCACGGTATTAATGTCTTTATCGCCGCGGCCGGACAGGTTGACCAGAATCACTTGGTCTTTGCCCATTTTCGGCGCGTTGGCAACTGCCCATGCGAGGGCGTGGCTGGATTCGAGCGCGGGGATAATGCCTTCGAAGCGGCACAACAAATCAAAGGCTTCGAGTGCTTCGTCGTCTTTGGCGACGGTGTATTCGACGCGCTTGATGTCGTTCAGGTGGCTGTGTTCCGGACCGATGCCGGGGTAGTCGAGACCTGCGGAAACGGAGTGCGTACCCAAGACTTGGCCGTTTTCGTCCTGCATCAAATAGCTGCGGAAACCGTGCAATACGCCGATAGGGGCTTTACTGGTAATCGGTGCGGCGTGATCAGGCGTATCTACACCCAAACCGCCTGCTTCTACGCCGACCAAACGTACGTTTTCTTCTTCGATATAGGGATAGAACAAACCGATGGCGTTGGAGCCGCCACCCACGCAGGCAACAGCAACATCAGGTTGGCGGCCGATGGCTTCCAACATTTGCTCTTTGGCTTCATTGCCGATCACGCATTGGAAATCGCGTACCATTTCCGGATACGGCGCAGGGCCTGCGGCAGTGCCGATGATGTAGAACGTATCGTCCACACGAGCCACCCATTCGCGCATGGCTTCGTTCATTGCGTCTTTCAATGTACGGCTGCCGCTGTCAACACTGACCACGTTCGCACCCAATAATTTCATGCGGAACACGTTGGGCATTTGACGTTGGATATCGTCTGCGCCCATGTACACGTCGCAAGTCATGCCGAAGCGTGCGGCAACAGTGGCAGAAGCCACGCCGTGCTGGCCCGCACCGGTCTCGGCAATCACGCGTTTTTTGCCCATACGGCGGGCGAGCAATGCCTGACCGATGGTGTTGTTCACTTTGTGTGCACCGGTGTGGTTCAAATCTTCACGCTTCAGCCAGATTTGCGCGCCACCCAAATGCTCGGACAAGCGCGCGGCATGGTAAACAGGGCTGGGTCTGCCGACGTAGTGTTTCAAATCATGGCGGAACTCTTCCCAAAATGAAGGATCTTCTTTCGCTGCTTTATAGGCTTCTGCCAATTCTTGCAAAGCCGGAATCAGGGTTTCGGAAACGTACAGGCCACCGTGTTCACCGAAAAAGCCGTTCTTGTCGGGAGCGTGATAATTTTTCATGGGATTTTTCCTTGTTCGTTTTATGGTTTCAGACGGCCTGATTCAGTACAAGGCCGTCTGAAAGTAAAATTGTCAGCAATTATAGCCGTTTTCCATTCATCTTGTCGGCAACTAATTGAATAATAATATCAGCAGATAAAATAGGAACAACAGTGTACAGCTCGATGTTGCAACTAATGCCGTACCCAACGGCGGCGCGATATATTTTTCTTCGTTTTTGTTTCTCAGGCATAGTTTTAATGCCAACATCCCCAGCCACAGTGCCAGCCACCACCAACCCAAAAAGTTAAGCACAAGCAAAGCAATAATCAACTCATTGGTATTTATAGTGCTTACGTTCAAAAATATCCAATTAAGGCCGTTAACAGACATAATGACTGCAGGTATTTGTATCACATATAAAAGCGTTCCGCCCAACAATACCTTGATATGCCATTGTTTGCCCTTCAACCACACTGAGACGACATTAAAAAGCCACCACAAAGCCATAAACGTCATTACAGAAATTTCATAACGGTCCATCACCCTACTCCTGAAAAACAGTCAATCCAGCCATTTCAAAAAAAGCCCGATACGCCGCCGCTTTTTTCGCCAAACTCAAAGGATAGGCACGCGAAGTCGAAGGCAGGCGCGTCAGAGTTAAATCACGTCCTGCATAAGGAAACGGCACTGTTTCGCCTGTCTTCGGCATTTTCATACCGCTGCCCTGAATCTCCAACAAAACTTCGGTTGCCTTGCCACCGGTGGTGCAAAGATGACGGCACTCAGGCATTTGCGCCAATACTGCTGCCAAATCGACGGTTTCTATCACTTTTAAAAACTTATCCGAAGCATTGCCATGTTCGCGTATTGCCTTTAATACGGTCGGACAGGATGCAATCCCCTTTTCACTTAAAAACGCTTTGATTTTATCGGCATCAAACGCTTTTTTGCCCTGCTTTTGAAAATGCGCCGCATCGCCGAAAAACACCAGCCCGTACACACGCCACATATCGTTTTGAAAATTCGGATAATGAAACTGCATCGCGTGTTTTTCTTCTTTAGGCGGAAACGTTCCCATCATCATGACCGTTGCCTGCGGCGGCAATAAGGCTGCGAAGGGGTGAGACTCGATGATTGGCTCTTGCATATCTGTATTCCGGTTACTTTTCATTCAAACAAATCTTCAGACGGCCTTTACTGCCTGAATAAACGCCGCCATTTTCTCCCTGCTCTTAATCCCGCCGGAGATTTCCACGCCGCCGGACACGTCCACCGCCGCCGCGCCACTGATTTTTACCGCTTCGGCAACGTTTTCTGCAGTCAATCCGCCGGCAAGTATCCATGGTTTGCCGATATTGCCGTGCAACATGGTCCAATCGAAACTTTGTCCCGTACCGCCGTATTCGGTCGGATGATAAGCATCAAACAGCAAGGCTCGGGCATTCGGAAATTTGGCACAGGCCGTCTGAATATCGGCAGCGGACTGTACGCGCACAGCCTTCAAATATGGGCGGTCAAACCGACGGCAAAAATCATCGTCTTCATCGCCGTGAAACTGAATCACATCTATCGGCACCTGACGCAAAATCTCGCGGATGATTTGCTCGTTTTCATTCACAAACAAGGCCACTACCGATACAAACGGCGGCAGGTTTTTCACAACCGCCTGCGCCTGCTCAATACTCACCGCCCGTTTACTCTTGATGTAAAATACCAGCCCGATGGCATCCGCGCCCAATTCGGCCGCGGCCAGCGCGTCTTCAGGTCGGGTAATACCGCAAATTTTAGTGCGTATGGTGTTCATGGGGGTTGCCTTTTTAAACAGATAGGTCGGATATTATATAAGTTTAAGGCCGTCTGAACATGAAATATCAGGTTCAGACGGCCTTAAACTTTAAAACAAACATCAGCCGATAATTACTCATAACTTTGTGATTATTACCTTATTTTTAAACTGCCTATTTTTTCATCAAAATTAATTTATTCTTTATTATCAAATATCAAACCAAACTATCCACAATTGGATTCACACAAAATTTGGATAATGCCCGTTAATAAAAAATATTAAGGCCGTCTGAAAAATCTTTCAGACGACCTTTGATCCTTTTTACTCAAACGGTTTCTTCTGCCAATAAAACTTATCCTTTTTCAGACGGCCTTGAAATATATCGCCCTGTCCCAAAGCAAACACCAACGCGCCTGACAAATCAGTTCTCAACAAAGTAATACCGTGTGCGCGGACACGATTTTGTACGGCAACGGTCGGATGTTTGTAGGCATTGGCATAGCCGCTGGATGCCACGGCATATTGCGGCGAAACCGTATGCAGAAAGCTGCCCGACGAAGCCGTGCTGCTGCCGTGATGGCCCAATATCAACACTTGGCTATACAGCGCATTGCCGTATTTCTCAATCAAACCGGCCTCGCCCTTCACACCTAAATCGCCGGTTATCAACAAGGCTTTGCCGTTTGCCACGACACGCAATACGCAGCTTTGATCATTATCTTCCTTGCCCGTATTTTCAGACGGCCTGAGCAACTCGAAATCTACGCCGTCCCATTGCCATTTGTCTTCTTGGCAAAACTCTGCATTCGGATAAAACTCAGGTTGTCCGGCAAGCAATTTATCGGTACCGACAGCCGCTATACTTTGAAAACCACCGTCATGGTCAATATCATGGTGCGACAAAATCAGGCTGTCCAAACGGCGCACACCCATAGCGTTCAAACTCGGCACAATACCTGTTTGCGCCACTTGCTCCGTTCCCGTATCAAACAAAAGATTGCGGTTACGCGTTTGTATCAATACCGACAAACCTTGCCCTGCATCCATCACCGTAACTCTTGCCACCCCCTCCTCCAGCTTGGCAGGACGGTAAAACACAAAACCCAATAAAACCAGACATGCCCAAGGTTTCAAGCCCATTCCTTTAGGCAGCAATAACAGCAAAGCCGCCATTATCGCCAACACCAGCAAAGGCACAGGTGCCGCTGCGACGGCAAATTCAGGCGATACCGTAGCCAGCCATACCAAACCGCGTAAAGTATATTCCGCCAGAAATGCCGCTAGCAACTGGACAAGCTCAAACGGGAAAACCGAACCCAGCAAAGCCAACGGCGTCAACACCCAAGAAAACCAAGGAATAGCCAGCGCATTAACCCACGGACTGAGCAAAGGCAACGAAGCAAACAAATAGCCCAGCAATACCACCGACAATACAGTTGCCGCCCATTGCCCCCGTACAGCCAAACGCCAGCCCGACTCTTTCAGACGGCCTGATGAAGCCCAAATCAAAGCAGCAACCAAACCGAAAGACAACCAAGTTCCCACGCCCAATACTGCCAACGGATCCAACAACAAAACAACGGCCAAAGCCTGCCACCACGCCGTCCAGCCCGAGCCGCCACTGCCGCGCCACCATGCCCATGCAAACGCAGCCAACATCAACACACTGCGTTGCGTCGGCACGGAAAAACCTGCCAAAAGCGCATAAAACAAAGCACCGGCAACACCGCCGGCCAATATCCACACACGCGGTTTCGCCGGAATCCACGGTAAAGAACGGAAAATTCGCTTAATCAGCCAGGCAAACAATACTGCCACCATCGTCACATGCAAGCCCGAAATACTGACCAAGTGCGTCAGCCCCAAAGGACGGAATGCCTGCCACAAAGGCGGCCGCAATGCCGACTGCTCGCCAATACTCAAAGCACGCATCAGCCCTATGCCGTCTGAAAACTCAGGATACTTATCCCCTGTTCTCTGCCAACTCCGGCTTACCGCATCACGCATATTAGCCAAACCGAAACCGCCACCTTGCCGCACGAGTTTTCTGTCACGCCCCAAAGTACCCATGCCATCAATACCATTGGCCAAAGCCCAGGTTTCACGGTTCAAACCGCGCACATTCACTTCACCGATCACCGGCCTTACCCGCGCCGATACAGACCACCTGCTGCCCACCGCCCAATCACACCGCTGATAATCCGACAACATCAAATCAAAAGCCTGCCCACGATCATCCCAAGCCCTTGCCGCAAACTGCACGCGCCGACCATCATCACGCGGCATATCCGCCACTTCAACCGTCAAAACTTTAGCCACCACTTCCCCCAAAGGCCATTGACCAGCCAAAACCAGCCCGGTCCGCCACACTCCAAACGCCATGCCCATGCAGACGGCCAGCACCAACCAAGCCACAGTAAATCTTCGACACAACGCAAGCGTAACAATGATTACAGACAACCAAATCCACCATGACGGCACAAACGGCAACGCAAATGAAAGCACTACCCCCACCACCCAAGCAGGCAACACAAACCGCCACACCATGAACGTTTTCCCTTAAATTATGATTATTAGATATGTAATAATAAATGCTTTTAGTAGATTATGACAAACGCCAACCTGCATTAGCAGATAAAAGATAGGTTCAAATCATTTCAAAACCGATAGACGCAAAAAAGCGCAATCCGAAACAGATTGCGCTTTTTTATAAACTGGCACGCCCACGGGGAATCGAACCCCGGTTACCGCCGTGAAAGGGCGATGTCCTAACCGCTAGACGATGGGCGCTGAGATTTTCTGTGGCGCACCCGGAGCGATTCGAACGCCCGACCCTCTGGTTCGTAGCCAGATACTCTATCCAACTGAGCTACGGGTGCATAAAGAAAGATTTGGATTATAAAGAAAGGGCTATTTACTGTCAAGCGTTTTATTTGGAAAACTTTCAGACAGCGTGTAAAATGCGCATTTGCTATTGAATTTACAGAGAATAAAATGTCAGATTTCGCACGCTGGCCGCTCTTATCCGAAGCATTTTCCCGTTTAGGACGGCCTGTGGTCGTGGTGGATTTGGAGACGACCGGTGGAAATTTCTATCAGGACAGGATAACGGAAGTCGCCCTTGTTCGTTTTGAGCAAGGACGCGCCACACATTACGAGCAATTGGTCAATCCTTGCCGCAGCATTCCCGAATTCGTTGCCAGACTGACCGGGATTCATGATGAAACGGTGAAAAACGCGCCTGTCTTTGCCAATATTGCAGCCGATTTGTTGCCGCTGTTGCAAGGGGCAGTAGTTGTTGCCCACAACAGCCGCTTTGACTACACCTTCCTGCGCCACGAGTTTGCCCGTATCCATACTGACTTTGCCGCACCCTCGCTCTGTACGGTGCAGCTGTCTCGCCGTCTCTATCCTGAGTTTTACAAACACAGCCTCGACAGCATTATCGAACGCACCGGCATTCAGACGGCCAACCGCCACCGCGCCATGACCGATGTTGCCGCATTGTGTGATTATCTCGAATTAAGTCTGACAGAAAAAAATCATCAACAATGGGACGAACATGTCCGAGTATTGATGAATCCGAAAATGTTACCCACTTGGCTGCCTGATTCGCTCGCACAACAGCTCTATGCCCTGCCCGACAGTTACGGCGTATTGGTTTGGTTTGACCATTTCGGCAAAGCCCAAGCCATTGAAGCACACGAACGCGCATACAGTGAAACCGCCACCCTGCTGCACAGCAAAAAACTACCGCCGCACATTAAAGCCGCAGCCTCCATCCGTTTTATTCCGGCAGTCGGACAGCTCCATACATTATGGCTCAAAGCCCAGACCATGCAGGAATACCAACTGATGCCGTCTGAAAAGTCCACATCGTTTTCTACCGTCCGCTTTATCGCTGACGAACACGGCAGCCTTCAAGCACGCATCGTCTTGTTAAACAGCGGCACCAAAAATTGGCGCCCTTACGGTTTGTTTGCCCATAAAAAAGCAGCCAAACGCGCTTTGATGCAATGGTCGCAAGAACACAGACTCTGCCCAGATTCGCTCAACATTTTGCCGACCAGCTACGCAAAAGGCGAACCCTGCCCTGTCGAGGCCGTCGGAAAATGCAATGGCAACTGCCGCCAGCTAAACGGTATCAAACATCAAAACCAACGCATTACCGAGCTTGCCGCCCTACTCCCCGTAACCGATTGGGGCAAAGCGCACGAAATTGAAATTACCGAAACCGATCCCCTGACCGGAAACAGCATTACCCTGCTCTGTGCCGGCGGCGCGTTGGCATTGCCTGATGGAAGCTGGTATTTCGACAGCAGCCTGCCTCTGGTGATTAAAAACAAATTCAGGCAGGACAAAGAAAATATCCGTTTGATTGCTTAAAACAAGGCCGTCTGAAAACCAAATTTTCAGACGGCCTATTGTGAATAACTTTTCGCTTTATTCTCAAAACAAAACTGCCTAAATTTTAATCAGAACTTATTTTTATAATAGCAATCAAATACTAAACCGATTTATACACAAGCTGTTCACACAATTTTCAATGAAAGCTGTGTATACCCAGCCCAACGAGTAAACCATGAACAACCCTGAAATCATCTTCTTTGACATCGACGACACCCTCTACCGCAAATACACGGATACCCTGCGTCCTTCGGTTGCCCAAGCCATGCACGCATTGAAAGCCAAAGGCATTTTGACTGCCATTGCCACCGGCCGTCCGGAAGCCGCCATGCCTGCCAAAGTCAAAGCCTTGATTCAAGAATGTGGTATCGACATGCTCGTTACCATCAACGGCCAATATATTTCCTTTCGCGGTGAACCCCTGCAAAGTTACCCCTTGGACATTGCCGACATCAAAACCGCCATTAACTTGCTTGAACAACATAAAATAGACTACGCATTCGTCAACAACCAAGAAATTGCCGTCTCCTCCAACTCTCCGCGCGTTGTCGAAGGCTTATCACATATCCTGCCCAACTTCCTGACGGACAAAGAATATTTCCGCAAACAGCCTGTTTATCAAATGTTGGTCTTTGTGGATAAGGAAGAAGAAAAAATCCTGCAACCGCTGACCCGGCAACACGGCTTCAAAACCGTCCGCTGGCATGAATATGCTGTAGACCTGTTGCGCAAAGAAGGTTCAAAAGCACGGGGCATCGCCCATGCAGTGGAAAAACTGGGCATTGATATGAGCAAAGTAATGGCATTCGGCGACAGCTTCAACGACTTGGAAATGCTGTCAACCGTCGGCTTTGGCGTTGCCATGGGCAATGGCGAAGAAGCAGCCAAAGCGGCCGCACAATTCGTCTGCCCAAGTGTCGATGAAGACGGCGTATTACGCGGCTTGCAAGAATTGGGCGTAATTTAAATTTCAAATCAAAAGGAAAAGGCCGTCTGAAAAAATGTTCAGACGGCCTTGTTCTAATTTACCTTCGACGCTCCTCATATTCTTTAAGCTTTTCATTAACTTTATCTGTGTGTTCTCTAAGTCTGGCTGCTTTTTCAGAATCACCATGACCATGTTTATCTAGCAATCTCGATGCTCGTTCATTATTCTGAACTGTTTTTTTAGCAAATTCTCTAACAAACCCATTTTCTACTCCTTATTTTTTAGTCTTACCAGCATCACTGCGCTTAGCACGCCATTGACCATCAGAATTTCGTGAACGAACTTGACCTGCTGTTGGGCCTGTCTTTACAACTGGTCCACCTGTTTTATTAGCTGGCTGATTCGTAGGCAACTTTCCAGACATCTTCATTTCCTTAGTAATATATTGTAAATGACAACATTAAACCACTCATCTATTATGAATAATGAGTTTTGAAATTATACAATTTAATATCTTTAAAACCTTACCCTATTTGTATATAATAACTACCCATTTTGTTACAAAAGAAACCCAAAATGGAAATTAATGAGAAAATAAGGATGTTACGTGAGTTTAATCACTTTTCCCAAAAAGAAATGGCCGAAAAACTAAATATTTCAACAACAGGTTATGCAAAAATTGAACGAGGTGAACGAGGACTTAACTTTGCCAAACTAAAAAAAATTGCAGCAGTTTTTGATATAGAAGTAGCCGATTTAGTATCCATTAATTATAAAAGTGCAATTTATTTAATTAATGAAAATAGTCGCTACCAAAATAACAACAATTATAATTTAGATGAAATGATACATGAAATTGATAAACTGAAATTACAACTAATTCATAAAAATGAATTAATTCTACAAAAAGATAACGAAATTAAAATGTTACAAAATTTAATTGAAACTCTTAGTAAAAAATAATTAAAAAGGCCGTCTGAACATTTTCAGACGGCCTTGTTCTATCTACAAACTTTCTGCTTACTTCGGCAATACCAAAAAGCTAATCAGCAATTCTTTAAATACGAATCCAAACACACCCAAGCCCAAAACCAAGAAGAGCATGGCAATGCCGAATTTGCCGGCTTTGGATTCTTTACCCAAGTTCCAAACGATAAAGCCCAAAAAGATAATCAGGCCGCTCAGTAGGATTTTCATTGCCCATGAGGCGAATTCTGCTTCAGTCATATTCTTTCCTTGTATGGTTCAGATGTGTGTTCATAAACTTCAGACGGCCTTACCGCAACAGGCCGTCTGAAATATCTTTTTTGAACTTATTTGTTCAAGACTTGTTTCAAATCTTCAATCAAATCGTCAACGTATTCCAAGCCGATAGACAGGCGCACCAAGCCCGGGCGGATATTGGCGGCAAGTTTTTCTTCAGGCTGCATACGGCCGTGGGTTGTTGTCCACGGATGGGTAATGGTCGAGCGCACGTCGCCGAGGTTGGCGGTACGAGAGAAAAGTTCGACACTGTCGACGACTTTCCACGCGGCTTCTTGGTCGGCGACTTCAAAGCCGATGACGATGCCGCCGCCGTTTTGCTGTTTGCGGATAAGCTCCGCCTGCGGATGGTCGGGCAATCCGGTGTAGTACACGGCTTGAACCTGTGGCTGCGCTTGCAGCCATTGGGCGATTTTTAGGGCGTTGTCGAACTGTTTTTCCATACGCAGCGACAGGGTTTCCACGCCGCTCAACAACTGCCATGCGTTAAACGGCGACATCGCCAGCCCGCAAGAGTTGCAGTAAACGGCGACCTGCGTCATCAATTCTTCCGAACCCGCTAACACGCCGCCCATCACGCGGCCGTGACCGTCAATCGCTTTGGTTGCGGAAGACACGGAAATATCCGCACCGTGCTTCAAAGGCTGCGAACCGGCTGGCGACAAGAGGCTGTTGTCCACCACCAAAAGCGCGCCGATGCTGTGTGCCAGTTCGGCCAACGCTTCCAAGTCGGCAACTTCGCCCAAAGGGTTGGACGGGGTTTCCAAGAAAAACAGTTTGGTATTGGGCTTGATTGCCGCTTTCCATTCGTCTACATCAACCGGCGATACATGGCTGACCTCGATGCCGAACTTAGTTACGATGTTATTGATAAAACCGACAGTTGTACCAAACAGACTGCGGCTGGAAATAACATGATCACCGGCTTTCAAGAAGGTAAAAAACGCTGCTTGAATCGCGGACATACCGGTCGAAGTGGCCACCGCGCGCTCTGCGCCCTCCAATGCGGCAATGCGTTTTTCAAAGGCGGCAGTAGTCGGATTGGCCGTACGGGTATAAGTAAAACCTTTGATTTTTTTAGAAAACAAATCAGCCGCATGTTGGGCGTTTTCCCACATGAAGCTGCTGGTCAAAAACAGAGCCTGATTGTGTTCATAATATTCGGTTTGCTCTTTGCCACTACGGATGGCAAGCGTTTGAGGATGAAGTTTTTTGCTCATTTGTTTTTCAATCTACTGTATGTTGCGAAGGGCGCAGTAAACAATACGCCTGTTTAATTTGTTAACATTTTGCGCTTATTCCTGTCATCTTTCAAGCAGGAGGCCGTCTGAACGGTTATTGATAAATCTGTCCGCCGTGCTTCAACCAACCGTCTTCATGACGGCCTGCCGGATCATGATGCGTCCAATGGATAACGCCGCCCTGCTCCGACCATTCATATTCGCCGTAAAACGCTACTTTATCACCTTTTTTCAAGCCTTTGATTTTGTCGGCCAAATCGATATTGTGTGCCACCAAAAGCGTTTGACCACTGGAAAGCTTCAAGATAAAGCGTTGATGGCGCGTACCTTTGTTGTCATCCGGCAGGGTTTTCCATACCGTGCCCTCGCCCTCAACCTGAATATCGCTTTGCTCGTTTTCAAACGCCTGTTTCAAAACCGCTTCGGCTGATTCTTTGCCCGAACCGATTTGCTGCTGAGCCGTATCGGCATTCTTTTTACCCGCATTATTTTGTTTTTGAACAGCTTCTATTTTCTGCTGATTCTGCGATTGTACTAGCTGCTTGTTTTGCATTTTGTTATAGGCAAATACGGCAACCAAAGCAATCAGCAATACAATGATTTTATTTTTATTCATAACAATCTCAAAAAAAATGCCCGATTCTGCATCGGGCATATCAACTATTTAGAAAGGATATTTATCACGAAAACGTGAGTCGCTATTATACACGCTTCGTAAAATTTTAAGGGAAATTTACGCCAAAGGCCGCCTGAAACTTTTCAGACGGCCTGGATACTCAACGGCGGTATTTCATTTCAGTCTTCATATCGTCCAAAATACGTTTGACGTTGTGTTCCAACACATCCTCCACCAAGCCCGGCGCCTGCTCGTTCAGCATTTGCTGCAACTGGTAAGTGAACAAGGCCATTTGTTTTTGTACGGCAATCCGAATCATGCCGTTGACTGCATCGGCCACATGGGGGCGCAAACGCTTGATCAGACGCTCGGTCAAATCTTTTTCAGAAACGCAGAATACTTCCCGACGGCCAATCGCTTGCGGGTTCAATACATTGATATGGACATTGATGGCCGGTTCTTGTTCAAGGCCGTCTGAAACCGCCTCTTCAGCCGCTTCCGCATCATCATTTTCCGGTTTTTCAGTTTCTTCCACTTCAGGCACATCAAAATCTACGGCACCTGATTTCGGATTCAGTCTGACGGTGCGGGTTGATTCAATGTGACGCTCTGAAGCCGCTGCCTGCAATGCCGATTGCGCACTCAACCAGTTGTCCTGTAAAACCACCATCGCATCGGTTTCCACTGCTTCGCCATCGTCGGCAAGGGCAGTATTGTGTTCCAACTGCCAGCGGTACAAATACTCTTCCAATACTTTCTCACGATTGTCAGCATCCAATTTATATTCTTTTTTAGGCGCGGTTTTGGGCGCGGCATCGACAGCTTCGTCCGATTTTTTGACCAATGGCGCATGAGTCGGCGCAGTATTAAATTGTCGTGCCTGACGCAATCTTTCCAGGCGTTTTTCCCAATTCAGGTCTTCTTCCTCGAGGGCTGTGGGATCAAGACGGTTGTTTTCCATAATAATCTCGTTTTTTCATTTTTATTGTGAACCGCATTCAAGCCTAAAATCACTTGAAATACGGCCGATAGTTGGACATATCCGGCAAGCCGGCGCAAGCGTCACATTTTAATATTAATTCGCTATATAATCACTATTTTATTTAATACCCAAGGATACATCATGAGCAGCATCGAACAACGCCTCGAATATCTGGAAGAAGCCAACGACACTTTGCGTATGCAAAACCACGTCCTCGCTACCGCACTCAAAGGCCTTATCCGTTCCCTGCCCTCCGACATGGCCAACGATGCCGTAGAATCCATCCAGCTTGCCTTTGAAGATGCGTTGGCGGAATTGAGCTACGAAGACAGTCCGCACACCGACCTCTTCCATGACGTAACCTACGCATTTTTCCGAGAAAAAGACCACTAATTTCAGCTAGTTTGTTCACAAAATTATGCTAAACTAAGATTTTATCCGTTAACATTTTATTAAGAAAGCACATATCATGAACATGAAAAAATGGCTGGCCACTGCCCTCGCTTGCTCCGCCCTTGCCCTGACTGCCTGCGGCGGTCAAAGCAATAATGCCTCTGCTCCTGCCGATAAAGTGTACCGTGTCGGCTCCAACGCCGAGTTTGCCCCATTTGAATCTTTGGATTCTGCCGGCAAAGTGGAAGGTTTTGACGTTGACTTGATGAATGCCATGGCTAAAGCCGGCAACTTCAAAGTCGAATTCAAACACCAGCCATGGGAAAGCCTCTTCCCTTCTTTGAACAACGGCGACGTGGACATCGTTATGTCCGGCGTAACCATCACTGACGACCGCAAACAAAGCATGCTCTTCAGCGATCCATACTTTGAAATCACCCAAGTCGTCCTCGTTCCAAAAGGCAAAAAAGTGGCTTCTTCCGAAGACCTGAAAAACATGGCCAAAGTCGGCGTGGTAACCGGCTACACCGGCGACTTCTCCGTTTCCAAACTCTTGGGTAACGACAATCCGAAAATCGCCCGCTTTGAAAGCGTTCCTCTGATTATCAAAGAATTGGAAAACGGCGGTCTGGATTCCGTCGTCAGCGACAGCGCAGTCATTGCCAACTATGTGAAAAACAACCCGACCAAAGGCTTGGATTTCATCTCCCTGCCTGACTTCACTATCGAAAACTACGGCATCGCTGCACGCAAAGGCGACGAAGCAACCATCAAAATGTTGAACGATGCGCTGAAAAAAGTACGCGAAAGTGGCGAATACGACAAAATTTACGCCAAATACTTTGCTAAAGAAGGCGAAAAAGCCGAAGCAGCCAAATAACTCCGGTATGACTTCTTAAACTTAAGGCCGTCTGAAAACTTTGAACTGGCCCCCAAATCTTGGACACTCATAAAAGCCTTTTCAGGCGCTCTGTGCAAGCTGGGTTCTGTATGCGACAGGACTCAGCTTTTTCAATTTCAAACTGCAACGCTCCCGGTTGTAGTAA